>NZ_JAPVZF010000002.1:0-304975 GCF_041432195.1 Streptococcus sp. 27098_8_23 | reverse complement strand
AGCAAGCTCCTCCTTCAGCGTTCTACTTGCATGTATTAGGCACGCCGCCAGCGTTCGTCCTGAGCCAGGATCAAACTCTCATTAAAAGTTTGAGTTCTCACTCATTTCTGTCACTGACAGATTTATTGTTTTTTCATTGTTCAGTACTATAACCTCAGTTATAGTGCCCTGCACATTGGTTCGTCTTGTTCAGTTTTCAAAGGTCTTTGTCACTCAATCTCTCTCAAGCGACAACTATATTAGTATATCACAGCCATCTGCCTCTGTCAACAGATTTTTTAAACTTTTTTCAAGTTTTTTTAACCGCAATACACCATAGTCCGTACGGGATTCGAACCCGTGTTACCGCCGTGAAAAGGCGGTGTCTTAACCCCTTGACCAACGGACCTTGAGCTTTTCAACTCTTTCTATTATACCTACTTTTTTACCTTTGTCAAGGACTTTTTTTAGTGAATTTAATTTTTTCTTTTCTTCACTAACTTGACTACTGCTTCTGTTCGTGCAGTGTGGGGAAACATATCGACTGACTGGATATACTGGAGATCATAAACTTTTACCAGTTTAACCAAATCTCGAGCCAAGGTCGAAACATTGCAGGATACATAGACCATTTTTCTGGAACATAGGTTAGAATGGTATCCAACAGCTTATCATCTAAACCTGTACGAGGAGGATCGACTATCAAGGCATCTGCTCGGTAGCCATCACATTAGAACATAAAAGAGAGGTTGAACCTCTCTAAATTTATTTTTCTTCACTCATTTTTGATTTTACTTCATCATAAGATAGTGCATGGGATTCCTCTTCTACTGTCTCAGGCATTTTCCCTGTTTCGTAAAGAGATTTAATCTGTGTACTATCTAATGTTTCGTATTTCAACAATGCTTCTGCAATCAACTTATGAGTTTCACGATTTGATTGGATGATTTCAGCTGCTTTGTTTCGTGCCTCATTTAATAATGAACGAACTTCCTCGTCAATCTCATAGGCTGTTTGTTCTGAAATTGATTTTTGAGGACTTTGTGCACCAAACATAGCATGATTACCTTCGTATTGAACTGGGCCAAGTTTTTCACTCATACCGTATTCAGTGACCATTGCACGCGCCATCTGTGTAGCTTGTTCAAAGTCATTTGAAGCTCCTGTCGTTTGGACATTAAAGATAATCTCTTCAGCTACACGACCACCCATCAAACCTGCTAATTGTTCTTTCATGTCTTCCTTAGATAGAAGCATTTGATCCTCTTTCGGAAGCGCAATCATGTAACCACCTGCACGTCCACGTGGTACAATGGTAACTTTATGAACAACACGGGCATTTGACAAGACTAAACCAACAATAGTATGTCCAGCCTCATGATAAGCAACCAATTCCCGTTCTCTTTGTGATACTGTTTTATCCTTCTTAGATGGTCCAGCAATCACTCTGTCTTCTGCCTCATCAATATCTGAAGCATCAATGACTGACTTGTTGCGACGGGCTGCAACCAAGGCTGCCTCATTTAGAACATTTTCCAAGTCAGCTCCCACAAAACCTGGAGTTTGTTGGGCAACTAGTTTCAAATCCACATCGTCTGCCAGAGGTTTATTTTTAGCGTGAACTTTCAAGATTGCTTCACGACCTTTAACATCAGGGCGACCAACTAAGACTTTTCTATCAAAACGTCCTGGACGGAGAAGAGCTGGATCTAGAACATCTGAACGGTTCGTCGCAGCGATAACAATAATTCCTTCATTTCCCTCAAAACCATCCATCTCAATCAAGAGTTGGTTCAAGGTTTGTTCACGTTCATCATTACCTCCACCAAGACCGACACCACGTTGGCGACCAACGGCATCAATTTCATCGATAAAGATGATGGCTGGCGCTGCTTTTTTTGCATCCTCAAAAAGTGAACGAACTCGGCTAGCCCCAACTCCGACAAACATTTCTACAAAGTCCGATCCTGAGATGCTAAAGAATGGAACTCCTGCTTCTCCAGCAACCGCCTTAGCAAGTAAGGTCTTACCTGTTCCCGGAGGTCCCTCTAAAAGAACACCTGCAGGAATACGCGCACCAAGTTTGGTAAATCGTTTTGGATCTTTTAGGAATTCAACAACTTCTACTAATTCTTGTTTTTCTTCCTCGGCACCAGCAACATCTGAGAATCGTACCTTGATATCTTCTTTGTTTGCAGCTTTGGCCTTGCTACGTCCAAAACTCATTGGATTTCGGCCACTATTCCCTCCCATATTTCCCATCATAGAGAATAGGAAGAAGAAAAGAATAGCAAATGGCACAACAGAGACAAGGATATTGATCCACATACCGCTTGAACTCTCATGTTTGACTGTTACTTCTGCCTGATGTTCAGAAGCAAGTTTTTGCAATTCTGAAACTGTTGAATCAGACGGAAGAATAGTACTTGAGAATCTTTCTACTGTTGTAGCTGTAGGAGTGAAAAATTGAATTCCTGTTTCTTCTTTACTAGTCTTAGGATTTTTATAAACACCAGACACTTCAATGATGCTGCCATTTGGCTGATAGGTTAATTCTTTTACATTGTCTGCTGTAATTTCTTTTACCAATTCTGTATAGTTAATTTTTTCGCTTCGCCCAGCAGTATTTCCAGAGTAAAAATACTGGAATCCTGTCACTAGGAAGAAGATAATTAACAAGTATAGAAATGGATTTCTAACTAAACCATTATTTTGTTTTTTCATTAAAGATAGATCTTTCTAATTTGAATAAACTTCTTCTTTCAAAACTCCGACATAAGGAAGGTTACGATAATTTTCTTTATAGTCCAAACCATAACCTACTACAAACTCATTTGGAATAGTAAAGCAAGTGTAATCCGCTTCAATTTCAACAACGCGTCCCTCTGGTTTGTCCAACAAAGTCGCGATTTTAACAGAAGCTGCTTCTCTTGCAATAAACATATCTCGCAAATTCTTCAAGGTTTGACCTGTATCGATGATATCCTCTACAAATAAAACATGTCTTCCTTTGATATCTTGCGTCACGTCTTGCTTGATATTGATGACACCACTACTTGCTGTTCCACCATGGTAACTAGATACCATCATGAAATCCATCTCAATATGCGTATCAATATGTTTAACCAATTCAGCCATAAAAGGAATCGATCCTTTCAAAATTCCAATAAGAATTGGATTTTTCCCCTCATAGTCTTTGGTTAATTGTTCACCTAGCTTTTTAGCCGCTTCTGTAATTTCATCATGTGAAACGAGGATTTTTTTAATATCGTGTTCTAACATCTTTTTACCTATCTATTTTTTCTATATAAATTACAGTGTTCATTATATCATTTTTCGTGTTTTTACTCAAATCACTGGTCGCAATTCCTGAAATTGAGACAATTTCTCCAAATTGCTCAATAATAGGGGTTGTTTTTCGTTTTTCAATAGGGATTTTTAAATCTATAAATAAGCGTCTCAGTTTCTTTCGATAACCATTCAGCCTAATAATATCGCCAGGTTTTCGACATCTAATATATACAGATGTTTCCCGTGAAACCGTTACTTTTTGAACAAAATCCCCTTCAATAGGAATGCCAAAGGAAAATAAATAGCCCTTATATCGAACTTGATTTTGATAGTGTAACACAAGTTCATCTTCCTTTTCATCGGCCTGAGGACTGATTTTACAAATTTGAAACCGTTGATACTCTTTTATCAATTCGTAGCCATTTTTAAGAGAATGACGATACTGACTTTTCGTTGCTAAAATCTGTCGAACTTCAGCAAACTGAGCCTTTGTCAGATTTAAGTCTGGAAATTGATTAAGATAGTTTTGGAGCAAGATTCCTTGAGTTTGTTGAGAGTATGAAAATAGCTCATTCAAATCTTCCACATCAATTTGTTTCGAAAGTTCCGTTATTGTTGCTTGGTAATCTGAAATTTCCCTTCCTAAATCTAAAAGGGCGGATTTAAGACGAGGATTTTCTTTTTCAAGCTCTGGTAAATACCTATTCCGAATGCGATTGCGAAAATAGGTATTTTCCTGATTTGTTTGATCTTCAAAATGAACAATTGGTGGAAAATCCTTTTTATGAAAATGCAACAAGGGACGAATGATTTCAATTCCATCAACTACTTGGCTTTCTTTTATTCCTGTTAAATAACGGAGCCGACTTCCTCGAATCAAGCGCATCAAAATCGTTTCAACTTGATCATCTGCATGGTGGGCAGTAACCAAGGCAGTCGCTCCAATCTCTTTCATGATTTTCCTAAAAAAATCATAACGAAACTCTCGAGCACGCGCTTCTGAAAAGTCTCCTAAGAAGCTTGTGATATAAATAGGAAGTTCAGCTGCATCAGCTAACTTCCTTAGTTCATTTTCCTCCCAGTCAGATTCCCTTCTCTGCTTGTGATTGACATGTGCTAAAATCAACTCAATTTCTAACTCATTTTGATAAGTAGACAATAGCTGGAATAAAAACATTGAGTCCAGTCCGCCAGACAAAGCTAATACGACTTTAGAATGTTTTTTGAAATACTCTTTTCGGAGAAAATGATTTAAAAAATCCTGGTCCCTCATTTTAGAACCTCATAGACATCCTTGGCTATCTTAGCAATAGTATCATAATCAGAATTTTTGGTGAAAATGGAAAGAACGAAAGGAGAATCCGTATAAACAATGGCAGTGTCATGTTTAAACTCATCGGCATCTCCAATTTTATGAGCTACCTTAACCGAAACACCTTTTGCGATTCTTTGGTTGTCAAAATCAGTCTTACCTAGAGACTCTAGGACAAAACCATTCTGATTATAAATAGCTTCCATGACTTTTCCAGCCATTTTTGAAGAAGTCAGTTTATCATTCACATCCCAATCTTCGCCCATAATGGTGGACATTTTTTCTTTAAAAGCCCCGTCAGATTGATTGGTCACGTAATAACCTAAAATATTATGAGCAACATTATCAGACTCTTTTGTTACCTTGGTAATTAACTGTTGAAGACTGTATTCTTTGTTATCTTCTTTTTTAGGTAAGCTACCACTACCTTCTGGTTTATAGGACCCAGGGAAACTATTTACTTCTGGGATATACTTGAAGCTACTGTCTAGCGTATATTCCCCTTGATTTATCTTATCTTGAGCGTAATAAAGGTAGGCTAGTTTCAAGATGCTAGCTGCATAAAGTTTGCTGTCTTCATTCACCCCAGCCTCTTTACCTGTACTCAGTTGTTTAACATAAATAGAATAATTTTCATTCTGATAGTTGTTTGATAAAATTTCTTGAACCTTCTGGATGCGATTGTCTTCTTCTGAGACGAACTCTTTTGATACCCACCCAACTTGATCAATATGAAGAAATTCTTGTCCCTCAGCAAAGAGAGTTCTATCCACCGTTACAAGTTGATAGGGAGAGAGAGATGAAGAAATTTCTTTCGCATCATAGGGGCTGTTATAGATAACAAACCCCGGCTCCAACCATACTTGTCTATTTTGAGTTTGAACTTGACTTTGATCATAGACCAAACGCTTATCTGCAAGGATAAACTGGTGATTATCTAATTTAAAAACAGGAACACCTTGTCTATTTAAACGCCATTCTACGATTTTAAAGGCATTTCCAAGAGTTAATTTACCAGACTCCTTGACAAGATCCTCATTAGCATAGACTGCTGTTTCTCCATATACCATTGGGGATTCCAGAGTTTCCTTATAGTAGAATCCATAATCAGACTCAGTTAGATAATAAATTTCTTGTGAAGAGTAAGGAAGCTGTTTTTCTGTGCTAACTACTCTTGAGGTTATGATAAAAGCAGGTAGCAGTAAAACTACTAAGAACTTACGCATTCTTCTCTTCCCTTTCTTCTTGTAATCGTAATAAATGGTTTTTAGCTGCCAATTCCTCTAATTTTTCATCTGACAAACTTAAAAATTGCTCAACAACTTCCAATAAATTTTCCATGACATTACCTCGGAAGCAAATCAGGAATTGTATAAATTGCTTCTCGTTTCTTTGAGTAATAGTACTTGGCGCGTGCGTATTTTGCTACATAGTCTTCATCTTTTAACTTTGCAGCAAAAGCAGATTCCTTATCCTTTTCGTCACTAAGAGTTTGGTACTGCTCTTTCAACTCTGTTAATTGCTGACGGCGTTGCAGTAACTGATCATAGCTTTGGGCCAAGTTATAAGTTGGTAAAATAAACAACAAAATCATCAAAATAAGGACCCAACCCATGAAACGATTTCGTTTTTGTCTCTCCTTCATCAGGTAACGACGACGTTGATGTTCATTTTGAATAAAAGAATTATTCATCTGTACAATATTTCTAGACATTTTCTTCTACCCGTGTTTCACTGAGAATTTCATACATGCCTGCTGCATCTTCTTTTTTCGTACTATCTTTCATCTCTAGTACTTTAACAAGCAACAACTTATTTCCAAAGCGAATTTCAATTTGGTCATCAACTTTTAAATCCGTTGAACTTTTGGCCAAAATTCCATTCACTTTAATTCTACCTTTATCTGCTACTTCTTTTGCGACTGTGCGACGCTTAATAATTCGTGATACTTTTAAATACTTGTCTAATCTCATTTTTATTACCTCAAATTATTATTGTACCATTTTTATCCTTTTTATAGAAGAAAAATGTTAAATGGGATTTGCTTCCTTTGATTCTTTTATCTCTAATAAACTTTCTCCAAAAATCAGCAAACCTTCTAAAATTTCATAATCCTTCTTGTTTCGGACATCAAATACAACTTCCATTAATCCTCTATTCTCAGCTATGGCTGCTTTTAAGTTCGTTGCGGATAAGGCTTTAAAATAATCTTGAGCCAAGAACAGTCGTTGAGTGACTTTTTCAAATTGAACTGTAATCTTATTTTCTTTTCTTTCCACACGTTCTACAAAGACCTTGTCAAAATATGATTTAACCAAGCCAATCTCTAAAAGGTATGCTACTACATCTGGGTATTCTCCAAATCGATCCATCAATTCTTCTTGTAGTTCTTCATAGTTGACACGATTGTCAATTTGACGAATTTTCTTGTAAATTTCAATCTTATGTCGTTGGTCAGAAATATAAGTATCAGGAAGATAAGCATCAATTTGTAAAATCAACTCAGCATTTCCTTTGGTTCTTTTATTCCCATTACCGTTCCGTTTAGCAATAGCTTCCTCTAATAACTGTGAATACAATTCAAAACCAACAGAATCAATGAAACCAGACTGCGATTTTCCTAGGAGATTTCCTGCTCCACGAATCGAAAGATCTCGCATAGCAATCTTAAATCCTGAGCCTAATTCTGTAAATCCCTTAATCGCTTCTAATCTCTTCTCAGAAACTTCACTAATTGATTTTTCTGGACGATACATGAGATAAGCATAAGCAATACGATTACTACGACCGACTCTTCCTCTTAATTGATACAAGGTTGACAAGCCCATATGGTCTGCATTTTCAATAAATAAGGTATTGGCATTTGGAATGTCTACCCCTGTCTCAATAATAGTAGTCGTCACCAAAATATCATACTGACCTTCAATGAAATCAAGTAGAGTATTTTCCAACTGAATTTCACTCATTTGTCCATGAACATATCCAATCGAAGCCTCTGGAATCAACTCCTGTAATTCTGAAACCTTCTTATCAATAGTGTCAACTTTGTTGTAAAGATAGTAAACTTGACCTCCACGCTCCATTTCACGCAAGACAGCATCACGAATGACACTATCATTCTTCTCTAATACATAGGTTTGAACAGGATAGCGATTGGTTGGAGGAGTTTCAATAACAGACAAATCTCGGATTCCCAGCATAGACATGTGGAGAGTACGAGGGATTGGCGTTGCTGTCAAGGTTAGAACATCTACTTGTTTTTTTAGCTCTTTCAAAGTTTCCTTATGCTTAACACCGAATCGTTGTTCTTCATCAATAATCATCAATCCCAAATCTGAAAACACAACATCTTTTGACAAAACACGATGCGTTCCAATCAAAATATCGACTTGACCATTCTTTAGTTTTTCAAGTGTTTCTGCCTGCTCTTTTTTACTTCTAAAGCGACTCAACACATCAATATTAACAGCAAAATTTTGGAATCGTTCCTTAAAATTCGTATAGTGCTGTTGCGCTAAAACCGTCGTTGGAACTAGAACGACCACCTGTTTGTGATCATTGACTGCCTTAAAAGCAGCACGCATTGCTACTTCAGTCTTCCCAAAACCAACATCTCCAACCAAAAGTCGATCCATGGGGTGAGAATCCTGCATATCTCTCTTGATTTCCTCAATACTACGAAGTTGATCATCTGTTTCGACATAAGGGAAGGCATCATCAAAAGCATGTTGATCTTCATCATCAGCCGAGAAAGCAAACCCCTTCAACTGACTACGCTCAGAATAAAGCTTGATTAAATCGTCAGCTATATCCTCTACTTGGTTCTTAACTTTTTGCTTGGCCTTTTTGAAATGACCATCATTTAATTTATTGAGTTTTGGAGGTTTCCCATCACTTGAAACATATTTGGACAGTAACTGAATCTGCTCTACTGGGATGGAGATTTGGTCACCATTTTGATACTGTACACTGACATAATCACGGTGAATACCTTGGATTTCAATTGTTTCGATTCCTAAATATTGACCAATTCCATGGATATGGTGAACAACGTAGTCCCCTTTTTCAAGTTCATTATAATCTTTTAATCGCTCTGCATTTGAAGCATGTTGTCTTCTAAACCGACGTTTTAATTTCTTTTGAAAAATCTCATGTTCAGTAATCAAGAGAATTTTTTCATCTACAAAATGAAAACCATGTCTTAGATTACCCTCAATCAAGTTTACAGATTCTTTACAGATACTTGACTTATCTTTGGAATCCAATTTGATCTGGTATTCCTCTAAAACATCTTCCAATGTTTTACTGCCCATTGAATTGCTAGACTGCAAAACAATGGTGTAGTCCATTTTTTTGTATCGCTCAATTTCTTCTTTAAGAAAAGAAAACTGATTGAAAAACTCTTGCATGGGGTATTGATTAAATTGATAAATGTGATCAAATTTGAGGTTTCCTAAGCCCTTTTGCAGATTAGAGAAAAAGGTAACTGGACTTTGTTTTTTATAGGTTTGCTCTGTATCTGCAAAATACTGCATCCCAGAAAATGATTTACCATTCTGTAAATCTTCTGTAAAGTATTGTGCTAATTCTCTTTCAAAGGATTCATACTGATTCATCAATTTTTGATAGTCATCAAAGAATACTGGTGTATCTTTTTCAATATAATCAAATACAGTCCATGTTTTATCGTAACATAAGGACAAAAACTTTCGACTATCTGAATGTACTTGTTTTTGATGAAAACTTGACAAAATCTCTTCCAAATATGATTTTAAAATTGGTGATAGAGTCTTTGAAATTTGCTTTTCTAAAGCTGACTGTCCTCGTTGATAATCTTTTTCTCTCAAAAGTATGTCGCTAGCTGGAAAGATAGTGAGGTTTGTCTGATTTTCTTTCGATAATTGTGTTTCGACTTCAAAAGTACGAATACCATCTACTTCATCGCCAAAAAACTCGATTCGGAAAGGTTCTAACTGAGACATCTCAAAAATATCTAAAATGTCTCCTCGAATACTAAACTCACCTTGTGTCTGTACTTGAGTAACTTTTCGATATCCAATTTCCTTTAACTGGTGAAGTAGCTCGTGTTGGTCATATTCTTCGCCAACTGCAATTTTTATAGTACTTTCTTTAAATCTAGTCGGAGAGGGTAAAATCAATCGACTCGCTGCGATATTACAAACTAAAATCCCTTTCTTAGACGGATCACTCAAAAAACGCAAGGCCTCAACCCGCGAAATGATTTTTTCTTGCGAAGACATCAAAAACTCTACCATAGGAGAGTCATCAACCAAAAATGGATAGACAAGTTCCTCTCCTAAGAGAGAAAGAAGATCACTGATAATTCGTTCTGCTTCTCCATAAGTTGAAGTCAGTAACACAATCTTATTTTCTTTTTCTAGACTGCTTGCAATTGCAAGAGCCTTGGTAGAAGTTGATAAACCAAGTATTAGTTGTCTTTTCTTATCTATCAGATTTTGATGCCATTTTTTTATCTGGTCATTTTCTGAGAATAAATCTAATAAAGTCACCATTTAGCCGTTATACCTCTGCATTGTTTTCTCAAAGTTTTTCTCTTGTAAATAGTAGTTTACAGCATCGTCAATCTTGTCAATAGACTGTAAAATACCCACATAGTCATCCTGATCAAACTTACTTAAAACATGGTGAACCACTGACATGCCTTTTTTAGGTCTTCCAATACCTATTTTAACACGGTTAAATACCTGAGTCCCTATATGTTGAATAATAGACTTGATACCATTATGCCCACCTGCTGATCCCTTTGCTCTTAAACGAATTTTCCCGACTTCCATGTCAAGGTCGTCGTAAATAACGAGTAAATCTTCAATATCCAAACCATAGTAAGTCAATAAAGCATGAACCGCTTTTCCACTTTCATTCATAAATGTTGTTGGTTTGACGAGATAAATTTTTTCTCCATTGAAGGAAAAAGATGCTAGATCAGCTTGAAATATCTTGTCATGTGTAAAGGTGACATTTTGTTTTTTAGCTAGTTGGTCAATCAACATAAATCCAACGTTGTGCTTGGTTTCAAAATATTTATCCCCTGGATTTCCTAATCCAACAAGTAATTTAGTCATTTATTTTCCTTTCAAAAGCCAAAAGGGTTGGAATTTTTTTCCAACCTAATTAACACTATTTATTAAATGTTATTAAACGTTAAAGCGGAATTCCATGATATCGCCATCTTGAACGATATATTCTTTTCCTTCTTCACGCAAGCGCCCAGCTTCTTTTACAGCCTTTTCAGATCCATATTTCACTAGATCCTCATATGACATGGTGACTGCACGAATAAAACCTTTTTCAAAGTCTGAGTGGATAATACCAGCTGCTTGAGGAGCTTTCATCCCTCGCTTAAAGGTCCAAGCACGGACTTCTTTTTCACCAGCTGTGAAGTAAGTTCCAAGCCCAAGCAAGTGATATGCTGCACGAGTCAACTTGTCAACGCCTGATTCTGTCAACCCAAGTGCTTCAAGAAACTCTTGCTTATCCTCATCGTCTAACTCAGAAATTTCTTCCTCAGCACGCGCGGAAATAACTACTACCTCAGCATTTTCTGTCGCTGCGAATTCACGAATTTGCTTCACATATTCGATAGAATCTGGATCTGAAACTACATCCTCATCCACATTAGCAACATAAAGAACTGGTTTAGTGGTTAAAAGGAAGAGACCTTTGACTACTTTTTGCTCTTCATCTGTAAATTCAATAGTACGTGCTGATTTTCCATCTTCAAGAACTGGTTTGATTTTTTGAAGAACGTTAAACTCTGCTACTGATTCTTTATCTTTTTGCGTACGTGCCATCTTTTCTACACGCGCATAGCGTTTATTAACTGATTCTAAGTCAGCAAGAATCAACTCTAGGTTAATGGTATCAATATCTGCAAGTGGATCCACAAAGGCGTCTTCACGTCCTTGCTCGCGCATCACATTTTCATCATCAAAAGCACGAACTACGTGAACAATCGCGTCTACTTCACGGATATTGGCCAAGAATTTATTACCTAGACCTTCTCCTTTTGATGCTCCTTTTACAATCCCTGCAATATCTGTAAATTCAAAGGTTGTTGGGACTGTCTTTTTAGGTGTAATCATTTCTGTTAGTTTTTGTAGGCGTTCATCTGGAACTTCCACCATCCCAACGTTTGGATCAATAGTCGCAAATGGGTAGTTTGCCGCCTCTGCTCCTGCTTTTGTAATTGCATTAAAAAGGGTTGATTTACCAACGTTTGGCAAACCAACGATACCTGCTGTTAAAGCCATAGTTTCTCATTCTCCGTTCTCATTTCAATCCCTAACATTATAACACAAAAAGGGAAAACTTGCTAACCCTCTAACTAAGGGTTCTTAGTCAATAATCTTATTCATTTTTCGTTCAAAATCATAGCGACTCATCATGACAAGGTGGTCACAATTGCTACACTTTATTTTGATATCTGCCCCTACACGTGTAATTTCCCAACGATTGGCCTTTTTACCTGTTGATTTAATTGTACAAGCATGTGGTTTTTTCATCTCAACAAAATTTCCAACTTGATACATACTACTCTCCTTTTCTTTTTTGATTATATCATAAAAGAGGCGAGCCAGGCTCAACCTCTTTCACTTAATTTGTTCGAACTGGTGTGATAAGCTGCATGAAATCTTCGTCAGTATCTGCTGGCACAAGAGTAAATGGACGAACTGATGAGATAAAGCTAATAGTCACCTTTTCGCTATTTAAAGCCTTGAGGGAATCAATCAAGTAAGTTGGGTTAAAACTAATAGTTAAATCATCCCCGGTCACCTGCTCTGTATCGATTTCTTCGTTTACTTTACCAACTTCTGGAGAGTGAACATGGGCGCTAACAACCCCACCTTTAATTTCAAGCTTCACAGTACCGTTTTGAGTCGCACTTGATAAGAGACGTGCACGCTCCATAGATTGACGCAAATTAACCACATCAAAAGTAATTGTAGTGTTAAAGTCTGTTGGAATCAAGCGATCTGTATCAGGATAATTACCTTCTAGGAGACGAGTATAGAAACTAATATTTTCGCTTCTAAAGAGGATTTGATTATTGGCAAAGAAAATCTCCACTGTTTCAATATCATCCGTAAATACAGCTGAAAATTCACGTAGAGAGCGACTAGGAATTACTACATCGAAATCATCACCATTTTTTTCAAGAGTCAATTTCTTCTGGCTAAGGCGGTGTGAGTCTGTCGCAACTGTTTTTAGTTCCTTGTGTTGGCTCAAAACAAAATGGACACCAGTCAAAATTGGACGACTTTCTTGCGTACTTGCAGCAAATGCTGTTTCATTGATAATTTTCTTGAGTAGTTTGGTTTCAAGAACCAAAGGTGTGCTAGCTGAAATTTCTTGGATTCGTGGGTATTGTTCGCTATCTTTTCCTTTTAGAGTAATTTCTGATTTGCCACTGGTTAAGACAATTTGTTTTTGTTCAATCTCTTTGAAATCTAGCGTTACATCTGGAAGACTGGATACAACATTGATAAAGAAAGAAGCTTCAAGAAGAATCGAACCCAAAGAAGTGATCAAGAGACCAGCATCTTCATTCTTTTGAGAAATGAAATTTTCAATAGAAATTTGACCGTTTGATCCAATTAAAGTAATTCCTTCATTTGTAACGTCAATTTTGATTGTTGATAAAATTGGAATAGCGTTTTTAGAGCTTATTGCTCGTTTTGTAGTATTTAAGGCTTGTAGAAATAAATTTTTATTGATTGAAAAATGAATCATGGATTCTCCTTTATTTATTTTTAGTATTAGAAAGTTAATAGTAATAATAGAGTTTGTGAATTCTGTGGAAAACTAAGTGCTATTTAGTAAACTTAAGCTTCTAAGCTTGTTTAAAAAATGTGGATAAAAAAGATAAGAAAGGAAAACTTATCCACAAGCTACTTAATTTTCTTTTTGATTGCTTCTATTTCTAAACGTAAATTATCGTCTTCGTCAATCAATGATTTGATTTTAGCATGGGCATGAATCACGGTGGTGTGATCCTTTCCACCAAATTCTTTTCCGATTTTCGGAAGACTGTTATCTGTCAGTTCTCTAGCTAGATACATAGCAACTTGACGCGCTAAAACGATGTTTTGAACTCGTCTCGTCCCCTTCATTTCTTTGACACTCACTCCATAAAAATTACCAACTTCAGTTTGGATTTTCTCAATTGGAATAACAAGTATCTGGCGGGCGTCTTGCTTACGTGCTCTAATAGCTTCCGCAGCAATATCAATAGTAATATCCTTAATCTTCTTCACTCTGGCAATTAAGGTGATATCGTTGATTGCTCCTTCCAATTCTCGAACATTTGAATCAAATTGGCCAGCCAAGTATTCCAGAGTATCACTTTGGAAATGGTAATCCAAGTGCTCTGTTTTACTTTGAAGAATGGCGATACGTGTCTCAAAGTCAGGAGGAGTGATATTTTGCGTCAATCCCCAGCTAAAGCGTGTGACAAGTCTCTCTTCAAGTCCTTCTAGGTGTTTAGGACTTCGATCACTGGTTAGGACAATCTGTTTCTGCTTATCATGAAGAGCATTGAAGGTATTGAAAAATTCTTCCTGGGTCGCGACTTTTTTGCCACTGAGAGATTGGATATCATCGATCAATAAGAGATCAAGGCTACGGTAAGTTTTTTTGAACTTTTCCATTTCCCCAAGTCGCAAGTGTTCAAGAAAGTCATTGATAAAGCTTTCGGCAGGAATGTACTTGACACGCGCATCAGGAATATTTTTCAAAATCTCATTTCCAATCGCATTGAGCAAGTGAGTCTTTCCAAGACCAGGTCCTCCATAGATGAAAAGAGGATTATAGGTCAGAGCTAAATCTTCAGATACAGCTAGTGCAGCAGATACCGCCCAAACATTCCCATCACCTTGAATAAAGTTATCAAAGGTATATTTTTCTTTTAATCCTGTTTCAGAATAGGGAATCGTTGGTAGTACAGATGTGTAATCGTAAGTAGAGACACTATTCGTATCATTTACTTGAGGAGATTCTGTACTCTGAGGTTTAGTGAAAATATAGTGAGGTTTGATTTCAGAATCATAAATTTCAAAACCAGCAGCAATGATAATATCTTTTAATTGCTTTTCCCACACCATTTCCATCTCTGATCTCGGTAGAAATATAGTAGCTGTGTTTTCTTCTACTTTGATGAGTTCAGCAGGTGTAGCATAGAAATCATACATAGATCGAGTCAATCTTTCTTGAGCAAATTCTAAAATACGATTCCAAAATTGCTTTTCTTTCAACTATTTTTTCCTCCTTTACTATGATTTTAGTAGTTTAGTGCTAGACTTATTTTACCATAGATAGTAGGATTTTTCCACAGATTGGGGAAAAGAATCCACAATGTTAGCAGTATTTATCCACAGGTTGGGGATAAATAGAAGAATCCTTGATTTAGTAGGCTTTTTGATAAAAAAAATTAGTGGATAAATTTGTGGGTTGAGAAAATAAAAGAACAGCCTTATTTCAGGCTGTTAATAATTCTATCGTATTCTTCTTGAC
Source organism: Streptococcus sp. 27098_8_23 (assembly GCF_041432195.1). GTDB lineage: Bacteria > Bacillota > Bacilli > Lactobacillales > Streptococcaceae > Streptococcus. Next base: position 289,842 of record NZ_JAPVZF010000002.1, on the reverse strand, counting down.
TTGAAAAGGAGATAATAATCTTTCCAGTATCTTTTTTTGAAAGTTTAATTTCTACACTTAAACCGAGTATTTTTTTTAATTTATCTTCTTCATCTTTGATGAAAGAATCACTTTTTTTCTGCTTCTTGTGTTTTTTCTCTGTAAGAAGTGCTTCTAACTTTCTCACAGAAATATCTTCATTTTTGATTAGTTGGAAGAAATAGTCTTGCTGCTCTTTGTCTAAACCAACTAGTGAACGTGCATGCGCTTGAGAAATTTTTCCATTTTCTACTTCAGTTAAGATATATTCTGGTAGGGAAAGTAAACGAATAAAATTAGTGATATAAGGACGAGATTTCCCCATTTTATCTGCTATTTCAGTGTGAGTAAATCCTTTTTCTACTAAAGATTCATAGGCGCGTGCTTCTTCAACAGGATTTAAATTTTCTCTCTGCAAATTCTCAATGATTGACTGGATCATCATTTCCTGATCTGAGAGGTGCTTTACAACGGCTGGAATAGAGGTCAGACCAGCCAAGAGAGAAGCCCGATATCGTCTCTCTCCTGCAAGGATTTCATAACCAATTACAGGAGATTGACGAACAATGATTGGCTGGATGAGCCCATTTTCTTTGATTGACTGAGCTAATTCCTTTAGTTTTTCTGTATCAAATTCTTTTCGAGGTTGGTAAGGATTCTTTTGTATTTCAGAGATAGAAATCATTTCAAATTTTTCCATGATTCTACACTAACATATCTTTTACTTTCTGTAAAGTTTTCTTTACACTGATGTCAATTAAGACTCTAAATCACTAGAATTCTTATCTAGTTTAATTGAGGTTGTTTCCTCCTTACCGTTACGGTAGTAGGTTACTTTGATAGTATCTCCAATAGCATGATTGTAAAGAGCATGTTGTAGGTCTGTTGATGAGGCAATCTCTTTGTCGTCAACTTTGGTAATGACATCGTATTTTTGAAGGTGTCCATTTGCTGGCATATTGTTTTGAACAGATCGAACAATTACACCTGAAGTGAGGCCACTTGGAATGTTAAGTTTTCTAAGATCACTAGCTCCAACATTTGACAGATTGACCATTTGAATTCCAAGAGCTGGACGAGTCACTTTACCATTACTTTCAAGCTGTTTAATGATATTTTGTGCATCGTTTGAAGGAATTGCAAAACCAAGACCTTCTACAGATGTTCCACCATTACTTGCAATTTTACTTGATGTAATACCAATTACTTGTCCTTGAATATTTACAAGTGGACCACCAGAGTTACCAGGGTTAATGGCTGTATCTGTTTGAATGGCTTTTGTTGAAATAGCTTGACCATCTTCAGATTTTAGAGAAACATTTCGATTAAGACTTGAAATAATCCCCTGTGTAACTGTATTAGCATATTCTGAACCTAAAGGACTACCGATAGCAATCGCTGTTTCTCCAACACTAAGTTGACTTGAATCTCCAAATTCTGCCACTGTTGTAACTTTTTCTGAAGAAATTTTAACGACAGCAATATCAGAGAAAGTATCAGATCCGACAATTTCACCAGGAACCTTGGTACCATCTGCCAAGCGAATATCAACTTTTGAAGCTCCATTGATAACGTGAGTATTAGTTACAAGATAGGCATCTTTATCATCTTTTTTATAGATAACACCTGATCCCTCACTCGCGATTTGTTGATTGTCTGAATCAGAATTAGTTTCATCACCATTAAATACACTGCTTTGTCTACTGCTAGAAGAATAAGTAATGATTGAGACAACAGCATCCTTAACTTTATTTACTGCTTGAGTGGTTGAATTTTCATTCTTATAGGATGTTTGAGTGACAGTGCCAGAATTATTATTTGTAGCTTGATTTCCTTGTTTTTGATAAAGTTGTAATGTTACGAAACTTCCTAAGGCACCACTTAAAAATCCGATTAGAATGATTACAAGAACTTTAACTACCTTTTTGTAAAATTTTTGTAAGTGTTTCATAAACGCCTCCGTTTGTTATTTATTTACTCAGATTATAAACCTATTAACTTAATCCAAACTTAAAAGCTTAAAGTTTTACACAAGTTGTGGATAACTCGCTTTATTCTGTGAATTCACTTGTAATTTTGAATGATTTTTTTGTGTATAAGATGTGAAATGAAGTGTGGATATGATAGAATAGAAGAATGAAAATAAAAATTGTAACAGTAGGAAAATTAAAAGAAAAATACCTTAAAGATGGAATTGCTGAATATACCAAACGAATTTCACGTTTCGCCAAATTAGAAATGATTGAGCTCACTGATGAGAAGACACCTGACAAAGCCAGTGAATTAGAAAATCAAAAAATCTTGGAAACAGAAGGTGAAAGAATTCTTTCTAAGGTTGGAGAAAGGGACTTTGTCGTTGTATTAGCCATTGAAGGAAAAACACTCTCCTCAGAGGAATTTAGTAAGCAACTAGAGCAAGCTTCTATCAAAGGATACTCAACGCTTACTTTTATCATTGGAGGAAGTTTGGGTCTAGCTCCTGTTGTAAAAAATAGGGCCAATCTTTCTGTCAGTTTTGGACGTCTGACATTACCACATCAATTAATGAGATTGGTTTTAGTTGAACAAATTTACCGTGCTTTTACAATTCAGCAAGGTTCTCCTTACCACAAATAGAAGATTGACTTAGCTCTTGTTTTTTGATAGAATGGTCATGTTAGGTCTCATAGCTCAGCTGGATAGAGCATTCGCCTTCTAAGCGAACGGTCGCAGGTTCGAATCCTGCTGGGATCAATTTTAGATGCAAAGCTGGGGTAAATCCCAGCTTTTTTCTTAAAAAAGTGCGTTTCAGGTGCAAAAATGTACAGTTGGGAAGAATTTTTTCTTACATGTTCTTCATTTTGTATAATAGATGTGTAAGTTAACTTACAAGAAAAAATAATACAGGAGATTTCATTATGAAAAATACAGAAAAGTTGGAACAATTTAAAGAAGTAACAGAGACAGAATTGCAGGAGATTCGAGGTGGAGATAAAAGACTACCTTACTTTTTTAAACATCTTTTTTCAAATAGGACAAAGTAGTAATATTATAGGGTGATAGGATGAGTTTATTAGGATTTGGAATAGTTATTCTTCATATTTTTATTTTAACAATAAGCTATGAATTAATTTGTAAAGTAACTAAAAAAGAAAGATATTTATTTATAGCTTGTATATTTGTATATCAGTCTGTAGCTGAATTTTTCTTTGACTTTATTTCATTAGCTGGGTTAGGGATTGAAAAGTTTATATTTCCTTTTATTCTATATACTTCTATAGTAGTTTTAAAGAAGTATGATAAGCATAAAGGAATGTTTATCAGTTTACTATTGTCTTTATTATATCATAGTACACATACTTTTTTATCAGTAACCCTATCCTCTATAACAGGTGATGCTTTTGTGATAGAACATGAAGTGATGTTTTATTTAGGAGTACTATTACTAACATATTTTATTATTAAAAAAATTATTACTTATTTCCATTTAGAACTTACTTATTTTGATAAAGATTATCTGTACCCTTTTTTAAAAAAAGTAATAGTTGCTTTCTTTGGTTTGCATATTTTATTGTTTATTTCAGATATAGTAAGTACAACTCATCATTTAAATAGCTTCGGAAGTATTTTATCAACCATTGTTTTTATTTGCTTGTTATTGATTTTCTTTGCAATGAATTCTCACAAGGTTCAAATTGAAAAAGAGATTGCTCTAAAACAAAAGAAATTTGAACAAAAGCATTTACAGACTTATACTGATGAAATTGTGGAGTTGTATAATGAAATTCGAGGTTTTCGTCATGACTATGCAGGGATGCTTGTTAGCATGCAAATGGCGATTGACAGTGGAGATTTACAAGAAATTAACAGGGTTTACAATGAAGTCTTAGTAAAAGCAAATCAGAAATTGAGGTCAGAAAAATATACTTACTTTGATTTAAATAATATAGAAGATTCTGCTTTACGAAGTTTAATTGCTCAATCGATTGTCTATGCACGAAAAAATGATGTAGAGTTTACATTGGAAGTAAAGGATATCATTACTAGACTGTCAATAGATTTACTTGATCTTGTTCGTATCATGAGCATTTTATTAAACAATGCTGTTGAAGGTGCTGCAGATAGTTATTTGAAACAAATGGAAGTTGCAGTCATTAAAATGGATTTTGAAACAGTTATAGTTATCCAGAATTCATGCAAAATCACTATGACGCCTTCAGAGGATTTATTTGCCTTAGGTTTCTCTACCAAGGGAAGAAATAGAGGTCTAGGACTTAATAATGTCAAGGAGATTTTAGATAAGTATGACAACATTATTTTAGAAACAGAGATGGAAGACAACACATTTAGACAAATTATTAGATTTAAGAGGGAATTCGAATGAAAGTATTAATTTTAGAAGATGTTATTGAACATCAAGTGAGACTAGAGAGAATATTGAATGAAATCTCAGAAGAATCGAATATTCCTATTTCATATAAGACAACAGGAAAAGTTCGTGAGTTTAAGGAATATATCGAAAATGATGAAGTAAACCAGCTTTATTTCCTAGATATCGATATTCATGGAATCGAGAAAAAAGGCTTTGAAGTGGCTCAATTTATCCGTCATCACAATCCTTATGCTATTATTGTCTTTATTACTAGTCGATCTGAATTTGCTACCTTAACGTACAAATACCAGGTATCAGCCCTAGATTTTGTTGATAAAGATATTAATGATGAATTGTTCAAAAAACGCATCGAGCAGAGTATTTTTTACACTAAGAGCATGCTGCTTGAAAACGAAGATGTTGTAGACTATTTTGATTACAACTATAAAGGAAATGATTTGAAAATTCCTTACCATGACATTTTGTATATCGAAACTACAGGAGTTTCTCATAAACTTCGGATTATTGGTAAGAATTTTGCAAAAGAATTCTATGGAACTATGACAGATATTCAGGAAAAGGACAAACATACCCAGCGATTTTATTGCTCCCATAAATCTTTCCTTGTCAATGTGGGAAATGTGAGAGAAATTGATCGAAAGAATTTAGAAGTTGTCTTTTATGAAGATCATCGTTGTCCAATTACTCGTTTAAAAGTCCGCAAACTAAAAGATATTCTAGAGAAAAAATCTAAAAAGTGATTGACAATTAGTAAGAAATTGATATAATGGTTATATCTGCTACAGATAGATGGTCCGTTGGTCAAGGGGTTAAGACACCGCCTTTTCACGGCGGTAACACGGGTTCGAATCCCGTACGGACTATTTTATCCGCCATAGCTCAGTTGGTAGTAGCGCATGACTGTTAATCATGATGTCGTAGGTTCGAGTCCTACTGGCGGAGTCAGATAAAAAGAACACCATTGGTGTTCTTTTTTTAGTTGACATCACCTAACATTTTCATAAGGAAGTCTGTCATTTCTTGCGGACTTTCTTTTTTTCCACGAGCAATCCAAGTCTGGCAAACACCAAATAGGGCATTTGTTAGATAAATACTACTGTATTCTAATTCAATTGGAGTGAGTTGTAGTTTCATAAAGCGTTTCTGAAGGTCGGTGCTAAGCATAATGTGAAGCTTATTTCTCAAGAAATTCTGGATTTCTTTTGTCCCATTTTCAGATAAGAGTGCAGCCAAGAGTGGCTCAGACTCTAAATATTCAAATACTTCTAAAATAGCATCTCTTTTGTGATGAGCATGTTTTTGGAAAATATACTCAAAGGTATGAAATAGCTTACTTTGGTAGAGTTCAATCATATCATACTTATCCTTGTAGTGAGTGTAAAAGCTGGAACGACTAATTCCGGCTTTTTCTGCTAACTTGACAGTAGAAATTTGATCAAAGGGCTGGTCCATCAATAATTGAACCATGGCATTTTCGATAATTCGTTTTGTTTTTAAACGTTTGTTACTTTCTTTCATAATTTCTCCTCGTACACAAAAATAGACTATATGTCTAAAAAAGTATTTTTTATCTTGTAATTTAGATTTTTTAATGTATAATCTATTATATCAAAAATTTAGACAATATGTGTAAAAAAGGAGGAAACATGTTTAAAGAATGGAAAGCAATATTTAAAAAACCGACCTTTATCATTGTAATGATAGGGATTTCTCTCATTCCAGCTTTATACAACATTATATTTTTATCGTCCATGTGGGATCCATATGGTCAAGTATCGGAGTTACCTGTGGCAGTTGTCAATAAAGATAAGGAAGCTTCTTATAATGGACAGACAATGACAATTGGTGATGACATGGTGTCTAATTTAAAAGAAAATAAGGCTTTAGATTTTCACTTTGTTAATGAAGAGGAAGGGGAAAAAGGACTAGAAGATGGTGACTACTACATGGTAGTGACTTTACCAAGTGATCTATCTGAAAAAGCTACTTCTATCCTAACGAATCATCCTGAACAGATGCAGATTGATTATCAGACGTCAAGTGGGCATAGCTTTATTGCAAGTAAGATGAGTGATTCTGCAATGACACAATTAAAACAAACCGTCTCTACTAATGTTACTGAAACGTACACTAAGGCTTTATTTCAAAAAATGAATGATTTGAAGTCTGGAATAAATAAGGCAGCTGAAGGAAGTGAACAATTAGCTAATGGAGCCGATCAGTTGGTGACGGGAAGTCAAACATTGACAACAAATCTTAATACTCTAGCTAACTCAAGTGTAACTTTTTCAAATGGAGCGGATCAATTTACAAAAGGCTTATCTAGCTATGTGTCTGCTATAGAGCAATTACATATTGGTTTAGGAACTTTTAATAGTGGTTTACAAAGTTATACAAATGCTGTCTCACAAGTTGACACTGGACTTGGTCAATTAGCTTCAAAAACTCCTGAGTTGGTGACAGGTGTAAATCAGCTAAATACAGGTATAAAGTCTTATACAGGTGGCGTTTCACAACTGGATACAGGTCTCAATCAATTTTCAGTTGGTGTAAATGCTTATACAAATAGTGTGAAAGAACTTTCTAACGGAACAAGTCAATTATCCAATCAATCAGATACACTAAGAGATGGAATGGAGCAATTAAATACTGGTATTAAAGAAATTTCAAGCCAATTAGAGTCCTCATCTCAACAAAATGAAGAAATAGCGCAATTGGCAACAAGCTTAGGAGAACTAAATAAAACACTACAAGCTCTTACAATATCAGATAATACTCAACTGAAAAGTACATTGTCAGAAGCTTTGCCAAATCTAACAACTCTTGCTCAGGATATTGTGACCAAAAGTCAGACAGAACAAGAGAAAACTCTTGCAAACCTTCAATCAACAGCTACTTATCAATCTCTTACAGAGGAACAAAAGAAAGAACTGACAGAAGCTATTTCTAAAAATTCTAATTCTACTATTGAGTCGGCAAAAACAATTTTAATGACAGTAGGAGGATTAAAAGAAAGTATAGAGAATTCAGAACAACAAGTATCTAATCTATCTGATGTGCAGACGAAAGCAAATCAACTCTTACCTGCAGCATCTAGCTCCTTGACAACATTGTCAAATGGATTTACAACATTACAAACTTCTGTAAATAATCAGTTAGTTCCTGGAAGTCAGTCAATTGAAAAAGGTGTTGTAAACTATACTAAAGGACTGGATACTATTTCTATTGGTGCTAATCAACTAAGTGAAAAGAATACAAGTTTAACAACTAGTCTAGATAAATTAGTTTCTGGATTAAGTAAGTTGACAGAAAATACATCAACCTTGACAGCTGGAGTAGATGCGTTAGCTGGAAAAGCTCCAGAATTAGTATCAGGTATAGAAAGTTTGTCATCTGGTTCTGCTCAATTGAACAATAAGAGCCCAGAGCTGATAGCAGGTCTTACTACATTACAATTTGGCTCTGGTCAATTAACAGATAAATCAACACAGTTACTTTCTGCAGCATCTCAACTAGGAAGTGGCGCTATGAAGATTGCAGATGGTGCTGGAAAACTAGCAGATGGTGGAACAACCTTAACCTCTAGTCTTGAAAATTTACAGACAGGAGTTGATTCATTAGGACAAGGATTAGGCAATGCTAATAATCAACTTAAATCAGCTTCGACAGAATCTAAAAATGCAGAAACATTATCTGAACCTCTAGTTCTCTCAAAAACAGACAATGACCAAGTCCCTGTAAATGGGATTGCTATGGCTCCTTATATGATATCAGTTGCTCTTTTTGTTGCTGCTATATCTACCAATATGATTTTTGCTAAGTTGCCTTCTGGACGTCATCCAGAGAGTCGTTGGGCTTGGTTGAAGTCTCGCTCTGAAATAAATGGGATTATAGCTGTCTTAGCAGGTGTTTTAGTTTATGGAGGTGTCCATCTTATTGGATTGACTGCGAACCATGAGATGAGGACCTTGATTCTAATTATAATCACAAGTTTAGCTTTCATGTCTATGGTGACAGCTTTAACAACTTGGAATAGCCGTATTGGAGCTTTCTTCTCTCTTATTTTACTTTTATTACAGTTAGCATCAAGTGCAGGGACCTATCCCCTTGCTTTGACAAATGATTTCTTCAAAGGTGTCAATCCTTGGTTACCAATGAGTTATTCTGTATCAGGCTTACGACAAACAATCTCTATGACAGGAAATATTCATCACCAAGTGATTTTCCTTATTATAACACTAGCTTTCTTTACTGCTTTAGGTATGCTAGCTTATCAACCTAAGAAAATGGAAGAAGATTAAAAAGATTGACCAATTCCTTGGTCAATCTTTTTCTGTCTTAGATAAATTTCGTCTGTGATTATAGATCCCAAAAAGAAGAAGGGCAGTTAGTGAGCAGGCTGCTCCAATAACAAAACCATTGGGGATAAAGGAAAGTGTAATGGTGCCTTTTCCTTTTGGAACATCAACTTTCATAAAACCAGTCTGAGCCTGCTTGATTTCAAGTTTTTTCCCATCTTGGTATGCAGACCAACCTTTGTCATAAGGAATAGTGAAGAAAATAGAGGTATCTTGTTTTACTTCATATGTAGCAAAGACTTTATTTTTAGAGGTGGATACTTCTACAGGTTGTTCTTTAATTTTTTGGATTGCTTCAGTAAGAGCCTGAGTATCTAAACGATAGAAGGTCGGTGATTCAAATGATACTTGAGAATTTCCAGGAAAACTAATACTGATATTGAAAGTTTTTTGTTCTTCAGTATAACCTAAATTAAAGAAATTAAATGCATTGTCAGTTGTAAAAGTCTTTTTTTCACCGTTGACAATGATGTCAACTTTCTTTTGTTTATCATTCGTAAAATGAAGATTTGAAAAAGAGAGATAGACTTGACTATTTTGAGGAACCTCAATTTGATAATCAATCTTTGCATCTTCATTCGCAGAACCTGTGATGCTCGTTAAACCATCTGAATTATCTGTTTTATCATATGCTATTTGGGAGAAGTAATCTAAGTTGAGATTAGCAAGCTGGTTTATAAATAAAGCCTGATTATCTAGAGTGTGATTGTTAAAGTTTACATCTGTGTAAATAGATTGAGTGGCAAAGGCAATGGGTAAAGAGAGTTGATTTTTATATAAGGTTAAATGATCCTTTTGATAAATCTCTTGAAAGCCATACTTATCAAGTGAAGTTTCAGAAATATTGTACTGGATTCCAAATAAACTGTCTGCTAAAAGACTGTTATTTACATAACGGAGATTGAGGTTGGTTCCAGAGGATTTGAATCCCAGTTTATCCAAACTAGTGCTAGCTGAGCGATTTCGTACAGACGAAAATTGAGAGATTCCATTGTAGTTAAATTTCATACTGTCATTTCCAGTCTGAATTTGCAGTTTTTCAGTACGTGTAAATGGATTGTCAATTTGGTTTAGAATGGATTCCATAGCGGTGATATCTCTATTATAGGCGCTACGAGAAGCAAAGGCCCATTCTTTAGCTATTCCTTCCATTTGAGATGAAGCATTTAAGCTTATCTCAACTGTTATAAATAAAGACAAAAGAATTGCAAATAGATTTATAGAGATAAATTTTCTAATGACTGCAAGAAGTAAAAGAGCATAAACTAGTAGAAATTCAAGAGTGAGCAGGATATTCAAATCAGTTAAAAAAGAATAGTGTGATTTAAAATAGACAGTAGCCAAAAATCCTGTTAGTACAAGAAAAAGTGAGACAAATAGATTCCATAGCTTCAGTTCTTTCAGACGATTTAATACTTCTGCTGCAGTATAAATTAACAGAGTGGAAAAAATCCAAGCATAGCGATGCAAAAACATATTTGGGGTATGCATCCCCTGCCAAAATAAATCAAGTGCTTCTATGTAAAAGCTTGTTATTAAAAAAGTAAAGAAAATTGCATAGGTAAGTTTCACGTGAAACTTTATGGATTTTATTGTGAAAAATAGAATGGTCAAAATAAAAGGAAGCAATCCAACAAAAATCATTGGTATAGATCCATATTTAGTTGTATCAAAAGATCCAATGAATTGTTTTGCAAAAATATCCAAATACCAGCTACTATCTGTCTTTAATTTTGTGATGGCAGTCAACTTCTCTCCATGAGTTTGTAAATCAAACAGTGTAGGAAGAGTCATAATCAAACTAGCCATTCCAGCTAAAAAGGAGGTAACAACAAAATCAAGAAAAGATGATTTTCGAGTTTTAAAGTCCCAAGAAATTTGGCAGAGATACCAGAAAATAAGAAACAATACTGTCATATACCCAAAATAATAATTTTGAATAAATAAGATTGACAAACTTGTAAAGTATAGTAGGCGCTTCTTTTGTGTTATAAGTAGGTATAAACCAGTTATAATTAAAGGAATCAAGATAAAAACATCTAACCAGGTTTTTATCTCTAACTGACTAACGGTAAAGCTCATTAGAGCATAGGAAGTAGATAAGGCAAGTTTTAAAAATTTTGGGATATCTTTAAATAATCTAGTCAAACTAAAGAAGGTTGACAGACCAATCAATCCAAATTTTAAGAGAGTGGTCAGATAGACAGCATCTGGCATATTCGACAGATTAAAAAAGTAAACCAGAGGTGAGAGAAAACTACCCAAGTAATAACTAGATAGAGCATAGAAATTCAGTCCGAGGCCACTTGTAAAGGTGTAAAACAAACTACCATTTCCATGTAAAATATTTCGTAAAGCCACATCAAAAATAACGTATTGATGGAAACCGTCTCCTAATAGTGGAGATGCATCGCTATTCCAGTAGATACCTTGAGTTAGGTATACTCCAGTCATAATTACTAAAGGAATGATGAAAGAAACAAAATAGGTCCAATATGTTTTAAAAAATGATTTCATGTTACCTCGTAGAATGATAGAAAACTCAGTTGGTTACCCCAACTGAGTTTTGAAGTCTAATTTAATCTTTCCAAAGTTCTTTAACTTTTGCTTGTACTTCTGCATTTTCTAGGAATTCATCGTAGGTTTCATCAATACGATCAATGACGCCATTCTTAGACAAAACAATGATATGGTTTGCCAAAGTTTGGATAAACTCGTGGTCATGACTGGCAAAGATGATTGATTCTTTAAAGTTTTTCAATCCATCGTTCAAGCTTGAGATAGATTCCAAGTCCAAGTGATTTGTTGGATCATCAAGTACAAGGACATTTGATTTCAAGAGCATGAGTTTTGAAAGCATGACACGTACTTTTTCTCCCCCTGACAAGACGTTTACAGGTTTGTTAACCTCATCTCCAGAAAAGAGCATACGACCGAGGAAACCACGTAGGAAGGTATTGTCATCTTCTTCTTTACTTGCAAATTGACGCAACCAGTCAAGGATTGACTCTCCTCCTGCAAAATCAGCCGAGTTGTCTTTTGGCAAGTAAGAACGGCTAGTAGTAACTCCCCACTTGACAGTTCCTTCATAGTCGATGTCACCCATAATTGCACGAATTAATGCAGTCGTTTGGATGTCATTTTGTCCAATAAGAGCTGTCTTATCACCTGGACGCAAGATGAAACTAATATTGTCTAGGATAGTTTCGCCATCAATCTTTACAGTTAGATTTTCTACTGTCAAGAGATCATTACCAATCTCACGTTCTGCTTTAAAGTTGATAAATGGGTATTTACGACTAGAAGGAACAATCTCTTCTAATTCAATCTTGTCAAGCATTTTTTTACGAGACGTTGCTTGTCTTGACTTAGAAGCGTTGGCAGAGAAGCGAGCAACGAATTCTTGCAATTGCTTAATTTTTTCTTCTGCCTTGGCATTACGGTCTGCTAGCAATTTAGCAGCGAGTTCAGAAGATTCCTTCCAGAAGTCATAGTTTCCGACATAGAGTTTGATTTTTCCAAAGTCAAGGTCGGCCATGTGTGTACATACTTTGTTTAAGAAGTGACGGTCGTGGGATACTACGATAACGGTGTTATCAAAGTCAATCAAGAAGTCTTCTAGCCAAGTAATAGATTGGATGTCCAACCCGTTGGTCGGCTCGTCCAAGAGAAGAACATCTGGTTTACCAAAAAGTGCTTTAGCAAGGAGAACCTTAACTTTTTCACCATTGGCCAATTCGCTCATGTTTTGATAGTGCAATTCTTCTGGAATGTTTAGATTTTGAAGTAATTGGGATGCTTCACTTTCTGCTTCCCAACCTCCAAGTTCAGCAAATTCACCTTCAAGTTCAGCTGCACGAACACCATCTTCATCGGAAAAATCTTCCTTCATGTAAATGGCATCTTTTTCTTTCATGATGTTGTAAAGTTTTTCATTTCCCATAATGACAACATCAATAACTCGCTCATCTTCATAGTCAAAATGATTTTGACGGAGAACAGAGAGACGTTCATCTGGACCAAGAGAGATGTGACCAGTTGTTGGCTCGATATCACCAGCTAAGATTTTTAAGAATGTAGACTTCCCAGCACCATTAGCACCAATCAATCCGTATGTATTTCCTTCTGTAAATTTGATATTGACATCATCAAAAAGTTTGCGATCACTAAAACGTAGTGAAACATCAGATACTGTAAGCAATGTTTTTCTCCTATAATATGTAATACATTTATTCTACTAGAAAAGAGAGAAATATTCAAATTTTTGTTTGTCAATTTTATGTCAATTAAGTTTACAGGTTTATTTACAATGAGTTAGTTGTTTGATTTAAATAATTTTCTGTTATTTTAACAAAAAAATGCTATAATTGAAGAGACCATTTCGAAGGAGAAAAAAATGACGAAACCCATTATTTTAACAGGAGATCGCCCGACAGGAAAACTGCATATTGGACATTATGTTGGGAGTCTTAAAAATAGAGTATTACTGCAGGAAGAAGACAAGTATGAGATGTTTGTTTTTTTGGCGGACCAACAAGCATTGACAGATCACGCCAAAGATCCTCAAACGATTGTAGAATCGATTGGGAATGTTGCCTTAGATTACCTAGCAGTTGGATTAGATCCAAGTAAATCAACCATCTTTATTCAAAGTCAGATTCCAGAGTTAGCTGAACTGTCTATGTACTATATGAATTTGGTGTCACTAGCACGTTTAGAGCGCAATCCTACAGTGAAAACAGAGATCGCTCAGAAAGGGTTTGGAGAAAGTATTCCGACAGGATTTCTGGTTTATCCGATTGCGCAAGCAGCAGATATTACTGCTTTCAAGGCTAATTATGTTCCTGTTGGGACAGATCAGAAACCAATGATTGAGCAAACTCGTGAGATTGTTCGTTCCTTTAATCATGCTTATAATTGTGAGGTCTTGGTGGAGCCGGAAGGTATTTATCCAGAAAATGAGAGAGCAGGGCGTTTGCCAGGTCTAGATGGAAATGCTAAAATGTCTAAATCCCTTAATAATGGTATTTATCTAGCAGATGATGCGGATACGTTGCGTAAAAAAGTCATGAGCATGTATACTGATCCGGATCATATTCGAGTGGAGGATCCAGGTAAGATTGAAGGAAATATGGTTTTCCATTATCTAGATGTGTTTGGTCGTCCAGAAGATGCTCAAGACATTGCAGAGATGAAAGAAAACTATCAACGTGGTGGTCTTGGTGATGTAAAGACGAAACGTTATCTACTTGAAATATTAGAACGCGAACTTGGTCCTATTCGTGAGCGCCGTATTGAATTTGCTAAGGATATGGGAGAAGTGTACAATATGCTTCAAAAAGGTAGTGAGAAAGCGCGTGAGGTTGCGGGGCAAACTTTATCTGAAGTTAAGAAAGCAATGGGACTAAATTATTTTAAATAATGGATAAAATATGAATCGTAAAACTATCTCTTCCATAGGTTCACAGGGATAGTTTTTTTATGATTTCTACCATAAATATAATTGACAAATTTTCATAGAATGGTATGATAGATACAATACAAAAAGAGTCAAGCTCAAAAAGAAAGAAAAGAGGAAACTTCAATGTCTAATTGGGATACTAAATTTTTAAAAAAAGGTTTTACCTTTGATGATGTATTGCTCATTCCAGCAGAAAGTCATGTGTTGCCTAATGATGCAGATTTAACAACAAAATTGGCAGATAATCTGACTTTAAATATCCCAATTATAACAGCCGCCATGGATACAGTCACAGAAAGTCAAATGGCTATTGCTATTGCTCGTGCGGGTGGTCTTGGAGTAATCCATAAAAATATGTCTATTGCGCAACAGGCGGATGAAGTTCGCAAGGTAAAACGTTCTGAAAATGGTGTTATTATTGATCCATTCTTCTTGACTCCAGAACATACCATTGCTGAGGCAGACGAACTGATGGGACGTTACCGTATCAGTGGTGTTCCAGTTGTAGAAACACTTGAAAATCGTAAATTGGTTGGTATTCTAACAAACCGAGATCTTCGCTTTATTTCAGATTACAATCAACCAATCTCAAACCATATGACCAGTGAAAATCTTGTTACTGCTCCTGTGGGTACAGATCTTGCAACAGCTGAACATATTCTTCAAGAACACCGTATTGAAAAACTTCCATTGGTTGACGAAGAAGGTCGTCTTTCTGGCTTGATTACTATTAAGGATATTGAAAAAGTTATTGAGTTTCCAAATGCTGCCAAAGATGAATTTGGTCGTCTTCTAGTTGCTGGTGCGGTGGGTGTCACTTCAGATACATTTGAACGTGCAGAGGCTCTCTTTGAAGCAGGGGCTGACGCAATTGTTATTGATACTGCACATGGTCACTCTGCTGGGGTTCTACGTAAAATTGCTGAAATTCGTGCTCACTTCCCAGATCGCACTTTGATTGCTGGTAATATTGCAACTGCAGAAGGTGCGCGTGCTCTTTATGATGCGGGTGTGGATGTTGTCAAAGTTGGGATTGGACCAGGTTCTATCTGTACTACTCGTGTGATTGCAGGTGTGGGTGTCCCACAAGTGACAGCAATTTATGATGCGGCAGCAGTTGCGCGCGAATATGGAAAAACGATTATTGCTGATGGTGGAATCAAGTATTCTGGAGATATTGTAAAAGCCCTTGCTGCAGGTGGTAATGCAGTTATGCTTGGATCAATGTTTGCTGGAACAGACGAAGCGCCAGGTGAAACGGAAATCTTCCAAGGACGTAAGTTTAAGACTTACCGTGGTATGGGATCAATCGCTGCAATGAAGAAAGGTTCAAGTGACCGTTACTTCCAAGGTTCTGTTAATGAAGCAAACAAACTTGTTCCAGAAGGAATTGAAGGTCGTGTTGCCTATAAAGGAGCAGCAGCTGATATTGTCTTCCAAATGATTGGTGGTATTCGCTCTGGTATGGGTTACTGTGGTGCAGCTAACCTTAAAGAATTACACGACAACGCTCAATTTATTGAAATGTCTGGAGCTGGTCTAAAAGAAAGCCATCCTCATGATGTACAAATCACTAATGAGGCACCAAACTACTCTATGTAAGTAGTAAAAAAGAACTCCTGATTTTCAGGAGTCCTTTTTGTTTACAAAGTTGTCAATGTTGATTTACAGAAATTTTACCATTTTGAATGTTGAAAATACTAAGGTTTTCTGGCAAGTTTTGTAAGTGGTCTAAACTTGTTGTTGTAATAAAGGTTTGGATAGATTGAGAAATGGTTTCTAGTAATTTTAGTTGCCGTGTATTGTCAAGTTCGCTCATAACATCATCAAGCAGTAGTATCGGAGACTCATTGGTAATACTTTCCATTAGCTCAATTTCCGCCAGTTTTATAGAAAGAACAAGGCTACGATGTTGACCTTGGCTTCCAAAACTAGCATCCATACCATTGATATAAAAAGAAATATCATCTCGATGAGGGCCAACTCCAGTATTCTTTTTAAATAAATCTCTGGATCTGCTTTTATCTAAAGCAATTTTAAAGGAACTTGTTAGCTGTTCTTCATTAGTGAAGTTGACAGATGATTGATAAGATATTGACAGTTCTTCTAATTTATTTGAAATTTCTAAGTGTTTTTTTTGGCCAAATTTCTCTAAGTCTTTAATGAATTTTATCCGATGCTTTATAACACGACAACCATAATCTATTAACTGATCATCTAAGACTGACAGAAATGTTTCATCAATCTTTTGGCTGGATTTTAGGTAAGTATTTCTCTGCTTGAGTATATGGTTATAGTTTGACAAGTCTGACAAGTAGATTGGTTTAATTTGTCCCAGTTCGATGTCTATAAACTTTCGACGGACAGAAGGTGCTCCCTTAATTAGCTGGAGATCTTCAGGCGCGAAGAGGACAACATTCATATGTCCAATGTAGTCTGATAGGCGCGCTTGTTTTAAGTGATTGACCTTAGTCACACGCCCTTTTGGTGTTAAATCAATTTCTAGAGGGATAGAGCTTGTTTTTTTCTGTAGCAAGCCAGAAAGATGGAGTTGCTCGTTATCAAAATGAATGAGATTTTTATCTGTACGAGTCCGATGACTACGTGTCAAGGCTAAGAAATAGATTGCCTCTAGAATATTGGTTTTTCCTTGTGCATTTTGACCTAGAAAGACATTTAATTTTGGATTGAAATCAATTTTTGCCTCTTTGTAGTTTCGAAAGGTTTTAATTGTTAAATGTTGGAGCCACATGGTTATCTTCCTGGAAAACGTGGAACTTGTTTGGTTTTAGGTGATGAAGAAGTTTTTTGTTTTTCTTTCTTGACACCTTTATTCATCTCTTTGACAAGTTTAGCAATTCGCTCTTTCTCAATCTTATCTGCTTGATACTCTTCTTGCTCTTTTAAACTTGGTTGTGTCAAGGTGATGTCAATCTTTAAATCAGGAATGTCAATCGTATCTCCAACACGAATTTTTTTCCCACGTCTACTTTCTAACTCACCATTAAAGTAAACTTGATGATCTATTAAAAAGGATTTGATAGCACCACCGCTTTGTATAATTCCAAGTTCTTTTAGGAGGGCTTGGAGCGTAATAAATTCTTCAAATAATTTGTATTCCATAATTCACCTCAATCTTTGGTATTATACCATATTTTCCTTGAAATAGCTGAAGGAAAGTTAGTTGAAATGAAAACGGTTTTACTCTTTAAAGCTATAAAGAGAACAAGAAAAATTTTGATTTTCGTGGTATAATAGAACTCTATATGTAAGGAGGTAAGGTATGGAATTAGTGCCTGGAATTTCAGCACATTTTGTTCAATCCAAAAAGTTTAAAACAAATAAAATCACTATTCGTTTTACTGCTCCCTTATCTCTTGAGACAATAGCAGGACGCATGTTAAGTGCTAGTATGTTGGAGACGGCAAATCAAGCTTATCCCACATCACAAGCATTTCGCAGATACTTGGCAAGTTTATATGGAACAGATATTTCCACAAGTGCTTATCGTAGGGGACAGGCACATATTCTTGACTTAACATTTACTTATGTGAGGGATGATTTTTTAAGCAAAAAGAATGTCTTGACTTCTCGAATTTTGGAATTGGTGAGACAGACTTTATTTGCTCCCTTAGCTCAAGATGGTGCTTTTGAGCCAGCTTTATTTGAAATTGAAAGAAAACAGTTATTGGCTAGTCTAGCTACTGATATGGATGATTCATTTTATTTTGCTCATAAGGAGTTGGATAGCTTGTTCTTCCATGATGAGCGTCTTCAATTGAGATACAGTGATTTACGAAATAGCATTTTAAATGAGTCTCCGAAAAGTGGCTACATGTGCTTTCAAAATACTCTGAAAAATGATCGTATTGATTTCTTTTTCTTAGGTGATTTTAATGAAGTAGAAATTACAGAATCACTGAAGTCATTACCCTTTACAGCTAGAGAGAACGGCGTCACTATCCAGTACCATCAATCTTATTTGAATGTTCTACGAGAAGGAATGTTTCAGAGGAATGTTGGGCAATCTATTTTGGAATTAGGCTATCATTCTCCTGTAAAATATGGTGATGATGAGCATTTGCCCATGCTTGTTATGAATGGTTTGTTGGGTGAATTTGCACATTCGAAACTTTTTACAAATGTTCGTGAAAATGCTGGAATAGCCTATACAGTCTCTAGTCAATTGGATTTGTTTAGTGGTCTGTTAAGGATGTATGCGGGTATTGATAGAGAAAATCGAAATCAGGCTAGAAAATTGATGAATCATCAGTTGCTAGATTTGAAAAAGGGCAACTTTACAGATTTTGAGCTTGAACAAACCAAGGAGATGATTCGACGATCTTTGTTGATGGCTCAAGATAATCAACAGGCCCTAGTTGAAAGAGTCTATTTGAATGCTCTATTGGGGAAATCAAGCTTTGACATTGATCGATTGGTGGCAAAATTAGAGAGTGTTGATAAAGAAGCTGTATGTAAAGCTGCCAATAGTTTGAAGTTACAAGCGATTTACTTTATGGAAGGAGTAGAATGACAAAGGTTACTTTTGAAGAAAAATACTATCCTGCTGTAAAGGAAACAGTCTACAAAACAAAATTGTCAAATGGGTTGACAGTTTCTTTACTCCCTAAGCAAGATTTCAATGAGGTTTATGGGATTGTAACAGTTCAATTTGGTTCTGTAGATGCAACTTATACAAGCTTGGGAAAAGGTTTACGTCATCATCCAGCAGGAATTGCACATTTTCTTGAACATAAATTGTTTGAAAGAGAAAATTCGGAGGATATAATGGCTGCTTTTACTCGATTAGGTGCGGACAGTAATGCCTTTACAAGCTTTACTAAGACCAGCTATCTTTTTTCAACAATTGACCATCTATTAGAGAATTTAGATTTGCTAGATGAGTTAGTCAGAGGTGTTCATTTTACAGAAGAGTCTATTTTGAGGGAACAGGATATTATCCAGCAAGAACGAGAAATGTACCAAGATGATCCAGACTCACGCTTGTTTTTTGCAACATTAGCCAACCTTTATCCTGATACTCCTTTAGCAATAGACATTGTTGGAAGTGAAAAATCAATTTCTGAGATTCAAGTTTCAAATTTAAAAGAGAACTTTACAGAGTTTTACAAACCTGTCAATATGTCACTGTTTTTAGTTGGAAATATTGATGTAAGAGTTGTTGAGGAATACTTTTCGAAAAAGGGAAAGGAAGTTTCAAACCAGTTTATGGTTTCAAAAGAGCAACTCCTTTTGCAGCCTGTGAAGAAAACAGATAGCCTTCGGATGGAAGTTTCTTCACCCAAACTTGCTGTTGCGATTAGAGGTAATGGGCAAATAACAGAAGCTGAGTCTTATCGTTACAATATTTTATTGAAATTACTATTTACGATGATGTTTGGTTGGACTTCTGATCGTTTTCAAAGGTTATATGAGTCTGGGAAGTTAGACGCGTCATTGTCACTTGAGGTTGAAGTCAACAGTCGCTTTCATTTTGTGATATTGACAATGGATACCAAAGAGCCCGTTTCTCTGTCGCATCAATTTCGTAAAGCGATTCGTCAGTTTAGTAGTGATACGGATATTACAGAGGAACATTTAGATCTTGTTAAGAGTGAGATGTTTGGGGAATTTTTCAGTAGTATGAACTCCTTGGAATTTATTGCAACTCAATACGATCTGATGGATTGCGGAGAAACAATTTTTGATTTTCCGAAAATTTTACAGGAAATTACTTTGGAGGATGTTCTAGAAGCTGGACATCGTTTGATTGATAATGGTGATCTAGTTGATTTTACAATCTTTCCAGCTTAAAAGATGACTAATACTAGAAAGAAGGAATGGTACGTATGAGAAAAAAAACAATTGGCGAGGTTCTACGTTTAGCCAGAATTAACCAGGGATTGAGTCTGGAAGAATTACAGGAAAAAACTGAAATTCAGTTGCATTTTCTAGAAGCTATGGAGGCAGATGATTTTGATCAACTTCCTAGTACCTTCTACGCTCGTTCTTTTTTAAGAAAATATGCCTGGGCAGTAGAATTAGATGAAAGAATTGTATTAGATGCCTATGATTCAGGTAGTATGATCACTTATGAAGAGGTAGATGTCGATGAAGAAGACTTGTCTGGTCGCAGACGATCAAATAAGAAAAAAACGTCTTATCTCCCCTTGTTTTATTTCGTTCTATTTGCTTTGTCAATTTTAATTTTTGTCACTTACTATGTTTGGAACTACATCCAAACTCAGCCAAGTCCTTCTTCAGCTAACTATAGTGTTGTGAACTCAACTAGTTCAACAACCTCATCTAGTTCATCTTCTAGTAGTCAGACGTCTAGCTCGTCTTCTACTACGGAATCAACTATTACAGTGTCAGGCGAAGGAAACCGCATTGAAGCTCGGTATAAAACGAGTAAGGAAACCGCTACTGTTCAACTAGCAGTTTCAGATACAACTAGCTGGGTAAGTGTTTCAGGAAGTGAGCTGGAGGGTGGTGTGACACTATCCGCAGACAATAAGAATGCAAAAACAACAGTTTCAACTAAGAATCCCGTTACCATTACTTTAGGTGTAGTGAAGGGAGTTACTGTGACTGTGGACAATCAAACGATTGATACTTCGAAGCTGACAACTCAGACTGGAACTGTAACACTTACATTTACTACAGATTAAGGAAAAATCAATGAAAAAAGAACAAATTCCTAATGTATTAACTATTGGTAGAATTCTCTTCATACCTCTCTTTATTCTTATTTTGACTTTGGGCCATTCACAAGGCAGTCATTTGCTAGCGGCGATCATCTTTGCAGTCGCTAGTATAACGGATTATCTTGATGGCTATCTTGCTCGTAAATGGAATGTAGTCAGCAACTTTGGAAAGTTTGCTGATCCGATGGCGGATAAGTTGTTGGTTATGTCAGCTTTTATCATGTTGATTGAGTTGGGTATGGCTCCAGCTTGGGTTGTTGCTATTATCATCTGTCGTGAACTTGCGGTGACAGGCTTGCGTTTGTTGCTTGTTGAGACGGGAGGGACAGTTCTAGCAGCAGCGATGCCAGGGAAAATCAAGACCTTTAGTCAGATGTTTGCCATTATCTTTTTGCTCTTACATTGGAATTTAATTGGTCAGCTGTTACTTTATATCGCTTTGTTTTTCACTATCTACTCTGGTTATGATTATTTCAAGGGTAGCGCTCATGTATTCAAAGGGACATTTGGTTCGAAATGAAATCGATTATTGAAGTAAAAGATCTGTCTTTTCGTTACAAGGAAGACCAGGATCATTATGATGTTAATAATGTCTCGTTTCACGTGAAACGGGGAGAATGGCTTTCAATTGTAGGTCATAATGGGAGTGGAAAATCGACAACTATCCGTTTGATTGATGGATTGCTTGAAGCAGACTCTGGGGAAATCTGGATAGATGGCCAACTGCTGTCCTCTGAGAATGTTTGGGATTTGCGTCGACAAATTGGTATGGTTTTTCAAAATCCAGATAACCAATTTGTGGGGGCAACTGTTGAAGATGATGTCGCCTTTGGTTTAGAAAACCAGGGACTTCCTCGTGAAGAAATGAAGAAGAGAGTGGCTGAATCTTTGGAGTTGGTAGGTATGCTGGACTTTAAGAAGAGAGAACCAGCTCGTTTATCTGGTGGACAAAAACAACGGGTGGCTATTGCGGGAGTTGTTGCCCTGAGGCCAGCTATTTTGATTTTGGACGAGGCAACAAGTATGTTGGATCCTGAGGGACGCAGAGAACTGATTCAGACAGTTCAAGAGATTCGAAAAGACCACCAGATGACAGTCGTCTCCATTACACATGATTTAGAGGAAGTTGCGATGAGTGACCGTGTCTTGGTCATGAAAAAAGGCCAAGTGGAGTCAACCAGCAGCCCAAGAGAACTTTTTTCTCGGGATGACCTTGACCAGATAGGGTTAGATGAGCCTTTTACTAATCAATTGAGAGAATCTTTGAGAGAGACTGGTTATCAGTTGCCGGATGGCTATTTGACAGAAGGAGAGCTAGAGGACAAGTTATGGGAATTACTCTAGAAAATGTGAGCTTTACCTATCAAGAGGGGACTCCCCTATCTTCATCAGCCTTGACTGATGTTTCTTTGACGATTGAGGATGGTTCCTATACAGCTTTAGTAGGGCACACAGGTAGTGGGAAATCAACGATTTTACAGCTTTTAAATGGCCTATTGGTACCAAGTAAGGGTTCTGTTCGAGTTTTTGATACCGTCATTACCCCTACATCAACCAATAAAGAAATTCGTCAGATTCGAAAGCAAGTTGGTCTAGTGTTTCAATTTGCTGAAAATCAGATTTTCGAAGAGACTGTTTTGAAAGATGTCGCATTTGGACCGCAAAATTTTGGAGTTTCTGAGGAAGAGGCCAAGAAAATTGCGCGTGAAAAGTTAGCCTTGGTAGGCATCGATGAGTCACTCTTTGAGCGCAGTCCTTTTGAACTTTCGGGTGGTCAGATGAGACGTGTGGCTATAGCAGGTATGCTAGCCATGGAGCCAACTGTCTTGGTTTTGGATGAGCCTACAGCTGGACTAGATCCTCTGGGCAGAAAAGAACTGATGACCTTGTTTAAAAAACTCCACCTTTCTGGAATGACAATCGTTCTGGTAACGCATTTGATGGATGACGTAGCTGCATATGCTGATCAGGTTTATGTTATGGAAAAGGGGCGTTTGATCAAAAGTGGCAAACCGAGCGAAGTTTTCCAAGATGTAGCCTCTATGGAAAAGGTGCAGTTAGGTGTGCCTAAAATAACAGCCTTTTGTAAACGTTTGGCAGATAGAGGTGTAGCTTTTAAAAAATTGCCAATCAAGATAGAGGAGTTTAAGGAGTCGCTAAATGGATAGTATGATTTTAGGGCGTTATATACCGGGGGATTCCATTATTCATCGCTTGGATCCACGTAGTAAATTGCTTGCCATGATCCTGTTGATTTTGATTGTATTTTGGGCTAATAATCCCCTCACCAATCTCATTTTGTTTATAGCGACAGGTATATTTATCGCTTTGTCAGGCGTTTCCCTCTCATTTTTCGTTCAGGGATTAAAATCCATGTTCTTCTTGATTGCTTTTACGACTCTTTTTCAGCTCTTTTTCATTTCAAGTGGAAATGTCCTATTTGAGTTTTCTTTTATAAGAATAACGGATTATGCTTTGCAACAAGCAGGAATCATTTTCTGTCGTTTTGTGTTGATTATTTTCTTTTCAACCTTGCTAACCTTAACGACCATGCCTTTGAGTCTGGCAGCTGCAGTTGAAGCTCTTTTAGCACCGCTGAAACGCGTGAAAGTTCCCGTTCATGAAATTGGTCTTATGTTATCAATGAGTTTGCGTTTTGTTCCAACCTTGATGGATGACACAACGCGAATTATGAATGCTCAAAAAGCCCGTGGAGTTGACTTTGGCGAAGGTAGCATCGTGCAAAAGGTAAAGGCTATGATTCCAATTTTAATTCCTCTTTTTGCGACGAGCTTAAAGCGTGCAGATTCATTGGCAATAGCCATGGAAGCGCGTGGTTATCAGGGAGGAAAGGGTAGAAGTCAGTATAGACAGTTGAGATGGAGTCAAAAGGATACACTGGCAATTCTTGTGATTTTGATACTGGGATGTTTCTTATTTTTCTTAAAATCTTAGCAGGTTTGTAGGATTGATAAGAAGCTCACAGTAGCAGGTTTTTAGTATAAAGGTAGGAATATGAACCGTTTTAAAAAATCAAAATATCTAATCATCGTTTTTGTCACAGTTCTGGCAGTTTCTGTTCTATTAGTGACAACCTATTCAAGCGCTATTGTGACGAAACTAGGAGATGGGATTTCCTTAGTAGATAGAATTGTTCAAAAACCCTTTCAGTGGTTTGATACTTTCAAATCGGATTTGGGACATTTGACGCAGACTTACAATGAAAATGAGAGTCTAAAAAAACAGCTCTATCAACTAGAGGTGGAGTCTAATCAATCAGAAAGTTTAAAAAATGAAAATGAACAATTACGTCAGTTGCTGGATATGAAGTCAAAATTGCAGGCTACAAAAACCATTGCAGCAGATGTGATTATGCGGGCTCCAGTATCTTGGAAACAAGAGTTAACAATTGATGCGGGAAGTTCAAAAGGAGCTTCTGAAAATATGTTGGCCATTGCAAACGGGGGTTTGATTGGTAGTGTTTCAAAGGTGGAGGATCATTCAACAACGATCAACCTATTGACAAACACCGAAAATTCAGACAAAATTTCTGTTAAAATCCTGCATGGTTCTGCTGAAATTTACGGGATTATCGTTGGTTATGATAAGGAATCTGAACTGCTTAAAATTAGTCAATTAAACAGCAACAGCGACATTAGCGCGGGAGACAAGGTGACTACAGGGGGGCTTGGAAACTTTAATGTTAAGGATATCCCTGTTGGAGAGGTTGTTGCTACAACACACAGCAGTGATTATCTAACAAAGGAAGTAACAGTAAAGTTAAGTGCTGACACCAAAAATCTTCATGTGGTAGAGTTAGTGGGGAATTAGCAATGAGACTGTTAAAACAAATTGGTATTTTCTTTTTACTCCCTTTTGTCGTACTAATTGATGCACATATTGGACAATTAGCGGGATCCTTCTTCCCTCACTTTCATTTAGCAAGTCATTTTCTGTTTTTATTTCTCTTGTTTGAGACAATTGAGGTTTCAGAATATCTCTATCTAGCTTATTGCGGTATAGTGGGTTTGGTGTACGATATCTATTTTTTCCACTTGATAGGAATTGCGACACTTCTATTTATCTTGATAGGTGCTTCGCTCCATAAATTTAATAGTGTAATTTTGCTAAACCGTTGGACAAGAATGTTAACAATAGTTGTGATGAGTTTCCTATTTGATATGGGGAGTTATCTTCTTGCCCTTGCTATGGGATTGACAGTAGAATCGATGCCAGTTTTCATCGTCTACAGTCTTGTCCCATCAATGATTTTAAACTTTTTATGGATGCTTATTTTCCAATATATTTTTGAAAAATGTTATCTATAAGAAAGAAATAAAAATGTAACAAAGGCGTAATATTTATTATGTCTTTTTTTGGTATACTAGTAATGTCTTAAATAGAAGGAGTATCTACACAATATGAAGAAAAAAATCTTAGCGTCACTTTTATTAAGTACAGTATTAGTGTCTCAAGCGGCAGTATTGACAACTGTCCACGCTGAAACAACTGATGAAAAGATTGCTGCTCAAGATAGTAAGATTAGTAATTTGACAGCTCAACAAAAAGAAGCTCAAAAACAAGTAGATGAAATCCAAACGCAAGTTACAGCTATCCAAACTCAACAAACGAACTTGGAAGCTGAGAACGAAACTCTACAAGCTGAATCTAAAAAACTTGAAGGAGAAATTACAGAGCTCTCTAAGAACATTGTTGCTCGTAATGAATCTTTGGAAAAACAAGCACGTAGCGCACAAACAAACGGTGCTGCAACTAGCTACATCAATACAATTGTAAACTCAAAATCAATTACGGAAGCTATTTCACGTGTTGCAGCCATGAGCGAGATTGTATCAGCTAACAACAAAATGTTGGAACAACAGAAAGCTGATAAGAAATCTATCGCTGAAAAACAGGTTGCAAATAATGAAGCAATCAACACTGTCATTGCGAACCAACAAACACTTGCTGACGATGCACAAGCATTGACAACAAAACAAGCAGAGTTGAAAGTTGCTGAGTTAAACCTTGCTGCAGAGAAAGCTACTGCAGAAAGTGATAAAGCTACTTTATTGGAACAAAAAGCAGCAGCAGAGGCAGAAGCAAAAGCAGCAGCTGAAGCAGAAGCAGCTTATAAGGCACGTCAAACAAGTCAACAACAATCAGTTGTTGCTTCTGGAAATACAACACTTTCAGATCAAGTGCAAGCGACTTCAAGCTCTTCATCAGATGATGATTCAAGCTACACTCCAGCACCTGCTCCGACTCCAACTAGACAACGTCCAACATACAGTACAAATGCTTCAAGTTATCCAACTGGAGAATGTACTTGGGGAGCTAAAACATTAGCACCTTGGGCTGGAGATTACTGGGGTAACGGAGCGCAGTGGGCTACAAGTGCAGCAGCTGCAGGATTCCGTACAGGATCAACTCCACAAGTTGGTGCGATTGCATGTTGGAATGACGGTGGATATGGACACGTAGCGGTTGTTACAGCAGTTTCATCATCAACTAGCATTCAAGTATCAGAATCAAACTATGGTGGAGATCGTACAATCGGTAACAAACGTGGATGGTTCAACCCAACTACAACTTCTGAAGGTTACGTAACATACATCTATCCAAATTAATGAATGAAACGAAGAGGCTCGATTTGAGTCTCTTTTCTTTTTTAGTCTTAAGTTAGGCTAAAAACTAGCAAAACCACTTGAAAATATCGTTAAAATGTGGTAAAATGAAACTTGTCGTGTAAACGATAATACTCATTCTTGATGAATTGTGAAACTGTTGCCCTCGGGTCGTTTTGCAAGTTGAAGTCGAGGAGAGGAAAAAAACAAAAAGGAGAAATACTCATGGCAGTAATTTCAATGAAACAACTTCTTGAGGCTGGTGTACACTTTGGTCACCAAACTCGTCGCTGGAACCCTAAGATGGCTAAGTACATCTTCACTGAGCGTAACGGAATCCACGTTATCGACTTGCAACAAACTGTAAAATACGCTGACCAAGCATACGACTTTATGCGTGATGCAGCAGCTAACGATGCAGTTGTATTGTTTGTTGGTACTAAAAAACAAGCTGCTGACGCTGTTAAAGAAGAAGCAGAACGTTCAGGTCAATACTACATCAACCACCGTTGGTTGGGTGGAACTCTTACTAACTGGGGAACTATCCAAAAACGTATTGCTCGTTTGAAAGAAATCAAACGTATGGAAGAAGAAGGAATCTTCGACGTTCTTCCTAAGAAAGAAGTTGCACTTCTTAACAAACAACGTGCACGTCTTGAAAAATTCTTGGGTGGTATCGAAGACATGCCTCGTATCCCGGATGTAATGTACGTAGTTGACCCACATAAAGAACAAATCGCTGTTAAAGAAGCTAAAAAATTGGGTATCCCAGTTGTAGCGATGGTTGACACAAACACTGATCCAGACGATATCGATGTAATCATCCCAGCTAACGATGACGCTATTCGCGCTGTTAAATTGATTACAGCTAAATTGGCTGACGCTATCATCGAAGGACGTCAAGGTGAGGACGCAACAGCAGTTGAAGCTGAATTTGTAGCTTCAGAAGCTCAAGCTGACTCAATCGAAGAAATCGTTGAAGTTGTAGAAGGCGACAACGCTTAATTCATATAAATAGTAATTACCTAGGAGGGCGGGGCCTAGCCCAGCTCTCCTATTTTTAAAAAATATAGGAGAATCAAAATGGCAGAAATTACAGCTAAACTTGTAAAAGAGTTGCGTGAAAAATCTGGTGCCGGTGTTATGGACGCTAAAAAAGCGCTTGTAGAAACAGACGGTGACATCGAAAAAGCGATTGAATTGCTTCGTGAAAAAGGTATGGCGAAAGCAGCTAAGAAAGCTGACCGTGTTGCTGCAGAAGGTTTGACTGGTGTATTTGTTAACGGTAACGTTGCAGCAGTAGTTGAAGTAAATGCCGAAACTGACTTCGTTGCGAAAAACGCTCAATTCGTTGACTTGGTAAACGCAACAGCTAAAGTAATCGCTGAAGGAAAACCAGCTAACAACGAAGAAGCTCTTGCTTTGACAATGCCTTCAGGTGAAACTCTTGAAGCTGCATATGTATCTGCAACAGCTACAATTGGTGAAAAAATCTCATTCCGTCGTTTTGCTTTGCTTGAAAAAACAGATGCACAACACTTCGGAGCATACCAACACAATGGTGGACGTATCGGTGTTATCTCTGTAATCGAAGGTGGAGACGAAGCGCTTGCTAAACAAATCTCAATGCACATTGCTGCGATGAAACCAACAGTTCTTTCTTACAAAGAATTGGATGAGCAATTCGTTAAAGATGAGTTGGCACAATTGAACCACGTAATCGACCAAGATAACGAAAGCCGTGCAATGGTTGGTAAACCAGCTCTTCCACACTTGAAGTATGGATCAAAAGCACAATTGTCTGATGAAGTGATTGCTCAAGCTGAAGCTGATATCAAAGCTGAGTTGGCTGCAGAAGGCAAACCAGAAAAAATCTGGGACAAAATCATCCCAGGTAAAATGGACCGCTTCATGCTTGACAACACCAAAGTTGACCAAGCATACACACTTCTTGCACAAGTATACATCATGGATGACAGCAAGACAGTTGAAGCTTACCTTGAATCAGTAAATGCTTCAGTAGTTGAGTTCGCTCGCTTTGAAGTTGGTGAAGGTATCGAGAAAGCTGCAAACGACTTTGAAGCAGAAGTTGCAGCTACAATGGCAGCAGCCTTGAATAACTAATAGAAAAGGAAGCAAATTGCTTCCTTTTTCTTTTGGTCTAGAGAGTAGATTCTGTATGAGTAAACAAAAAGCCCTTTAATAAGGGCTAAGTGTATTTAGGAGGTTACACTTCAAATTCATAGAGTGCTGTAGACAAATAACGTTCGCCGTTATCTGGTGCTAAAGCAAGGACTTTCTTACCTGTACCTAATTTCTTGGCAACCTCAATTGCCCCGTAAATTGCTGCAGCTGAAGAAATCCCAACCAGGAAGCCTTCTTTTCCACCAATTTCACGGCCAAGCGCTAGAGCATCATCTGACGTTACGCGAACGATACCATCATAGGCTTTTGTATCAAGTGTTTCAGGAATAAATCCAGCTGAGATGCCTTGAATTTTGTGAGGTCCTGGTTTTTCACCAGACAAGATAGCTGACTCGTCTGCCTCAACTGCATAAACTTGAATGTTTGAATTTGCTGCTTTAAGAGCGTGAGAAACACCTGAGATCGTTCCACCGGTGCCAACACCACCTACAAAAGCATCTAGTCCATCAGAACCGAAAGCAGCCAGTATTTCAGCTCCTGTTGTTCTTTCGTGTACTTCTGGATTAGCTGGATTATTAAATTGGAGTGGAAGGAAGCCGTCTCGTTCAGCGGCGATTTCCTGAGCTTTGGCAATAGCCCCTTTCATTCCTTCGCTACCAGGAGTAAGGACGAGTTCAGCACCATAGGCTTGGATAATCTTGCGTCGTTCCACACTCATCGTTTCAGGCATGACGATAACAACTTTATATCCTTTAGCGGCACCAACCCATGAAAGACCGATACCAGTGTTTCCACTCGTTGCTTCAACAATAGTAGCTCCCGGTTTTAGAATACCATCTTGTTCTGCTTTTTCAATCATGCTAAGGGCAATACGGTCTTTTACTGACGATCCAGGGTTAAAAGCTTCTAGTTTAACATAGACGTCTGCAGCACCCTCTGGAACAATGTTGTTGAGTTTAACAATCGGTGTTTGTCCAATAAGTTCAGTGATATTATTATAAATAGTCATAGATATACCTCTTTGTATAAGATGATACTAGTATAACGCGCTTAAGGCTATTTGTAAAATATAGAAATCCTATCAAAGTGATAGGATTTTTTTATATCAAAGGTCTAAGCCATTAATTTTTAATCGATTGTGATAAGCCAATTCTAATAAATAGGTGTAAAGAGGGAGGATGTCCGTTTTTTTAGGGAATTCAAATTTATGGAAACTCAGATGCTCATTATGTGCTTTAAGAGAGATATTTTCTAAATAAGTAATCGTAATCTCACTATCATCTATACCTGCTCCAGCAGTTTCCATTTCAACGTTTACAATGTTCATCAAAAAGAGTGACTTAACAGACACCTTGCGACCAGTGGCACCTTGCTTATCTGTAAAAATAATACGAATATTTGTAAAGATGATGGAATCGCGAATAAGTTTATATCCACTTTGAATTTCTTCATTCTCTAGTAGATATTGACCATATTCTTTGATAAGAGTCTCTTTGTTTTCCTCGCTGAAGTTACCAGCAAGTCCTTGAATAAATTTTCCAAACACCATGTATTTCTCCTTTATTTACACTAAGTTTACAGGAACTTCAACTTCTCGTAAACCTTGATCTGTTAAAGTAACCTTTCCATTAAAAAACTCTACAAGAGCAGACTTAATATTTTCTTTCTCTTCCTTATCAACATAAATCATTGTATCAACTTGATCTGTAAAGTTTGTATCCAGCTCCATGAGATGATGCTCTCTAAGGAAATTGCCATATTCTTGATACTGAGCGTAAGACATCTGAATGGCTATGCCAGCCTGTTCTTTGATTTCAATAATGCCAATTTCTTTGACAGCCAAGGCCACACTACCTGCGTAAGCACGAATCAAACCTCCAGCGCCTAACTTAATTCCACCAAAGTAACGAGTAACTACTACGCAGACATTGGTAAGATTATGATTTTCTAAGACGCCAAGCATAGGGACTCCAGCAGTACCACTAGGTTCGCCATCATCACTCGTACGCTTGATCTCACTGCGTTCCCCTACAATAAAAGCAGAGCAGTTATGGGTGGCTTTGTAGTGTTCTTTTTTGATAGCAGTGATAAAGTCACGAGCTTCTTCTTCACTATAGACACGCTTGGCATGACAGATAAAGCGTGATTTTTTGATTTCTTCTTGGACCTGCCCATCCTCTTTAATTGTTCTAAATTCCATGATTTAATTGTACTAAAAAATTACCTAAAGCGCTATATTTTTACGAATATTAAAGTATGAAAGTAAATCCAAATTATCTCGGTCGCTTGTTTACTGAGAAAGAATTAACGGAAGAAGAACGACAGGAAGCAGTGAGACTGCCAGCAATGAGAAAAGAGAAGGGGAAACTGTTTTGTCAACGTTGTAATAGTTTGATTCTAGAAGAATGGTATTTGCCTATTGGTGCCTACTATTGTAGGGAGTGTTTGCTGATGAAGCGAGTCAGGAGTGATCAAGCTTTGTACTATTTTCCGCAGGAAGATTTTCCTAAGCAAGATGTTCTCAAATGGTGTGGTCAGTTAACCCCTTTTCAGGAAAAGGTATCAGAGGGGTTGATTCGAGCAGTCGAAAAGAAAGAACCGACTTTAGTTCATGCTGTGACAGGAGCTGGAAAGACAGAGATGATCTATCAAGTTGTAGCTAAAGTGATTGATGATGGTGGTGCAGTTTGTTTGGCCAGTCCTCGAATTGATGTATGTTTAGAACTGTATAAGCGACTGCAGAATGACTTTGCTTGCGATATAGCGCTACTCCATGGCGAATCAGAGCCCTATTTTCGAACTCCCTTAGTAATTGCAACAACTCATCAGTTATTAAAATTTTATCATGCTTTTGATTTGTTGATAGTGGATGAGGTAGATGCCTTTCCTTATGTTGACAACACTATGCTTTACTATGCTGTAAAGAATAGTGTAAAGGAGGATGGATTGAGGATATTCCTTACAGCAACTTCTACAGATGAGTTAGATAGGAAGGTTCGCACAGGAGAATTAAAACGATTAAGCTTGCCGAGACGGTTTCATGGAAATCCTTTGATTATTCCTAAACCAGTCTGGTTATCGGATTTTAATCGCTGTTTAGAGAAAAGCCAGTTATCAACCAAGTTAAAGACTTATATTGAGAAACAGAGAAGAACAGGTTATCCATTGCTAATTTTTACATCAGAGATTAAGAAAGGCGAAAAACTAAAAGAAACACTACAGGTGTATTTCCCAGATGAGAAAATTGGTTTTGTATCTTCTGTCACAGAAAATCGATTAGAGCAGGTGCAAGCTTTTCGAGATGGAGAGTTGACGATACTGATCAGTACGACAATATTGGAACGCGGAGTTACCTTCCCTTGTGTAGATGTTTTCGTAGTAGAAGCTAATCATCGTCTCTTTACCAAGTCTAGTTTGATTCAGATTGGAGGGCGAGTTGGACGCAGTATGGATAGACCAACTGGTGAGTTGCTCTTCTTTCATGATGGATTAAATGCTTCCATCAAAAAGGCAATCAAGGAAATCAAGCAGATGAACAAGGAGGCAGGGTTATGAACTGTTTACTATGTGACCAGACTACAAAGAGTGAACTGACTTTTAGCAGTCTCTTCATTTTAAAAGATGACTGCAGTTATCTTTGCTCAGCTTGTGCTTCTAGTTTTGAGAAGATTGGTGAGAATTATTGCCCAAACTGTATGAAAAAAGGCATGTCAACTAAGTGTCAAGATTGTAAACTTTGGTGTAAAGAAGGAATTCAGGTTGATCATAAGGCAATCTTTACCTATAATCAAGCTATGAAAGACTTTTTCAGTCGATATAAGTTTGATGGCGATTTTTTGCTTAGAAAAGTTTTTGCTTCTGTTCTTGCTGAGGAGTTGAAAAAGTATAGAGGTTATCAATTTGTTTTGATTCCCCTAAGTCCTGAAAGATTGCTTGAGAGGGGATTTAACCAGGTTGAAGGTTTGGTTGAGGCAGCAGGCTTTTCTTTTAAAGATATATTAGGAAAAAGAGAAGAGAGCGCTAGTTCTTCTAAAAGCCGTTTGGAAAGGTTAGCTACTGAAATTCCATTTTTTATTAAAGATGGAATCTCACTTCCTAAGAAGATTTTGCTGATTGATGACATCTATACAACAGGGGCAACTGTGAATCGTGTGAAACGACTTTTGGAAGAAGCAGGTGCTTTGGAAGTTAAAACTTTTTCCCTTGTAAGATGAGGAAAAAATTTGCAAAATGAAAATGAAAGCGTTATAATATAGTTAGAAAAACAAAAATGTTTAGAAAGAAGGTACTTATATGATTAAATATAGTATCCGTGGTGAAAACCTAGAAGTAACAGAAGCAATTCGTGATTATGTAGTTTCTAAACTCGAAAAGATCGAAAAGTATTTCCAACCTGAGCAGGAGTTGGATGCACGTGTGAACTTGAAAGTTTACCGTGAAAAAACAGCAAAGGTTGAGGTAACAATTCCACTTGGATCTATCACTCTTCGTGCTGAAGATATTTCCCAAGATATGTATGGTTCTATCGATCTTGTAACAGATAAAATTGAACGTCAGATTCGTAAAAATAAAACTAAAATCGAACGTAAGAATAAAAGTAAAGTTGCGACAAGTCAACTCTTTACAGATGCTCTAGTTGAAGATGCAGATGTTGTGCAACCCAAAGTCGTTCGTTCAAAACAAATTGATTTGAAGCCAATGGATTTAGAAGAAGCCCTTCTTCAAATGGATTTATTGGGACATGATTTCTTTATTTATGTAGATGTAGAAGATCAAACAACTAATGTTTTGTATCGCCGTGAAGATGGTGAAGTTGGTTTGTTAGAAGTAAAAGAATCATAAAATAGAATTTTTAAAGTGGTTTACACCAGTGTAAACCATTTTTATATTGCATTATTATAAAAGGTATAAATGGGGGCAGTTATGAAAGACGTGGTGATTGTTTCAGCAGTGCGAACTCCAATAGGCTCCTTTGGAGGAAGTTTGAAGAATGTTTCAGCTGTTGATTTGGGAGCTTTGGTTATTAAGAGTGCTTTGGAAAAAGCCAATGTCAAACCAGAGCAGGTAGACGAAGTGATTATGGGGAATGTCCTAGGCGCAGGTTTAGGTCAAAACGTAGCTCGTCAAATGAGCGTTCATGCAGGACTCCCTGAATTTACACCAGCCTTTGCCATCAATAAGGTTTGTGGTTCCGGTTTGAAGGCCGTGCAGTTGGCTGCTCAAGCGATTCGATGTGGCGATGCAGATATTATCGTAGCTGGTGGTGCAGAAAACATGAGTCAGGCTCCATACGTTTTGCCAAGTTTCCGTTGGGGTGGTCGTATGGGAGATTCGAAAGTGGTAGATACCATGATTAAGGATGGTTTGTCTGATGCCTTTAACGAATACCATATGGGAATTACAGCCGAGAATGTGGCTGAAGAATATGGCATCAGTCGAGAAGAGCAAGATGCTCTTGCTTTAGAGTCACAAAAACGAGCAGTTGCAGCTATAGAATCTGGCCGCTTTAAAGAAGAGATTATTCCAGTTGTCATTCCTCAACGCAAAGGCGATCCTATCGTTTTTGATACAGATGAATATCCTAGAAAAGATGCTAGCTTGGAGAGTTTGTCTAAGCTAGGTCCTATTTTCAAAAAAGACGGTTCTGTCACAGCGGGAAATGCTTCAGGAATCAATGACGGGGCAGCAGCTGTCTTAATCATGAGTGCTGAAAAAGCTGAAGAATTAGGACTTTCAGTGATTGCCCGCATTCGTTCGTATGCAAGTGCAGGTTTGGATCCTAAGATGATGGGATGTGGACCGATTTATGCGACTCGCAAGGCTCTTGAAAAAGGCAATTTGACAGTTGAAGATCTCGACTTGATTGAGTCAAATGAAGCTTTTGCTGCCCAGGCTTGTGCAGTTGGTAAAACACTTGGTTTCAACACAGATATTGTCAACGTCAATGGTGGCGCCATTGCTCTTGGTCACCCAATTGGGGCTTCCGGTTGCCGTATCTTAGTGACTCTGGTACATGAGATGATGAAACGTGATGCTAAAACTGGCTTAGCAACTCTCTGTATCGGAGGAGGGATGGGGACTGCCCTTATCGTGGAACGTTAGGTGTTAGTGTTCTGAACACGTGGGTAGGAGGGTGATGATTCCCTCCTCTTTTTGTGTCTGAAGTTAGAGAAATGAAGGGCTTGCATCTTTTAAAAGGTCGCTTTTTAAGGGTTTTTGTGATATAATAATGCGCAAGAGGTTTAGAATGAAAAAAAATAATTTAATCCCGTTTTCTGCGGTCTTGCTAGGACTTGCAACTTTCGGAATCTTAACTTTGCTGATTATTTTTTCACATAATCTTGCTGTAACAATCACTGTTTTGTTTTTATTTGTACTGCTTTATCTGCTTTTATTTGTATGGCAAAAAAAACAGTATGAAAAGAGCGAAATTGAACAAATCCAATATGTAAATCACCAAGCCGAAAATAGCTTGAGTACTTTGCTTGATCAAATGCCGGTGGGAGTCCTGAAATTAGACTTGTCAAGTGGAGAAGTAGAATGGTTTAATCCATATGCTGAGCTGATTTTGACGACTGAAGAAGGGGAAATTGATGTTGAGTTAATTCAAACCATCATCAAGGCTTCTGTTGGGAATCCAGGTTCGTATGCTACCTTGGGCGAAACACGGTATGCTGTCCATATGGACAAGGCTTCGGGTGTTTTGTATTTCTTTGATGTTTCTGGGGAGTACGAAGCAACTGTCGAATTGGTAACTAGCCGTCCAGTCATTGGAGTCATCTCGGTAGATAACTATGATGATTTGGAGGATGCGACATCGGACTCAGATATCAGTCATATCAATAGTTTTGTAGCCAATTTTGTTTCAGAATTTGCTAGTAAGTATGCTATGTTTTCTCGCCGTGTGGGGATGGATCGTTTTTATGTATTCACAGATTACACGGTACTAGAGGAATTGATGAATGATAAATTCTCCGTTATTGATACTTTCCGAGAAGAATCAAAACAGAGGCATCTACCCCTAACTTTAAGTATGGGATTTTCTTATGGTGATGGAAACCATGAAGAGATAGGGAAAATTGCCTTGCTCAACTTGAACTTAGCAGAAGTTCGCGGTGGTGATCAGGTGGTGGTCAAGGAAAATAACGAAACCAAGAATCCTGTCTACTTTGGTGGAGGAACTGCTGCATCTATCAAACGTACTCGTACACGTACCAGAGCCATGATGACAGCCATTTCTGATAAGATTCGAAGTGTTGACCAAGTTTTTGTAGTCGGTCATAAAAATCTAGATATGGATGCTTTGGGATCTGCTGTTGGTATGCAGTTGTTTGCAAGTAATATTATTGAGAACAGTTATGCTGTCTATGATGCAGACCATATGCCAGCAGATATCGAACGTGCTATTCAGTTCTTGAAGAAGGAAGATGTCACGAAACTTTTATCTCTTACAGATGCGATGAAGTTAGTTACAAACCGTTCATTATTGATTCTGGTGGATCATTCCAAGACGGCTTTGACTTTGTCAAAAGATTTTTATGATTTGTTCACTCAAACTATTGTTATTGACCATCATAGACGTGATCAGGATTTCCCTGAGAATGCAGTCATCACCTATATTGAAAGTGGGGCAAGTAGTGCCAGTGAGTTGGTCACAGAATTGATTCAGTTCCAAAATTCTAAGAAAAATCGTTTGAGTCGTATGCAGGCCAGTGTTTTGATGGCTGGTATGATGCTGGATACCAAGAATTTCACATCTCGCGTGACGAGCCGAACCTTTGATGTGGCTAGCTATCTGAGAACACGGGGAAGTGACAGTATTGCTATCCAGGAGATTGCTGCGACAGATTTTGAAGAGTACCGTGAGGTAAATGAACTCATTTTACAAGGTCGTAAGTTAGGTTCAGATATCTTGATTGCCCGAGCTAAGGACTCAATGTCTTATGACACAGTTGTTATCAGTAAGGCTGCCGATGCTATGCTGGCTATGTCAGGTATTGAAGCCAGCTTCGTTCTAGCAAAAAATACACAAGGATTTATCTCTATCTCAGCTCGAAGTCGTAGTAAAATCAATGTGCAACGCATTATGGAAGAGCTGGGTGGTGGAGGTCACTTTAATCTAGCAGCTGCGCAAATCGAGGATATGAGTTTGTCGGAAGCAGGAGAAAAATTGACTCAACTAATCTTGGAAGAACTAAAGGAAAAGGAGAAAGAAGAATGAAAGTAATCTTTTTAGCAGATGTTAAAGGAAAAGGGAAGAAAGGCGAAATCAAGGAAGTACCAACTGGCTACGCTCAAAACTTCCTGATTAAAAAGAATTTGGCCAAGGAAGCAACTGCTCAAGCAGTGGGTGAGTTGCGTGGAAAACAAAAATCAGAAGAAAAGGCTCATGCTGAAATGATTGCTGAAGCAAAAGCCATCAAGGCTAAGCTTGAAGCAGAAGAAACAGTTGTAGAGTTTGTTGAAAAGGTTGGACCAGATGGCCGTACATTTGGCTCTATCACTAACAAGAAAATTGCAGAAGAATTGCAAAAGCAGTTTGGTATTAAGATTGACAAACGCAATATTCAAGTGCAAGCACCAATTCGAGCAGTAGGTTTGATTGATGTACCAGTGAAGATCTATCAAGATGTTACAAGTGTCATCAATCTTCGTGTAAAAGAAGGTTAAGTATACAACTTCTTGACAAGATTGTAAAAGGAAGGAAAGTCGGATGGCAGAAGTAGAGGAACTGCGAGTTCAACCTCAGGATATTTTAGCAGAACAATCTGTTCTGGGGGCTATTTTTATAGATGAGAGTAAGCTCGTTTTTGTCCGAGAATACATTGATTCTCGTGACTTCTTTAAGTATGCTCATCGGTTGATTTTCCAAGCGATGGTAGATTTGTCGGATCGTGGGGAAGCGATTGATGCGACGACAGTTCGAACGATTTTGGATAGTCAAGGGGATCTCCAAAATATTGGTGGCTTGTCCTATCTTGTTGAAATCGTCAACTCTGTACCAACTTCAGCTAATGCGGAGTATTATGCTAAAATTGTAGCCGAAAAGGCTATGCTACGTCGCTTGATTTCCAAATTGACAGAGTCTGTCAACCAAGCCTATGAGGCTTCTAAGCCTGCAGATGAAATCATTGCTCAGGCTGAAAAGGGGCTCATTGATGTTAGCGAAAACGCCAATCGTAGTGGTTTCAAGAACATCCGTGATATTCTAAATATCAACTTTGGGAACCTAGAAGTTCGGTCACAACAAACAACGGATATCACAGGTATTGCTACAGGCTATCGTGATTTGGACCATATGACGACAGGTCTCCACGAGGAGGAGCTGATTATCCTAGCGGCGCGTCCAGCGGTTGGTAAGACAGCCTTTGCCTTAAATATTGCTCAGAACATCGGGACCAAGTTGGACAAGACGGTAGCCATCTTTTCACTGGAAATGGGTGCGGAAAGTCTAGTAGACCGTATGTTGGCGGCCGAAGGATTAGTGGAGTCCCATTCTATCCGTACGGGTCAATTGACTGATGAGGAGTGGCAAAAGTATACCATTGCTCAAGGGAACCTAGCTAACGCGAGTATCTATATCGATGATACGCCAGGGATTCGAATCACGGAAATTCGTTCGCGGTCACGCAAACTGGCTCAAGAAACGGGCAATCTAGGATTGATTTTGATAGACTACCTACAGCTTATTACAGGGACTGGTCGTGAGAACCGCCAACAAGAAGTCTCTGAAATTTCTCGTCAGTTGAAAATTCTAGCCAAGGAATTAAAGGTTCCAGTCATTGCTCTCAGTCAGCTATCTCGTGGAGTGGAACAGCGTCAGGATAAGAGACCAGTCTTGTCTGATATTCGTGAATCGGGTTCTATCGAGCAGGATGCGGATATCGTAGCCTTTCTGTACCGTGACGACTACTATGATCGTGCAGGTGAAGAAGAGGAAGGAATTCCAAATAACAAGGTAGAGGTTATCATCGAGAAAAACCGTAGTGGAGCTCGTGGAACGGTGGAATTGATTTTCCAAAAAGAATACAATAAATTTTCAAGTATCTCAAAGAGGGAGGCATAAAATGTCAGATGCATTTACAGATGTAGCCAAGATGAAAAAAATCAAAGAAGAGATCAAGGCACATGAGGGACAAGTCGTTGAAATGACTTTGGAAAATGGCCGTAAGCGCCAAAAAAATAGATTGGGTAAGCTAATTGAGGTTTATCCATCTCTATTTATCGTTGAATTTGGGGATGTTGAAGGAGACAAACAAGCCAATGTCTACGTTGAATCCTTCACCTACTCAGATATCTTGACAGAAAAGAACTTGATTCGCTATCTAGACTAAGAATCCTAAAATGAAGTGAGCTTTGCTCACTTTTTTCTTTTTCTCCCGAATAGTATAAACGAGGGTAACCTCGAAAATTTATATTATTAAGGAGAATGAATGACGTTTTTAAAATCAGGAGTTAAGAAGAGTAGATGTACTCAGTTGAGTGTAGGGCTGGCTACTTTGTTCGTTACGAGTACCTTTTTGTTTGGTGGAGAATCAGTTCAGGCCGACAGTGTAGCGCGTGGAGATGACTATCCGCTTCACTACAAAAATGGTAGTGTTGAAATCGATCAGTGGCGGATGTATTCTCGCCAGTGTACCTCTTTTGCGGCCTTTCGTTTGAGTAGTGTAAATGGCTTTGAGATTCCTCCTGCCTACGGAAATGCGAATGAATGGGGACATCGTGCAAGGCGAGAAGGCTACCGTGTGGATACTAAGCCAGAAGTTGGGGCTATTGCTTGGTCGACAGAAGGATATTATGGGCACGTGGCCTGGGTATCAAATGTGTCGGGGGATACGATTGAAATCGAAGAGTATAACTATGGGGTTCGAGAAAAGTATAATCGTCGAAAAGTCAAGGCTAGTTCGATGACAGGTTTTATTCATTTCAAGGATTTATCTGCTAGCCATAGTGCGGGTGAGAATGCTCATAGCTCAGAGCTTCCGTCTAGTGGGACAATAGTATTCACGGAGAAATCGCCGATTATGGACCAACCGTCAAGTACAGGACAGGTTATTGACTACTATTATGCTGGTGAGAGTGTGAGTTATGATCAAGTTCTTGAAAAGGACGGTTATAAGTGGCTCGGTTATTTGTCTTATAGCGGTTCTAGAAGATATGTGAAGTATGAAAAGTTAAGCAATACAGAGAATGGGTGGAAAAAAGAAGGAGGGAGTTGGTATTACCAAGAGAATGGTAAGCTAGCAACAGGATGGAAAAAAGTTAACAGCAATTGGTATCATTTAAAAGAAAATGGGGCCATGTCAACTGGCTGGATTAAGGATGGCTCTCACTGGTATTATCTAAAGGCTTCGGGTGAGATGCAGACGGGCTGGCTTAAAGACAAGGGAACTTGGTATTACTTAGAGGAATCTGGCCGGATGAAAGCTAGTCAATGGTTCCAAGTCTCGGGGAAACATTACTATGTCGATGCTTCGGGAGCCTTAGCTGTTAATACGATTATTGATGGCTACAGACTAGACAGTGATGGGGTAAGGATAGGAAGTGTTTCTTAAACATCATACAAGCTTTCTTCTTGTTCATAAAATTTTAAAATGGATATCGAATTAGTTGACGTTCTTTAAATAGTATAATATAATAACATTAAAAACTATAAAAGGGGCTTTGTCTAATGGACAAGAAGAAAGTTATTTTAACAAGTTTAGCAAGTGCAGCTGTATTGGGTGCTAGTGTACTCGTTTCACAGCCTTCAGTAGTTAAGGCAGATGAAGGGAAAGCAGAAGAGCAGGCAGTTGTTCCTGCACAACCACAAGCTGGAACAGAAGGGGAGAGCGGTGCTCAAACTGAAAAGGGATCAGAAAACGCTAGTCCAGCTAATCCTGGTGCGACAAATCCAGCTAAAATGACCAAAGAAGAGTTGATGAAGGCTTTGGATGAACTTGAGGAACAGGCTATTAGTGATATTAAGGATAAGGAAGCAATTGAGGACAAAGAGGCTGCAACTGAAGCTGTGAAGGAATATATCGGTAAGATGTATATTTCAGACACTCTTGAGTCTGGAGAGCTCAGCCTAGATAATATCATCGCTGAATTGCCAGAAGGTGCAGAAGATAAGGCTGTGGTAACAGGTCCTGAAGCTCAAACTAATAAAAAATTATCTACTGAGGAGAAGGCTCTACTAGACCAGGCTAAAAAAGATGCCAAAGAACAAGTTTCTCAAGCGACGGATGCTCTGGTTCAAGCCCTAGCATCTCTTGAAAATGCTGTAATTGAAGACATTAAAAAAGACGCTTCAATCACCGATAAAGAAGCGGCTATCAAAGAAGCCAAAGAAGAGATTGGTAAAGAAGATCTTTTGAAGGCTATCGCAGATGAGGATTTGGAGATTGGTGATGTTATTGTAGACTGGCCAGCAGATACAAGAGAGCACAAAACGGCAGCTGAACCTGTATCAGAATTCACAGATGAAGACCAAGCTAAGCTAGACGAAGCTGATAAAGAGGCTCAGGTTGATGCAGCCAAAGTTCGCTCAGATTTAATCGCTACACTAGAAAAAATTGAAAAATCAACCATCGATGACATCAACAAAGATGCTACTATCACTGATAAGGAAGCAGCGATTAAGGCGGCTAAAGAAGTGATTGGCAAAGACGGCATCTTGAAAGCTATCGAGGAAGGCGATATCGAAGCGTCAGATTTGTTAGATGATTTCTTAGCAGAAGACAGTGACCAGGTGACACCAGCCGAAGCGACGAGCCAAGAAGATTTCTCAAGTCAAGACCAAGCTAAACTGGCTGCAGCGGACAAGGAAGCGGCGGAAGAAGCAGCAAAAGTTCGCTCAGATTTAATCGCTACCCTAGAAAAAATTGAAAAATCAACCATCGACGACATCAACAAAGATGCTACTATCACTGATAAGGAAGCAGCGATTAAGGCAGCTAAAGAAGTGATTGGCAAAGATGCTATCCTGAAAGCTATCGAAGATGGAGATATCGAAGCGTCCGACTTGCTAGATGATTTCTTAGCAGAAGACAGTGATCAGGTGACACCGGCTGAAGCAAAAACTCAATCTCAACTTTCAAGTCAAGACCAAGCTAAACTGGCTGCAGCAGATAAGGAAGCAGCGGAAGAAGCAGCAAAAGTTCGAACAGAATTGCTTTCAACTCTTGAAGGTATCGAAAAATCAACCATCAACGACATCAACAAGGATGCTACTATCACTGATAAGGAAGCAGCGATTAAGGCAGCTAAAGAAGTGATTGGCAAGGATGCTATCTTGAAAGCTATCGAAGAAGGTGACATTGAAGCGTCTGACTTGTTGGCAGATTTCTTAGCAGAAGACAGTGATCAGGTGACACCGGCCGAAGCAAAAACTCAATCTCAACTTTCAATCCAAGACCAAGCTAAGCTCGCTGCAGCCGACAAGGAAGCAGCGGAAGAAGCAGCCAAAGTTCGCTCAGATTTAATCGCTACCCTAGAAAAAATCGAAAAATCAACTATCGATGACATCAACAAGGATGCTACTATCACTGATAAGGAAGCAGCGATTAAGGCAGCTAAGGAAGTGATTGGTAAGGAAGCTATCTTGAAAGCTATCGAAGATGGCGATATCGAAGCGTCAGATTTGTTAGATGATTTCTTGGCAGAAGACAGCGATCAGATGACACCGGCCGAAGTGAAGAGCCAAGAAGATTTCTCAAGTCAAGACCAAGCTAAACTCGCTGCAGCCGACAAGGAAGCAGCGGAAGAAAATAGTAATGCGAAAAAACTTGAGCTAAGTAAATTAGAAGAGCAAGTTGCTAAGATTAAAGCGCAATTATCAAGTTTACAAGTTTCTGGTGACAAGAATAGTCAAGTCAAAGACTTGCAACAAGCTTTAGCAGACTATGAGGATGCTATTAAGACTCTAAGCAGTGTCATGTCGGCTGTTCTTGAAATTGAAGACTTTAAAGGTGGGGTGAACGCAGTAGAAGCTGCAACTGCAGAGTTGCCAGAATACAACAAAGGTGCAAATGCGGTAGAAGCTGCTGTAAATGAACTCCCAGCCTATGGCGAAAGTGGCGCTCCAGCAGTAGCGAATGTTCCAGCTTATGGAGAAAGTGGTTCCCCAATAGTAAACAATGCTCTGCCTTATGCAGAAAGTGGCGCTCCAGCCGTAGCGAATGTTCCAGCTTACGGAGAAAGCGGTACCCCAATAGTAAACAACACTCTGCCTTATGCAGAAAGTGGCGCCCCAGCCGTAGCAAATGTTCCAGTTTACGGAGAAAGTGGTACCCCAGTAGTAAACAACACTCTGCCTTATGCAGAAAGCGGTGCCCCAGCCGTAGCAAATGTTCCAGTTTATGCAGAAAGTGGTGC
The DNA here is from genome assembly GCF_041432195.1 of Streptococcus sp. 27098_8_23. Classification (GTDB taxonomy): domain Bacteria; phylum Bacillota; class Bacilli; order Lactobacillales; family Streptococcaceae; genus Streptococcus. Next base: position 246,796 of record NZ_JAPVZF010000002.1, on the reverse strand, counting down.
TCCGGCAGTGACTACTATTCCAGCCTATGCTGAAACGATTGAAGCTGCAGTAAATGAAGTTCCAGAATACACTGGCAGTGTAGCTCCTTTGGCTACAAGCCCTACTCTTGGAACTGAACAAGATCGTACCTACAAAGCGCCTGCAGCAACGGATGAACAACTCCTTCCAAATACAGGAAGCCAAGATGCTTCAGCAGTTGCATCGCTAGGATTTATTGGTCTCCTTCTTGGTTTGCTACCATTTGCAAAGAGAAAATTGAACAAATAAATCGCATGAAATCAATAAAAGAAAAGGATTTGAATAGTCCTTTTCTTTTTTATGGTGAAATAGGAACAAGTCCACGTTTTTCAGCTCTTTCCGATGGTATTTTTCCCCTCTTTCCTTTATAATGGGTGTATGGACAAGAAAAAATTATTATTAATTGATGGATCTTCAGTTGCTTTTCGAGCTTTTTTTGCGCTCTATCAGCAGTTGGATCGTTTTAAAAATGCTAATGGCCTTCATACCAATGCAATCTATGGCTTTCAACTCATGTTGAATCATGTCTTAGAGCGGGTTGAGCCCAGTCATGTTTTGGTAGCCTTTGATGCAGGTAAGACGACTTTTCGAACAGAGATGTATGCAGACTACAAAGGTGGCCGTGCTAAAACTCCAGATGAGTTTCGTGAGCAATTTCCCTTCATTCGTGAGTTGTTAGACCATCTTGGGATTCGCCATTATGAGTTGGCCCAGTATGAAGCGGATGATATCATCGGGACTTTAGGCCGTTTGGCTGAGAAGGATTCTTTTGATGTGACAATCGTTAGCGGAGATAAGGATTTGATCCAGTTGACGGATGAGCATACGGTGGTCGAGATTTCTAAGAAAGGTGTGGCTGAGTTTGAGGCCTTTACGCCGGACTATCTCATGGAAAAGATGGGCCTCACGCCAGCTCAGTTCATTGATCTTAAGGCCCTCATGGGGGATAAGTCTGATAATATCCCTGGTGTCACGAAAGTCGGTGAAAAGACGGGTATCAAGCTCTTGCTGGAACATGGTTCGCTCGAGGGTATTTATGAAAATATCGATGGGATGAAGGCTTCTAAGATGAAGGAAAATCTCATCAATGACAAGGAACAAGCCTTTTTGTCTAAAACCTTGGCGACCATTGAAACTCAGGCACCAATTGAGATTGGCCTTGATGATTTGGTATATAATGGCCCAGATGTGGAAAATCTCGGGAAATTCTACGATGAGATGGGCTTCAAACAGCTCAAACAAGCTCTAAATGTTTCGTCGAAGGATGCGCCTGAGAGCTTGGATTTCACTATTGTTGACCAAGTCAGTCAAGACATGCTGAGTGCCGACTCTATCTTCCACTTTGAACTCTTTGGTGAAAATTACCATACAGATGATTTGGTTGGTTTTGCCTGGTCCTGTGGGGATAAACTTTACACTACAGATAAACTTGAGCTCTTGCAGGAGCCGATTCTCAAGGATTTTCTAGAAAAAACACCTCTGAAAGTGTATGACTTTAAAAAAGCGAAGGTTCTTTTAAATCGCTTGGGTTTGAATCTGCAGGCCCCTGCTTTTGACAACCGTTTGGCAAAATACTTACTCTCAACAGTCGAGAACAATGAAATCTCAACCATTGCGACTCTCTACGGTCAAACATACTTGGTCGATGATGAGACTTTCTACGGTAAGGGGGTCAAGAAAGCTATCCCTGAGAGAGAGAAATTCTTGGAACACCTAGCTCGCAAGGTTGCTGTATTGGTTGAGACGGAGCCGGTTTTACTTGAAAAACTCAGTGAACATGGGCAATTAGACCTTCTCTATGACATGGAGCAACCTCTGGCTTTTGTCCTTGCCAAGATGGAAATCGCTGGGATCAAGGTCAAAAAAGAAACCCTGCTTGAGATGCAGGCTGAAAATGAGGTCGTCATTGAGCAACTCACCCAAGAGATTTATGAACTAGCTGGTGAGGAGTTTAATATCAACTCGCCTAAGCAGTTGGGCGTGCTTCTCTTTGAAAAACTGGGTCTTCCTCTAGAATACACTAAGAAAACCAAAACAGGTTACTCGACAGCGGTGGATGTGCTAGAGCGTCTGGCTCCTATTGCGCCAATTGTTAAGAAAATCCTCGACTACCGTCAGATTGCTAAGATCCAATCTACCTATGTGATTGGTTTGCAAGACTGGATTTTGGCTGATGGCAAGATCCACACGCGCTATGTGCAGGATTTGACTCAGACTGGGCGTTTGTCTAGTGTGGATCCAAACTTGCAAAATATCCCTGTTCGCTTGGAACAAGGCCGTCTCATTCGTAAGGCTTTTGTACCTGAATGGGAGGATAGCGTGCTGCTCAGCTCGGATTATTCACAGATTGAATTGCGCGTCTTGGCCCATATCTCTAAAGATGAGCACTTGATTAAGGCCTTTCAAGAGGGAGCAGATATCCACACCTCGACGGCCATGCGGGTCTTTGGAATTGAACGTCCTGAGGATGTGACTCCAAACGACCGTCGTAATGCCAAGGCGGTAAACTTTGGAGTGGTTTACGGGATTTCAGATTTTGGTTTGTCTAATAATTTGGGCATCAGCCGTAAAGAGGCTAAAGTCTACATCGACACTTACTTTGAACGCTTCCCAGGTATTAAAAACTACATGGATGAAGTGGTGCGTGAGGCGCGTGATAAGGGCTATGTAGAGACTCTCTTCAAGCGTCGTCGTGAGTTGCCAGATATCAATTCACGCAACTTCAACATTCGTGGTTTTGCAGAGCGGACAGCTATCAACTCTCCTATTCAGGGTTCGGCAGCAGATATTCTCAAGATTGCTATGATCCAGCTAGACAAGGCTTTAGTAGCGGGCGGTTATCAGACCAAGATGCTGTTGCAAGTTCATGATGAAATCGTCCTTGAAGTTCCGAAATCAGAACTAGCAGCCATTAAAGTACTAGTGAAACAAACCATGGAAGAAGCCATCCAACTCAGTGTTCCTCTTATCGCAGATGAAAATGAAGGGGTAACCTGGTACGAGGCTAAATAAGAAAACTATGATAGAGTTTGAAGCAGTTGCCTTCAAACTCTTTTCAAGATTTTCTGTAAGCAGTTTCCTTGACTTTTCCTTGTATTTGCGTTACTATATTTCCATATAAGATATGGGAGTCTGTGTACAGTCTGAGAGGAAGTGTTAAACTTCGACCGCACCTGATCTGGGTAATGCCAGCGTAGGGAACGATACTTAGCCGAATTCTGCACCTTTTCCATATATGGAAGGGGTTTTCTTTTTGTCAAAAGGAAACCTGAGAAAAGGAGGTTTTTATGAAAGCAAGTATTGCCTTGCAAGTATTGCCCTTATCACAGGGGATTGATCAAATTGCTATTATCGATCAGGTGATTGCTTATCTGCAAGCTCAGTCCGTGACCATGGTGGTGACACCATTTGAAACGGTCTTGGAAGGGGAGTTTGATGAGCTTATGCGCATTCTCAAAGACGCACTAGAAGTGGCAGGGCGGGAAGCAGATAATGTCTTTGCCAATGTCAAAATAAATGTAGGAGAGATTTTAAGTATTGATGAGAAACTTGAAAAGTATACTGAGACGACACATTAGTCTATTGGGTTTTCTAGGAGTCTTGTCAATCTGGCAGTTAGCAGGAATATTCAAACTTTTACCCAAGTTTATCCTACCAACTCCCTTTGAAATTCTCCAGGCCTTTGTTCGTGACAGAGAATTTCTCTGGCACCATAGCTGGGCGACCTTGAGAGTGGCTATACTCGGACTAGTCTTAGGAGTCTTGATTGCCTGTATCATGGCTGTGCTTATGGACAGTCTGAGTTGGCTCAATGACTTGATTTACCCCATGATGGTGGTTGTCCAGACCATACCGACCATTGCCATAGCCCCTATCCTAGTTTTATGGTTGGGTTATGGAATCTTGCCCAAGATTGTCTTGATTATCCTGACAACAACCTTCCCTATTATCATCAGTATTCTAGATGGATTTAGGCATTGTGACAAGGATATGCTGACCTTGTTTAGTCTGATGCGAGCCAATCCTTGGCAAATTCTGTGGCATTTTAAAATCCCAGTCAGCCTGCCTTACTTTTATGCAGGTCTGAGAGTCAGTGTCTCCTACGCCTTTATCACAACAGTGGTATCTGAGTGGTTGGGAGGCTTTGAAGGACTTGGTGTCTACATGATTCAGTCAAAAAAACTGTTTCAGTATGATACCATGTTCGCGATTATTATTCTGGTGTCGCTGATCAGTCTTCTGGGTATGAAGCTAGTTGATATCAGTGAAAAATATGTGATTAAATGGAAACGTACTTAAAAGAAGCGTTTTGTAAAAAGAAAAGAGGAAATAAAAATGAAGAAAACATGGAAAGTGTTTTTAACGATTGTAACAGCTCTTCTAGCTGTCGTGCTTGTGGCTTGTGGCCAAGGAACTGCTTCTAAGGACAACAAAGAAGCAGAACTCAAAAAAATTGACTTTATCCTAGACTGGACACCCAATACCAACCACACAGGGCTTTATGTCGCCAAAGAAAAAGGTTATTTCAAAGAAGCTGGAGTGGATGTTGATTTGAAATTGCCACCAGAAGAAAGTTCATCTGACTTGGTGATCAATGGTAAGGCTCCATTTGCTATCTATTTCCAAGATTACATGGCTAAGAAATTGGAAAAAGGAGCAGGTATTACTGCCGTTGCAGCAATCGTTGAGCACAATACATCAGGGATTATCTCTCGTAAGTCTGACAATATCAATAGCCCTAAAGACTTGGTTGGTAAGAAATACGGAACTTGGAATGACCCAACTGAGCTTGCGATGTTGAAAACCTTGGTAGAATCTCAAGGTGGAGACTTTGACAAGGTTGAAAAAGTACCAAACAACGACTCAAATTCGATCACACCGATTGCCAATGGCGTTTTTGATGCTGCCTGGATTTACTATGGTTGGGATGGAATCCTTGCTAAATCTCAAGGTGTAGATGCTAACTTCATGTATTTGAAAGACTACGTCAAAGAGTTTGACTACTACTCACCAGTTATCATCGCAAACAACGACTATCTAAAAGACAACAAAGAAGAAGCTCGTAAAGTCATCCAAGCTATCAAAAAAGGTTACCAATACGCGATGGAGCACCCAGAAGAAGCGGCTGATATCTTGATCAAGAATGCCCCTGAGTTAAAGGATAAACGTGATTTCGTTATCGAATCTCAAAAATACTTGTCAAAAGAGTATGCTAGCGACAAGGAAAAATGGGGACAATTTGATGCTGATCGCTGGAATGCCTTCTACAAATGGGATAAAGAAAATGGAATCCTCAAGGAAGACTTGACTGATAAAGGATTTACTAACGAATTTGTAAAATAATGACAGAAATTAGACTAGAACACGTAAGCTATGCCTACGATGATGAAAAGATTTTAGAGGATATTAACCTGCAGGTGACTTCAGGTGAAGTGGTCTCTATCCTAGGCCCCAGTGGTGTAGGTAAGACCACTCTCTTTAACCTTATTGCAGGGATTTTAGAAGTCCAGTCAGGTAGAATTGTACTTGATGGGGAGGAAAATCCCAAGGGGCGCGTGAGCTATATGCTACAAAAGGATTTACTTTTGGAACACAAGACTGTCCTTGGCAATATCATTTTGCCCCTCTTGATCCAAAAGGTGGACAAGACAGAAGCCATTGCCAAAGCAGATGAAATTCTTGCTACCTTTCAGTTGACGGCTGTAAGGGATAAGTACCCTCATGAACTCAGTGGTGGGATGCGCCAGCGTGTTGCTTTACTCCGTACCTACCTTTTCGGGCATAAGCTCTTTCTTCTAGACGAGGCCTTTAGCGCTTTGGATGAGATGACTAAGATGGAACTTCATGCCTGGTATCTTGATATTCATAAACAGCTAGGCCTGACGACACTCATCATTACGCATAGTATCGAGGAAGCTCTTAATCTTAGTGACCGTATCTATATCTTGAAAAATCGCCCTGGTCAGATTGTTTCTGAAGTCAAACTTGATTGGTCTGAAGGCGAAGACAAGGAAGTTCAAAAAATTGCCTACAAACGCCAGATTTTAGCGGAGTTGGGATTAAATACGTAGCTTTTAGGAAATTAGTATATATTAAATCCAAGCGAAATTCTTGCCTGTATTTAATTGTTTCAAAGCTGATGAACATGCATGATTGGGCTTATTATTTAAATAAATGGTAAGTTAATATAAAAATAAATAAATTTTAGTTGACATTTTGTCATGAATCTGTATAATATAATTGAACCATTATAGACAATAAGGAGGATAATGTGGTGAAAAAGAGAACTAGTAAACTCTTTCATGGCTTGATGGCCTTGCTGCTAGTAGTGTCAGTTTTTCTACCTGCACTCAAAGTTAGCACAGTTGTTCAAGCGGAGGAACTACCAGCGAGCAGTTACACAATGAAAACTGTTTCAAAAATCAACAATAACAAACTTGTTGATGGCGCTAAGTACGGGGAAGGTAAATTCTATCTTCAACCAACTTATAGTTTCCCAAATGATGTAACCCTCAAAGATGGGGATTACATGGTGTATCATGTTCCAAACGAATTTAAAATTGAAAAAGATTCTACTACGGAATTGAAAGCACCAGATGGGCAAACAACTATTGCTGAATTGACAACTAGTAAAGCAGATAACACAGCTACTGTCAAAGTGACAAATGCTGCTTACTTTGCTAATTTGTCAGAGAACAAGGAGATTACTGCCCTGTTTACAGTCGTTTGGGCAGATAGTGTTAAACTAAACACTCCTTATCAAATTAATATCCCAGGTGACCAAGTTTACACTTTGACTCGTATCGTCCCAGATGATGACCCAACTGGATTTACTAAATGGGGAGTTCAAGACTCAGACGACCCGAACTACGTAAACTGGCGTATCCGTGTTAACCGCTATGCAAAATCTTACACAGGGGTTAAACTCGAAGATACTATTCCAGAAGGACAAGTTCTTGCAAGTGAAATTACTGGTTACTACTTTACTGAGTGGAACAAAGCTGAAGCTCGTCCAAGACTAGAAGCTGCCCATATCAACGTTGTTGATGGAAATCACTTTACCATCACTCCAAACGGTGATGGCACAATGGACGGACAAGGTCTCTATATCCTATATAAAACTCGTCTAACTGCTCCAGTTGACAATGCAACTAAAAAAGCATTTAACGATGTAAAAGCGATAACCGATCAAGAAACATTTGATGTTCATGGATTTGCTGCTTTGACAACTACAGAAGGTATCGGTTCAGGTGCGAAGTCTGATGAGGTTGAATTCCAAGTTAAGAAAAAACTTGAAGGAAAAACTCTTGAGGCAGATGCATTTACTTTCCAATTGATTGCTCCAGATGGTTCTGTAACTGAAGCTAAAAACGATGCTGAAGGAAATGTTAAATTCCCAGCAGTTAAATTCTCTAATGAAGGTACATTCAAATACCAAATTAAAGAAGTAAATGACAACAAACCTGGCTATACATACGATGATTCAGTACTTGAAGCAGAAGTTACTGTAGCAAACGTGTATGGTCAAAAGATTGCAAGTGTTAAATATAAAGATTCTAAGAAAGAATTTACAAACACATACGCTGCTAAAGAAGCAAAACTTCAACTTGAAGCTAAGAAAGTCTTGAACGGTAAAGCTATCGAGGCTGGCCAATTTGAATTTGAGTTGAAAGAAAACGGAACAGTTCTCCACACTGTTTCAAACGATGCAAACGGTAAGATTCAATTCCCAGAACTTACCTTCACAAAAGAAGAAACTCGTACATTCACTATCTCTGAAAAAGCAGGTGATGTAGCCGGAGTTGAATACGATCCAAATGCTTATGAAGTAACAGTAGTCGTTAAAGATAACGGCCAAGGTCAACTTGTTGCAACTGCAACAGGCGCAGACAACCTTACTTTCACGAACGTTTATAAAGCTAAACCAGCTAAAGAAACTATCACAGCTACTAAAGTCTTGAACGGTAAAGCTCTTGAAGCTGATAAATACGAATTCGAACTTAAAAAAGGTGAAGAAGTCGTTGCGACAGCTAAAAACGCTGCAGACGGAACTGTTACTTTCAAAGAAATTGAGTTCGCAACAGCAGGTGACTACACTTACACTATCTCTGAAAAAGCAGGTAGCGAAAAAGGTGTGACATACGATACTGCTAAACACGAAGTTAAGGTAAAAGTTACAGATAACGGTCAAGGTCAACTTGTTGCAGCTGTTACAGGTAACAACCCAACCTTCACCAATACCTATAAAGCAGCTAAAACAAGTGAAACTATTAAGGCTACTAAAGTCTTGGATGGTAAAGCTCTTGAAGCTGATAAATACGAATTCGAACTTAAAGAAGGTGACAAAGTCGTTGCAACAGCTAAAAACGCTGCAGATGGAACTGTTACTTTCAAAGAAATCGAATACAATGAAGCAGGTAACCACACTTATACTATCTCAGAAAAAGCAGGTAGCGAAGCAGGTGTGACATACGACACTGCTACACATGAAGTGACAGTAAACGTTACAGATAACGGCCAAGGTCAACTTGTTGCAGCTGTTACAGGTAACAACCCAACCTTCACCAATACCTATAAAGCAGCTAAAACAAGTGAAACTATTAAGGCTACTAAAGTCTTGAATGGTAAAGCCCTTGAAGCTGGTAAATATGAGTTTGAACTTAAAGAAGGTGACGAAGTAATCGGAACAGCTAAAAATGCTGCAGACGGTACGGTTACTTTCAAAGAAATTGAGTACAACGAAGCAGGTAGCCACACTTACACTATCTCTGAAAAAGCAGGTAGCGAAGCAGGTGTGACATACGATGAATCCACTCACAATGTAACAGTGAACGTTACCGATAACGGGGAAGGAAAACTTGTTGCAACTGTTACAGGTAACAACCCAACCTTCACCAACACTTATAAAGCAGCTAAAACAAGTGAAACTATCACGGCTACTAAAGTCTTGAATGGTAAAGCTCTTGAAGCTGGTAAATACGAATTCGAACTTAAAGAAGGTGACAAAGTCGTTGCGACAGCTAAAAATGCTGCAGACGGTACTGTTACTTTCGAAGCTATCGAGTACACAGCAGCAGGTGAACACACCTACACTATCTCTGAAAAAGCAGGTAGCGAAGCAGGTGTGACATACGATACTGCTAAACACGAAGTTAAGGTAAACGTTACAGATGATGGTGCAGGTCAACTTGTTGCAACTGTTACAGGTAACAACCCAACCTTCACCAACACATATAAAGCTGCTTCAACAACTGTAAACATCACGGCTACTAAAGTCTTGAATGGTAAAGCCCTTGAAGCAGGCAAATATGAGTTTGAACTTAAAGAAGGTAACAAAGTAATTGGAACAGCTACAAACGCTGCAGACGGTACTGTTGCTTTCGAAGGTATCGAATACAAAGAAGCAGGTAGCCACACTTACACTATCTCTGAAAAAGCAGGTAGCGAAGCAGGTGTGACATACGATAAATCTACTCACAATGTAACAGTTAAAGTTGTTGATAACGGTGCAGGCCAACTTGTTGCGACTGTAACTGACAACAACCCAATCTTCACAAATACTTATGTTGCATCTTCAACACAAGTAACTTTCACAGCTAAGAAAGTCTTGGAAGGTAAAGAACTTGTAAAAGATCAGTTTAAGTTTGAACTTAAAGAAGGTGACAAAGTAATCGAAACAGCTACAAACGCTGCAGACGGTACTGTTACTTTCAAAGCAATTGATTTCGCAAACGCAGGTGTCTACACTTACACTATTACTGAAGTAGATAGTAAGGAAGAAAATGTGACATACGATACTACTAAACACGAAGTGACAGTTGAAGTCGTTGACAACGGTGCAGGCCAACTTGTAACAACAGTTACAGGTAACAACCCAACAATCACTAACAAGTATACTGAACCGAAAAAAGAAGAACCTAAGGAAGATCCTAAGGGTGAACAACCTAAGGGAGATTTGCCAAACACTGGTGGAGCAGACTTTACAGCATTCTCTACTATTCTTGGTCTAGTTCTTGCAGCTTTGGCAGGACTTGTATACCGTGCTAAAAAAGTTGACTAATCTTAACTTTGAATAAAGCAAAATGATGGTGACCGTTTTACGGTCCCATCTTTTTGTTTTGGATATTTTATAATAATCTTCGCAACTCGTTCCCTTTTCCTTTAAAAAAATCAAAAATTTCGGTATAATAGTCAAAGATAGTCAAGGTTCAAAGAAGGAGTTTGATTTACTATGAGATTTAAAAATACATCAGATCATATCGAAGCCTATATCAAGGCGATTTTAGACCAGTCTGGTATCGTGGAATTGCAACGGAGCCAGTTAGCTGATACCTTTCAGGTTGTGCCTAGTCAGATCAACTATGTCATCAAGACACGTTTTACTGAAAGCAGAGGTTACTTGGTTGAGAGCAAGCGTGGTGGCGGAGGCTACATTCGCATCGGACGAATTGAGTTTTCTAATCATCATGAGATGCTCCGCGATTTGCTTTACTCGATTGGTGAGCGAGTTAGTCAGGAGATTTATGAAGATATTCTCCAGCTTTTGGTGGAGCAGGACTTGATGACCAAGCAGGAGATGACCTTGCTGACTTCTGTAGCAACTGATCGTGTCCTAGGGGAAGAATCCTCAGTTGTCCGTGCCAATATGCTCCGACAGCTATTACAAGAGGTAGATAGAAAAGAGAAGTAAGATGAACTATTCAAAAGCATTGAATGAATGTATCGAGAGTGCCTACATGGTTGCTGGCCATTTTGGAGCTCGTTATCTAGAGTCTTGGCATTTATTGATTGCCATGTCCAATCACAGTTACAGTGTGGCAGGTGCGACTCTAAATGATTATCCATACGAGATGGATCGTTTAGAAGAGGTTGCTTTAGAACTGACTGAAACGGACTATAGCCAAGACGAAACCTTTACGGAATTGCCCTTTTCCCATCGTTTGGAGCTTCTCTTTGCAGAAGCAGAGTATGTGGCTTCAGTGGTCCATGCTAAGGTGCTAGGGACAGAGCATGTCCTCTATGCGATTTTGCATGATGGTAATGCTTTGGCAACTCGCATCTTGGAGAGAGCAGGCTTTTCTTATGAAGACCAGAAAGATCAGGTCAGAATTGCTGCTCTTCGTCGCAATTTAGAGGAACGTGCAGGTTGGACAAGAGAAGACCTTAAGGCTTTGCGTCAACGCCATCGCACAGTAACTGACAAGCAAAATTCCATGGCCAATATGATGGGCATGCCTCAAGCTCAAAGTGGCGGTCTAGAGGACTACACACATGATCTGACGGAGCAAGCGCGCTCTGGCAAGTTAGAGCCAGTTATCGGTCGAGACAAGGAAATCTCACGTATGATTCAGATTTTGAGTCGAAAGACCAAGAACAATCCGGTCTTGGTTGGGGATGCGGGTGTCGGGAAAACAGCTCTGGCACTTGGCCTTGCCCAGCGTATTGCTAGTGGGGATGTGCCTGCGGAAATGGCAAAGATGCGTGTTCTAGAGCTTGATTTGATGAATGTCGTTGCGGGAACACGTTTCCGTGGGGATTTTGAAGAGCGCATGAACAATATCATCAAGGATATCGAGGAAGATGGCAAAGTAATCCTCTTTATCGATGAACTCCACACCATCATGGGTTCTGGTAGCGGTATTGATTCGACTCTAGATGCGGCCAATATCTTGAAGCCAGCCTTGGCACGTGGAACTTTGAGAACGGTTGGTGCAACCACTCAGGAAGAATATCAAAAACACATCGAAAAAGATGCAGCTCTTTCTCGACGTTTTGCCAAAGTGACCATTGAAGAGCCAAGTTTAGCTGACAGCATGACTATTTTGCAAGGTTTGAAAGCTACCTATGAGAAACACCATCGTGTGAAAATCACAGATGAAGCTGTCGAAACAGCTGTTAAGATGGCCCATCGTTACTTGACCAGTCGTCACTTGCCAGACTCTGCTATCGACCTCTTGGATGAGGCGGCAGCAACAGTGCAAAACAAATCCAAGCATGTGAGAATGGACGAATCCGACTTGAGTCCAGCTGACAAGGCCTTGATGGATGGCAAGTGGAAACAAGCAGGTCAGCTAATCGCAAAAGAACAAGAATTGCCTGTCTATAAAGACTTGGTGACAGAATCTGAAATTTTGACGACTTTGAGTCGCTTGTCAGGTATTCCAGTCCAAAAACTGACGCAGACTGACGCCAAGAAATACCTGAACTTGGAAGCTGAACTACACAAACGTGTCATCGGTCAAGATCAAGCTGTTTCAAGCATTAGCCGTGCGATTCGCCGCAACCAGTCAGGAATTCGCAGCCACAAGCGTCCGATTGGTTCCTTTATGTTCCTAGGACCAACGGGTGTCGGTAAGACCGAATTGGCTAAGGCCTTGGCAGAAGTTCTCTTTGATGATGAATCAGCCCTTATCCGTTTTGATATGAGTGAATATATGGAGAAATTCGCAGCCAGCCGTCTCAATGGAGCTCCTCCGGGCTATGTGGGCTACGAAGAAGGTGGGGAGTTGACCGAGAAGGTTCGCAACAAACCCTATTCCGTTCTCCTCTTTGACGAGGTAGAGAAGGCCCACCCAGACATCTTTAATGTCCTCTTGCAAGTCTTGGATGATGGAGTTCTAACAGACAGCAAGGGGCGTAAGGTCGACTTTTCAAATACCATCATCATCATGACGTCAAACCTTGGTGCGACAGCCCTTCGTGATGACAAGACGGTCGGCTTTGGGGCCAAGGACATTCGTTTTGACCAGGAGAATATGGAAAAACGAATCTTTGAAGAGTTGAAAAAAGCTTATCGACCAGAGTTTATCAATCGTATTGATGAAAAGGTGGTCTTCCACAGTTTGGATAGCGACCACATGCAGGAGATTGTCAAGATCATGGTGAAACCATTGATTGCTAGCCTGGCAGAGAAAGGCATCGACTTGAAGCTGCAAGCTTCAGCGTTGAAGTTACTAGCAAGCCAAGGATATGATCCGGAAATGGGAGCTCGCCCACTTCGCAGAACACTGCAAACAGAGGTGGAAGACAAGCTAGCTGAGCTCCTCCTCAAGGGAGAACTGGTAGCAGGCAAGACCCTCAAGATAGGTGTCAAAGCTGGTCAATTAAAATTTGATATTGCTTAAAAATGGAGAATCAGGAGGAATCCTGATTCTTTTTCATCGTCTTTTTATAAAAAATAATAAAAAACTATTGACAAAACAAAAATATAAGATATAATAAAAACATAGAAAATAAAAATATCGAAAATTATAAAAAGGTAAAACGTTTATGAAAAAGAAAACAGCAGTGGTATTTGGGACCTTTGCCCCTCTCCATCAAGGGCATATCGACCTGATCCAGAGAGCGAAGCGCCAGTGTGATCAGGTCTGGGTAGTCGTTTCAGGCTATGAGGGAGACCGAGGGGAGCAGGTAGGCTTAAGTCTTCAAAAAAGATTTCGCTATATCAGAGAGGCTTTTCGTGATGACGAGTTGACCTCTGTCTGCAAGTTAGATGAAACCAACCTTCCCCGGTACCCTATGGGCTGGCAGGAGTGGTTGGATCAGATGTTATCGGAGATTTCCTACGATGAAGCCCAGCAAGAACTGACTTTCTTTGTGGGAGAAGAAGAATACCAGCAAGAACTAGCTAAACGTGGATTTGGCACTGTCTTGCAAGAAAGAAAGTTTGGTATCTCAGCGACTATGATTCGAGAAAATCCAAGCAAATATTGGAAATACATCGCTCAGCCCTTCCGTCGTCAGTTTACTAAGAAAGTGTTGATCATGGGAAGTGCCAGCAATGGGAAGACTACTTTAGCCAAGGATTTGGCAAGGTATTACGATGCGCCCGTTAGTCTGGAATACGCGCGTGAGTACCAGATCAAAAACAATGTCCGCGACGATGAATTGACTCCAAAGGATTACTATTATCTCCTTTTAGGGCAGTATGACCAGACCTCCAAGTTAATAGATAGCAATGCCAATCGAGGCCTAGTAATAGCTGACACCAACTCCTTAGTAACCAAGGGCTACTATGATTATTACATGGAGACTGAGGACCAAGGGGACTTATCAGGAGAAACCTTTGACAATCTCTTTGTTTCTATCTTGGCTAAGGAAAAATGGGACTTGATTCTCTTTGTGCAGCCTGTCGGTTCTTATGTCAATGACGGATTTAGAGATATGACCATGGCGGAAGACCATATTCGCTACAGTTTTTCCCAGCATCTGGACCAGATGAGAGAGCGATATTTAACCACCATTCCACTAGTTTATCTAGCTGAGGATTACCTAGGCAATTATGAAGCAGCCAAAGTGGCTATCGATGCCATTTACCAAGCAGATTAGGAGAAAATGATGAAAACAGTAACTAAAAAAATCACACAATTTATCGAAAACTTTAACAATGTCCATGCAGAAGCTCGCAAGATTGGTTTTGCAGGGATCATGCGCCTGCTCTGGAAAGATCTCTTTGTCGGACGTAGCCTTTTCCAGTGGTTGTATCTCATCGCCTTGTCAAGTGTTCCCTTGATCTTGGAATTCACACAAAATACGGAAAGTCATGACTGGCTGAGCTTGTTTGCATCCTGGACTGGGATTGTCTGTGTTATCTTGGTAGCAGAAGGTCGTGCAAGCAATTATCTCTTTGGGGCTATTAACTCGGCTATTTATTTGATTTTGGCAATGAATGCGACTTTTTATGGCGAAGTTTTGACGACCGTTTACTTCTTTGTCATGCAGCCGATTGGTCTCTATGCTTGGCTGTCCAATCGTATCAATGAACAGGAAAAGCCAGAAGAATCTCACTTTGAAGCTAAGAAATTATCTGTTCTTGAATGGCTCAAGTACTTAGTCTTGACTGCCATTATCTGGATTGGTATGGGCTTGGCTTACCAAAGTATCAATAGCGCTCGTCCTTTCCGTGATAGTGTTACTGATGCGACCAATGGTGTTGGTCAGCTCTTGATGACACGTCTCTACCGTGAGCAATGGATTTTCTGGATTGCAACCAATCTCTTTAGTATTTATCTCTGGTGGGGTGAAAATATCCACATTCAAGGGATGTACTGGGTTTACACACTTAACAGTTTAGTGGGTTGGTACCAATGGACTAAGGCAGTTCGAAAGGAGGCATAAGATGGCAGACATAAAGATTCCAGAAGGGATGACGGAAAAAGAATATTATGAAATCCATGCCAGTCAGGAGGAGTTTTTAGACTGGTACTACAAGCAGGAACTCCCTCAATACGAAAAACCAAGCGTTACGGTGGATATGGTGGCCTACTGCTTTGTCGAAGGAAAAATCAAGCTCTTACTGATCCGTCGCAAGGCTCACCCTTATCAAAACTGTTTGGCTTTGGTTGGAGGTTTTATGGACAAGGGGGAAGATGCTGCACATGCCTGTCAGCGCGAGGTGAGAGAAGAAGTCAATCTCGATCTACCTTTGGAGAAAATCGAGCAATTGATGACGGTATCGACCCCCGGTCGTGACCCACGGGGCTGGACGGTGACCATTGCTCACTTAGTGTACCTACCTAGTCGTGCCTTAGACCTCGTTCAGGCAGGTGACGATGCCAAGGATGTCGTTTTCGTAGATGTCGACTTTCAGACAGGAAAATGTTTCCTAGAGGGGGTCGAGCTGGACGAGAGAGCCTTCGCCTTTGACCATTATGCCATTATCCAAGAATCCATCAAACGAATTCAAGGTCGTCTTGACTGGAATCCGACCTTCCTCTATCTGCTGGAGGAGGAGTTCACTGTCTACGAAGGAACTGAACTAGTCAATCTCATCAACCCAGGTCGCCCAATCGTCAGCAATAACTTTCTCGTAAAATACGGCGAATATGTAGAAGAAGTCGGACTCAAACGAGTACCCAAAAAGAAACCAAGAAAAACCTATCGATTGAAATAAAAAGTGAGGTCGGGACAAAGTTCCCGACCTCTTTATTTATCATCATTTTTATGAATGGCTATCTTTCTTAGGATTACTCAACATGTGAGTAAAGAAGTCTTTATATCGATACTTGAGATAGTTCTCATGTAAAAATAACAAAGCGATATAAACAATTAAAAAGATTGCAGTCAGATAGAAGACATCAAATGCAGTTCGCGCATAGTAAGTGGCTGATTGATAAGAGCCAATAGCTCCCAAAATCAACCAAGGAAGATACTTGTAATACTTATTTAGCATAAGAGCATACCTCCTATATTCTATTTCAATGTTATTATATTCCTTTATCTAATGCAATGCAAGCGATTACACAAAGGTGATGTAAAAAATAGGACTTTAATTTTAAAAATTTTCTATTTTTTCGTTTCAATTACGAATAGAAATAGTAGAGAGAAATTTTTTAAAATAGTTTCTCTAAATAGTTGACAGATTCAAAGCCCAATGTTACAATTATATTACAAAAAGATTTCTTAACATTTCAAAAATGTTACAAAGGAGTAGAAAAATGAAAAAGAAAACCTATATCAAATTGATGGCAGCGACTGTATTGGCTTCTACCTTGCTACTGGGAGCTTGTGGAAATAAAAACGAATCCACTCAAACCAGTAGCTCTGCAAAAACAAGTCAATCATCAAGTTCTAAAGCAGCTTCTTCTAGCAAAGAAAGCAAGACACAAAAATCTTCAAGCTCAGCTTCATCTGAAAAGGCTCAGGCATCTTCTGGTCAGTCTTCTACAACGGCAGATCAGTCACAAGCGAAACCAGCACCTGAATCAAGACAAGAACAAGCAGCTCCCAGTCAACAAGCTCCATCTCAGGCACCTTCAACTCAGCAAGGCTCTCAAGACCAGTCTAACCAGTCAAGCTATGATCCAACAACTGACCGCAAACTTCAAGACAAGCAAGCAGAACACAACAAACGCTACAAGGGTGTTTTAACCATGGTCGATGGTGATTTCTCAGCAGCTACAGGCAACTGGAAGGGAGCGAATGGCGAAACTATTACGGTTTCATCAGGGGGGCAATTCACAGTAGAAACTGCAGATGGAAAGAAAGAAAACTATTCTATCAGAGGCTACTCTTACACTCTTGATGATGGTAAGTATAATGCCAAAATCGGTGGAGGAAAAATCATCCAAATTACAACAGGTGCGGATGGTAAAGTTTCGAGCGTTGCCTTGATTCAATAATAGTATCTAGGATTTCCTAGTATCTAAAAAAACCGTAAACTCAAGCGAGTTACGGTTTTTTGTGTATTAAGCTTTATCTAATTGCAAGAGGGCTTCAATCTCTGCCAGAGTGCTAGCTTGGGAAATGGCTCCACGAAGTTTGGCAGCGCCAGATGTTCCCCGGAGGTAGTGAGGAGCGAGGCCACGGAATTCACGAACGGCTACGTTTTCCCCTTTGAGGTTAATCAAGCGTTTCAAGTGCTCGTAGGCGATTTTCATCTTGTCTTCGAAAGTCAAGTCAGGGAGAATTTCTCCAGTTTCAAAGTAGTGATTGATTTGATTAAAGAGGTAAGGATTTCCCATTGCTGCGCGACCAATCATGACAGCGTCAGCTCCGACTTCTTCGATACGCTGTTTGGCTTCTTGGACTGTACGGATGTCACCGTTTGCGATAAATGGAATCTTGGTTAGGGCTTGGGCTACGTCGTGCAAGGTGTCAAGGTCAGCGTGACCAGTGTACATTTGCTCACGTGTACGACCGTGCATAGCGAGGGCAGAGACACCAGCAGCCTCAGCTGCGAGGGCATTCTCTACGGCTAAGGATGGATCAGACCAGCCTGTACGCATTTTGACGGTGAGGGGGATATCAAGGACAGATTGGACCTTGTTGATGATAGAATAAATCTTGTCTGGGTCCTTGAGCCACATAGCTCCAGCTTCGTTTTTCACGATTTTGTTAACTGGGCAACCCATGTTGATATCGACGATATCGGTCTTAGTATTTTCTTGGATGAATTCTGCTGCGCGTGCGAGGCTGTCTTCATCACTACCAAAAAGTTGGATAGAAACTGGGTTTTCGCCTTCATCGATATGAAGCATGTGCAGGGTTTTTTCATTGTTGTATTGGATTCCCTTGTCAGAGACCATTTCCATGACAACGAGTCCAGCTCCGAGCTCTTTTACGATGGTACGAAATGCTGAGTTGGTCACGCCAGCCATAGGCGCTAAAACGGTACGATTGGGAATCTCAACATTGCCAATCATAAAAGGTGTATTAAGATTTGTCACGAATGAGTTCCTCCAAGTCGTTTTCATCAAAGTTATAAGTTGTTCGGCAGAATTGACAAGTGATTTCTGCCCCGTGGTCTTCCTCTTTCATTTCTTCAAGGTCTGAATTTGGAAGGCTGGCAAGAGCGTTCATAAAACGGTCTTTGCTGCAGTCACATTGGAAACGAATTTCTTCTTCAGAAAGACGTTTGTAGGATTCGTCACCATAGATGGCCTTGAGAAGGGCTTCGATATGGTCGTCGCTTTCCAGAAGAGTCGAGATGGCTGGCATTTCTTGGATGCGTTTTTCAAAGCGAGTAATCTCTTCGTCCTTGGCTCCTGGTAATACTTGGAGAAGAAAACCTCCAGCAACTTTGACCTTGTCGTCTTCGTCTAAAAGGACATTAAGCCCCACAGCTGAAGGGGTTTGTTGACTTTCTGTCAGGTAATAGGCCAAGTCTTCACCGATTTCCCCAGAGATGAGGGGAGTCATGGAGTTGTAGGGATTTCCAGTACCGTAGTCTGTGATAACGAGGAATTGACCGTTTCCGACAAAAGGTCCGACTAGGACTTCACCTGTTGCGGTCTTTTTGATGTCAACGCCAGGATTTTGCACATAGCCTTTGACGTTTCCCTTAGTATCTGCAACTGTGATGATGGCGCCGAGAGAGCTAGTTCCAAGAACTTTAACCGTTAGCTTGGTATTTCCTTTTTCATTGGCTGCGAGAATTTGGCTAGCGATAAGGGTACGACCAAGTGCGACAGTTGAACTGGCTTGAGTTTGATGTTTTTCTTGAGCAGTGCGGACGGTTTCCGTGCTGTCAAGAACAAAAGCACGAAAGGCTCCGCTTTCTGATATAGTTTTAATAATTTTATCCATAGCTACTATTTTAGCATAAAAATGCCTAAAGGGGGAGTCGTGTGTTTGCTGTTTCTGTGGAATAAGTACGAGGAAATCGGCTTTAAAATAAAATGAGAAACAGATTATTTCCGCATTTCTAAGATTTATGCTATTCTTGAAGGAGAAAATGAAAGGGGTAACAAATGTATTTAGGTGATTTGATGGAAAAAGCCGAATCTGGTCAATTTTTAGTCCTTTCCTTTCTGTTACAAGATTCGCAGACAACCGTCAAGGAAGCCATGGAAGAAACAGGATTTTCAAAGGCGACCTTAACCAAGTATATCTCTCTGATTAACGAAAATTCCTTGGAAAGAGGACTAGAGCTGACCATCCACTTGGAAGATGAAAATCTGCGTCTGTCGATTGGTGCAGCTACCAAGGGGAGAGAGATTCGGAGCTTGTTTCTAGACAATGCCATTAAATACCAAATTTTGGTTTACCTTCTCTATCACCAACAGTTCCTAGCCCATCAACTGGCTCAAGAATTGATGATTAGTGAGGCCACGCTTGGTCGCCACTTAGCTAGTCTAAATCAGATTTTGTCAGAGTTTGACTTATCCATCCAAAATGGTCGTTGGCGAGGTCCAGAGCATCAGATTCGTTACTTTTATTTCTGTCTTTTCCGCAAGGTCTGGTCCAGTCAGGAGTGGGAAAGTCATATGCAGAAAGCGGAGAGAAAGCAGGATATTGCTACCCTAGAAGAAATCTGCGGTGCAAACTTGTCTTCGGGTCAGAAATTAGACTTGGTTCTCTGGAATCATATCAGTCAACAGCGCCTTCGGGTTAACGCCTGTCAGTTTCAAGTCATAGAAGAAAAAATGCAGGGGTATTTTGACAATATTTTCTATCTTCGTTTGCTTAGAAAGACTCCTTCTTTTTTTGGTGGCCAGCACATTCCTCTAGGAACTGAGGACGGTGAGATGATGATATTCTTTTCATTTCTCCTTTCCCATCGTATCTTGCCCCTTCATACTATGGAGTATATCCTTGGTTTTGGAGGGCAGTTAGCCGATTTGCTGACGCAATTGATTCAAGAGATGAAGAAAGAGGAGTTACTGGGGGACTACACAGAGGACCATGTCACCTATGAACTCAGTCAGCTTTGTGGTCAAATTTATCTATACAAGGGCTATATCTTGCAAGATCAGTACAGATACCAGACAGAGAATCGCCATCCCTATTTGCTGATGGAACATGATTTTAGAGGGACTGCAGAGAGAATTTTTCATATCTTGCCAGCCTTTCATCAGGGGACGGATTTGGATAAGAAAATTCTCTGGGAATGGCTCCAGTTGATAGAGTATATGGCTGAAAATGGTGGTCAACATATGAGGATTGGTCTGGATTTGACATCTGGTTTCCTTGTCTTTTCTAGGATGGCTGCCCTTTTGAAACGGTATTTGGAATACAATCGTTTCATTACTATTGAAGCCTATGAGCCCAGTCGACATTATGATTTGTTGATTACCAACAACCCGATTCATAAGAAAGAACAGACTCCGGTTTATTATTTAAAAAATGATTTGGATATAGAGGATTTGGCGAAGATTCGTCAGATGCTCTTTGCCTAAAAGGCCTGAATTTTCAGGTCTTTTTTGTGAAATTCGCACAATCTCCTCACATTTTTTTAAAATTTTAAAAAAATTGATAAACAAGAAAGCGCTTTATTTTGTATACTAGTTACTGTAAAGAGGGACCCCCTCAAGATTTTATCAGGAGGACAGCACATGTCACAAGAAAAATACATCATGGCTATTGACCAAGGAACGACCAGTTCTCGTGCCATCATTTTTAACAAAAAAGGAGAAAAGGTCAGCTCTAGTCAAAAAGAGTTCACTCAGATTTTCCCTCAAGCAGGTTGGGTTGAGCACAATGCCAATGAAATTTGGAATTCTGTTCAGTCAGTTATCGCGGGTGCTTTCATCGAAAGTGGTGTGAAACCAAGTCAAATCGAAGCAATCGGGATTACCAACCAGCGTGAAACAACTGTCGTCTGGGATAAGAAAACAGGACTTCCTATCTACAACGCTATCGTTTGGCAATCACGTCAGACAGCACCTCTGGCTGAACAACTAAAAAGCCAAGGTTATGTGGAAAAATTCCATGAAAAGACTGGTTTAATCATCGATGCTTACTTCTCTGCTACCAAGGTTCGTTGGATTTTGGACCATGTAGAAGGCGCTCAAGAGCGAGCAGAAAAAGGAGAATTGCTCTTTGGTACTATCGATACTTGGTTGGTTTGGAAATTGACTGACGGTGCGGCTCACGTGACCGACTACTCCAATGCAGCTCGTACCATGCTCTATAACATCAAGGATCTTAAATGGGATGATGAGATTTTAGAAATCCTCAATATTCCTAAGGCTATGCTTCCAGAAGTTCGTTCTAACTCTGAAATCTACGGCAAGACTGCTCCATTCCATTTCTACGGTGGAGAAGTGCCAATTTCAGGTATGGCTGGGGACCAACAGGCAGCCCTCTTCGGTCAGTTGGCCTTTGAACCTGGTATGGTCAAGAATACTTATGGAACAGGTTCTTTCATCATCATGAACACTGGTGAAGAGATGCAGTTGTCTGAAAACAACCTTTTGACAACGATTGGTTACGGAATCAACGGCAAGGTTTACTATGCCTTGGAAGGTTCTATCTTTATTGCAGGAAGTGCTATTCAGTGGCTTCGTGATGGACTTCGCATGGTTGAAAATTCACCAGAGTCTGAAAAATATGCTCTCAATTCTCACAACAATGACGAAGTTTATGTCGTACCTGCCTTTACAGGTCTAGGGGCTCCATACTGGAATCAAAATGCTCGTGGTTCGGTCTTTGGCTTAACTCGTGGAACAAGCAAAGAAGACTTTATCAAGGCAACCTTGCAGTCTATCGCTTATCAAGTACGTGACATCATTGACACCATGCAAGTGGATGCTCAGACAGCTATCCAGGTCTTGAAGGTGGATGGTGGTGCAGCCATGAACAACTTCCTCATGCAGTTCCAAGCTGACATCTTGGGAATTGATATCGCACGCGCTAAAAACTTGGAAACAACTGCCCTCGGTGCAGCCTTCCTAGCTGGTTTGGCAGTGGGTTACTGGAAGGATTTGGACGAGTTGAAACTCTTGAACGAGACAGGAGAACTCTTTGAGCCATCCATGAACGAATCGCGCAAGGAACAACTCTACAAGGGCTGGAAGAAGGCTGTGAAAGCAACGCAAGTCTTTGCGGAAATCGATGACTAATACTGAAAGAATAAAGTGACTCAGTTAGAAAGTGTGTAAATATGGAATTTTCAAAGAAAACACGTGAATTGTCAATTAAAAAAATGCAGGAACGCACCTTGGATCTCTTGATTATTGGTGGTGGGATTACCGGTGCTGGGGTAGCCTTGCAGGCGGCAGCCAGTGGTCTTGATACTGGTTTGATTGAAATGCAGGACTTCGCAGAAGGAACATCTAGCCGTTCAACAAAATTGGTCCACGGAGGTCTGCGTTACCTCAAACAATTTGACGTGGAAGTAGTCTCAGATACTGTTTCTGAACGTGCAGTGGTTCAACAAATCGCTCCACACATTCCAAAACCAGATCCAATGCTCTTGCCAGTTTACGATGAGGATGGAGCGACCTTTAGCCTTTTCCGTCTCAAAGTAGCCATGGACTTGTACGACCTTTTGGCAGGTGTTAGCAATACACCAGCTGCTAACAAGGTATTGAGCAAGGATCAAGTCTTGGAACGCCAGCCAAACTTGAAGAAAGAAGGCTTGGTAGGAGGTGGGGTTTATCTTGACTTCCGTAATAACGATGCGCGTCTCGTGATTGAAAACATCAAACGTGCCAACCAAGACGGTGCTCTCATTGCCAACCATGTTAAGGCAGAAAGCTTCCTCTTTGACGAAAGTGGCAAGATTACAGGTGTTGTAGCTCGTGATTTGTTGACAGACCAAGTCTTTGAAATCAAGGCTCGTCTGGTTATCAACACGACAGGTCCTTGGAGCGACAAGGTACGTAATTTGTCCAATCAGGGAACACAATTCTCACAAATGCGTCCAACTAAGGGAGTTCACTTGGTAGTGGATTCAAGCAAGATCAAGGTTTCACAGCCGGTTTACTTTGACACAGGTTTGGGAGACGGGCGTATGGTCTTTGTTCTTCCACGTGAAAACAAGACTTACTTTGGTACAACGGATACAGACTACACAGGCGATTTGGAACATCCAAAAGTGACGCAGGAAGATGTAGATTACCTACTTGGCATTGTCAACAACCGTTTCCCAGAAGCAAATATCACAATTGACGATATCGAAAGCAGCTGGGCTGGTCTTCGTCCATTGATTGCAGGCAATAGCGCTTCTGACTACAATGGCGGAAATAACGGAACCATTAGTGATGAAAGCTTCAATAGCTTGATTGCAACTGTCGAAGCTTATTTATCGAAAGAAAAAACGCGTGAAGATGTTGAATCTGCTGTCAGCAAGCTTGAAAGCAGCACATCTGAGAAACATTTGGATCCATCTGCAGTTTCTCGTGGTTCGAGCTTGGACCGTGATGATAATGGCCTCTTGACCCTTGCTGGTGGTAAAATCACAGACTACCGTAAGATGGCTGAAGGAGCTATGGAGCGCGTAGTCGATATCCTCAAAGCCGAATTTGACCGCAGCTTTAAACTCATTAACTCGAAGACTTATCCTGTTTCAGGTGGAGAATTGAACCCAGCAAATGTGGACTCAGAAATCGAAGCCTTTGCTCAACTTGGAGTTTCACGTGGTTTGGATAGCAAGGAAGCCCACTATCTCGCAAATCTTTACGGTTCAAATGCACCGAAAGTCTTTGCCCTTGCTCACAGCTTGGAACAAGCGCCAGGACTCAGCTTGGCAGACACTTTGTCACTTCACTATGCAATGCGCAATGAGTTGGCTCTGAGCCCAGTTGACTTTCTTCTTCGTCGTACCAACCACATGCTCTTTATGCGTGATAGTTTAGATAGCATCGTTGAGCCAGTTTTGGATGAAATGGGACAATACTATGACTGGTCTGATGAAGAAAAAGTAGCCTATCGTGCGGATGTCGAAGCAGCTCTTGCTCAAAACGATTTGGCAGAACTAAAAAATTAAGAAAAACTAGAAGAGAGGGAGGGCAGCATTCCTTGTCGCCCGCCCCTTCTTTTAAATGGAGACAAAGATATGATGAAAGAATTATTTGGAGAATTTTTGGGGACCTTAATCCTCATCCTCCTAGGAAATGGTGTTGTTGCAGGTGTGGTTCTTCCCAAAACCAAGAGCAACAATTCAGGATGGATTGTCATTACTATGGGATGGGGAATTGCTGTAGCCGTTGCGGCCTTTGTATCTGGCACGCTCAGTCCAGCCCACCTAAATCCAGCTGTGACGTTTGCTATGGCCTTAAAAGGAACGCTCTCTTGGGCTTCTGTTTTCCCTTATATCCTAGCCCAATTCGCAGGAGCGATGGTGGCTCAGATTTTGGTTTGGTTGCAATTCAAACCACACTATGAGGCAGAAGAAAATGCAGGCAATATCCTAGCGACCTTTAGTACTGGACCAGCAATCAAGAACACAGTATCGAATTTGGTTAGCGAAATCCTTGGAACCTTTGTTTTGCTCTTGACAATCTTTGCCTTGGGACTCTATGACCTTCAAGCCGGTTTAGGGACCTTTGCAGTGGGAACCTTGATCGTCGGTATCGGTCTTTCACTAGGTGGGACAACGGGTTATGCCTTGAACCCAGCTCGTGACCTTGGACCTCGTATCATGCACAGCATCTTGCCAATTCCAAACAAGGGAGATGGAGACTGGTCTTATGCTTGGATTCCTGTTGTAGGACCTATCCTCGGAGCGGTCCTAGCAGTTCTCGTATTTTCACTTTTCTAAGATAAAAGAGTTATTGGCAACAGAGTTTGAGATGGAAATCTCAGGCTCTTTTTTGATGGCCAAAACATTAATATTTTAACTTATCTTAAAATAAGCTAAAACCAATTTTTAAGTTATGGTAAACAGTTGAAAAAAAGGTTGATAAAGTGGTAAAATGTTAGGAAGATAAGATGCTAACAATACATACTGATAGTTAATAGAAACAATATATTAATGGATAGCTTATGAAAAAACAACGAAATTTACATGTATTCTTAGGCCGGACGGCTCTATATTTTGTAATCTTGCTTGGTTTGCTTTATTTTTTTAGTTACCTTGGTCAGAGCCAAGGCACCTTTATTTATAATGAGTTCTAGTTTAAAGGAGAAGAGGAACAGTGTCTAATAAACCGATAAAAGATATGATTGAAACGATTGAGCACTTTGCTCAAACGCAACCAACATATCCTGTCTACAATGTTTTAGGTCAAGAACATACTTATGGTGAACTGAAGGCTGATTCGGATAGTTTGGCTGCAACCATCGATCAACTAGGCTTACCTGAGAAATCTCCAGTCGTCGTTTTTGGCGGACAGGAATATGAGATGCTGGCTACCTTTGTTGCGCTGACTAAGTCGGGACATGCCTATATTCCAATTGATAGCCATTCGGCCTTGGAACGAATTTCTGCTATCGTAGAAGTTGCAGAGCCAAGTTTGATTATTGCCATCTCGGATTTTCCATTAGAGCAAACTAGCACACCAATGCTGAATTTAGAGCAAGTCCATGAAGCTTTTGCTCAAGCTTCTAGCTACGAGATGACCCATCCAGTCAAGGGGGATGACAACTACTACATCATCTTTACTTCTGGTACGACTGGTAAGCCTAAGGGAGTGCAGATCTCCCATGATAATCTCCTCAGCTTTACCAACTGGATGATTACAGATAAGGAATTTGCGACGCCAAATCGTCCACAAATGCTGGCTCAGCCACCTTATTCTTTTGACCTATCTGTCATGTACTGGGCGCCAACCTTGGCACTGGGTGGCACGCTTTTCGCTCTTCCTTCGGCCATTACTCAGGATTTCAAAAAACTCTTTGCAACTATCTTTTCACTTCCAATCGCTATCTGGACCTCAACGCCTTCCTTTGCAGATATGGCCATGTTGTCAGAAGACTTTAATAGTGAGAAAATGCCAGGAATCACGCATTTCTACTTTGATGGAGAAGAATTGACGGTCAAAACAGCTCAAAAACTGCGCGAGCGATTCCCAGATGCTCGTATTATCAATGCCTATGGTCCAACAGAAGCGACAGTAGCTTTGTCAGCAGTTGCCGTCACTGATGAGATGTTGACGACTCTCAAACGCCTGCCAATCGGCTATACCAAGGCCGATTCTCCGACCTTTATCATTGATGAGGAAGGTAAGAAAGTTCCAAATGGTGAACAGGGAGAAATCATCGTTTCAGGGCCAGCTGTTTCAAAAGGCTATATGAATAATCCTGAAAAAACGGCAGAAGCTTTCTTTGAGTTCGAAGGTCTTCCAGCCTACCACACAGGGGATGTAGGAACTATGACAGATGAGGGCTTGCTTCTCTATGGTGGACGCATGGATTTCCAGATTAAGTTTAATGGTTATCGCATTGAGCTTGAAGATGTCTCTCAAAACCTCAACAAGTCTCGCTTTATCGAGTCGGCTGTTGCTGTCCCACGTTATAACAAGGATCACAAGGTGCAAAATCTATTGGCCTATGTCATCCTAAAAGACGGTGTCCGTCAGCAGTTTGAACGTGATATCGATATTACCAAGGCTATCAAAGAAGACCTAGCAGATATCATGATGTCTTATATGATGCCGTCTAAGTTTCTCTATCGAGACAGTTTACCACTAACGCCTAATGGTAAAATTGATATCAAGGGCTTGATTAACGAGGTAAACAGCCGATGATGGAGCTTTATAAACAGCTACCTCATTTGGAACCTTATGGTGATCTTCAGTACTTTTTATATGTAATTGCTGCGACTTTACCTATCTTTATTGGTCTTTTTTTCAAGAAACGTTTTGCCTTGTACGAGGTGCTCGTTAGTCTCTTCTTTATCGTCACCATGTTGGTCGGTGGAAAGACGAATCAAATAAGCGCTTTGATCCTTTATGTTATCTGGCAAGTACTGCTTGTATCTTTCTACAAAAGGTACAGGAAACAACGGGATAGTAAATGGATATTTTACCTGGTTAGCTTTCTATCCCTATTGCCAATCGTCTTTGTGAAAGTATCTCCTGCTATTCATGGACCTCAATCTTTGTTTGGATTTTTAGGGATTTCTTACTTGACCTTTCGTGCAGTTGGGGTTATCGTTGAGTTGAGAGACGGTGTCATCAAGGATTTAACGATTTGGCAATTCTTACGTTTTCTTCTCTTTATGCCGACTTTCTCAAGTGGTCCCATTGATCGTTTCAAACGCTTCAATGAAAATTACGAGACCATTCCTGAGCGGGATGAGCTGATGGATATGCTAGAAGAGGCTGTCAAATATATCATGCTGGGCTTCCTCTACAAGTTTATCTTGGCTCACATTTTAGGAGAGACATTATTGCCTCCGCTGAAAAATTTGGCCTTGCAGACAGGTGGTTTCTTTAACCTCTACGCTTTAGCGGTCATGTACACCTTTGGTCTGGAGCTCTTCTTTGACTTTGCGGGCTACTCTATGTTTGCCTTAGCTATTTCAAACTTGATGGGTATTCATAGTCCTATCAACTTTAACAAGCCCTTTTTGTCAAGGGATTTAAAGGAATTTTGGAATCGCTGGCACATGAGTCTGTCTTTCTGGTTCCGTGACTTTGTCTTTATGCGGATGGTCATGGTGTTGACCAGAAAGAAGGTCTTTAAAAATCGCAATGTGACCTCAAGTGTAGCCTATATTCTCAATATGCTGATTATGGGATTTTGGCATGGTGTGACCTGGTACTACATCGCCTATGGACTTTTTCATGGGATTGGGCTGGTCATCAATGACGCTTGGGTTCGTAAGAAAAAAGCACTCAATAAAGAACGGAAAAAAGCTGGAAAGGGTTCCTTACCTGAGAATCGCTGGATTCAGTTGCTTGGCATGGTTGTCACCTTCCATGTCGTGATGGTTTCATTCTTAATCTTTTCTGGATTTTTGAATGATTTATGGTTTAAAAAATAAAAGGATATAAAAAATGGATATCAAATCAGAAGTTATTGAAATTATTGATGAGTTGTTTATGGAAGATGTTTCTGACATGATGGAAGAAGATCTTTTTGATGCCGGTGTCTTGGATAGCATGGGAACGGTTGAATTGATTGTGGAGATTGAAAACCGTTTTGACATTCGTGTTCCAGTGACGGAGTTCGGTCGTGATGACTGGAATACGGCTAATAAAATCGTAGAAGGTATTACGGAGTTGAAGAATGCTTAAACGCTTGTGGCTGATCTTCGGGCCTATCTTCATTGCTGGATTTTTGGTTCTTCTACTCATCTTTTTTTATCCAGGTACAACAAGCCATAATCTGACGGAGGAAAAATACTCGGCGGCTTCTGTTAGTGCAGAGAGTTTTAAAGAGAGAAGCCAAAAGGTAAGGGCTCTTACGGATCCAAATATGCGTTTTATTCCTTTTCTAGGGTCCAGTGAATGGATTCGATTTGATAGTGTCCATCCAGCTGTTTTAGCGGAAAAATACCATCGTCCCTATCGTCCTTACTTTCTAGGTCAAGCAGGAGCAGCCTCTCTCAATCAATATTTTGGCCTACAGCAAATTTTGCCAGAAATAGAGAATAAGCAGGCTGTATTTGTGATTTCGCCTCAGTGGTTTACGGAGACAGATTATGAACCCGCAGCGTTTCAGAGATTTTTTAACAGCGACCAATTGACAGCTTTTTTGGGAAATCAATCTGGTGACATTGCTGCAAAGCATGCGGCTATTCGATTGTTAAAGCAGAATCCTAATGTTGCATTAAAAAGCATTGTTCAAAAACTGTCAAAGGGTGAAGAATTATCAGATGTTGATCAGGTTGCTATTGATATTTTTGCGCGATTCAACGAAAAACAATCCGCTCTCTTTGGACAATTCTCCATTCGAGGACAACTCAAGTACAAGGAACACGTGGAGAACTATTTAAAAGATCTTCCGGATCAATTTTCTTATGATGAGTTAGAAAAAATTGTTCGTAAGGACGCAGAAGCAAATACGACCAATAACGATATGGGGATGGAAAATCATTTCTATACGAGAGAGATTCAAAAGGATTTAAAAAAATGGGAAGGATATCAAAAAAATTACAACTTCCTCAAGTCCTCTGAGTACAATGATTTGCAGCTGGTCCTCAATCAATTTGCTAAGTCGAATGTCAATGTGCTCTTTGTCATTCAGCCGGTTAACAAGAAGTGGATGGAGTACACAGGGCTCAGTGAAGAGATGTACCAGCATGCAGTGGAGAAAATTCGTTACCAATTAGAAAGTCAGGGTTTTACCAATATTGCTGATTTTTCAAAAAATGGAGGGGACCCTTATTTTGTTAAAGATACCATTCATCTAGGATGGTTAGGTTGGCTAGCTTTTGATAAGGTTGTCAATCCTTTCTTGACGGATCCGAAACCAGCTCCAGACTACAAGATGAATGACCGCTTCTTTAGCAAGGACTGGGCGACCTATGATGGGAACATCAAAGATTTCCAATAAAATGAGCTAAAAGTTTGGGATTTGAACCCAAGCTTTTTTGTTTAAATGGCGAATATTTAAGATGCAAATAGGTCAAAAGTTTCAAAATTTTTAGAAATAGCGTATAATATAAAAGAGAAAAAGAAAAGAAAGGGATTTTAAAATGAACAAACGTTCTTTGTTACCTGTCTTGTCGACAGCCCTGTTAGCTCCAGCCTTCTTAGCTGGACAAGTCTATGCTGAAGAAGCAACAACTCCTGCAGAAAGTTCAGCTGTTGTAGCGGCTCCTGCTACGTCGGCGACTCCAGCTCCTGTTGAGAGCCCTGCGGTACCGGAAACTTCGGCAACTTCAGAAGCGGTTGTACCTACAGAAGCTCCGTCAGCTCCTGCTGAATCTACTAAAAGCGAAGAAAAGGACACTGTTATCTTACACACCAATGATGTCCATGGTCGTATTGTAGAGGAAAAGGGAGTAATTGGAGATGCCAAGTTAGCAACTGTCATTGAGCAGGAACGTGCGAAATCAAATCAAAATACTCTAGTTGTTGATGCGGGAGACGCTTTCCAAGGGTTACCGATTTCCAACTCTACGAAGGGTGAAGCGCGTGCTGAAATTCTCAATCAGATGCAGTATGATGCCATGGCAGTAGGAAACCATGAGTTTGACTTTGGTCTTGATGAAGTTAAAAAATACAAGGAAATCTTGAAATTCCCATTACTTAGCTCAAATACTTATGTCAATGGAGCTCGTCTCTTTGAAGCTTCTACAATCGTTGATAAAGATAAGACTGTGGAAGGTGATGAGTTTGTTGTAATCGGCGTGACAACACCTGAAACAGCAACCAAAACTCACCCTAAAAATGTCAAAGGGGTAACTTTTACAGATCCAATCTCTGAAGTCAATAAGGTCATCGAAGAAGTTCAAGCTAAGGCTCGTGCAGAAGGTAAGGATTACAAACACTATGTTGTGCTGGCTCACTTGGGTGTGGATACCACAACCCCAGTAGAATGGCGTGGTTCAACTTTGGCAGAAGCCTTGTCTAAAAATCCTCGTTTGAAAGGGAAACGCGTAACAGTAATCGACGGTCACTCTCATACAGTAGAATCAACGACTTATGGAGACAATGTTACCTATAACCAAACAGGGAGTTACCTTCATAATGTTGGGAAAGTTATCTACAAATCACGTCAGCTTTTGGGCAATCCAACTCAGATTCCGGCTGCTGATGCTAAAAAATTACCAGCTAATTCAACAGTTGAAAAACTAGTCAAAGACATTAAACAAAAATACGATGCTGAAAATGCGGTTGAAGTCGTTTCAAACAGCCCTGTAGAACTAAACGGTGATCGTGAAAATGTTCGGGTCCGTGAAACCAACCTCGGAAACGTCGTGGCAGACTCGCTCTATCAGTATGGTCAAACAGGATTTAGCCATCCGACAGATATCGCTGTGACAAATGGTGGTGGCTTGCGTGAAACCATTGCAAAAGGCAAACCAATCACTAAAGGAAATGTCATTGCTGTTCTTCCGTTTGGAAATACCATCTCACAAATCCAAGTGACGGGGCAACAAGTCTTGGATATGTTTGAAAAATCACTCGGATCTATCTTGCAGGTCGATAAGGATGGCAAGAAGGTCTTGGATGAGAACGGGCAACCATTGTTAGAGCCAAGTGGAGGCTTCTTACAAGTTTCAGGTGTGAAGGTCTACTATGATACCAACCTGCCATCAGGAAAACGTGTCTTGGCCATCCAGGTCAAAAACCGCACGACTGGTCGTTATGATCTCCTAGACCTCGCAAAAACCTACTATCTTGCAACCAATGATTTCCTAGCTGCAGGTGGTGATGGCTACACGATGTTAGGTGGTGCGCGTGAAGAAGGCCCGTCTATGGATGCAGCCTTTAAAGAGTATCTTAAAACCGCTGATTTGACCCAGTATGAAAAGATCAACCCGAACTCACGGACGATTTCTGTGGATTCTACAACTTTTAGTCTGCCGGTAGAAACGCCTCAAACGAATGCGCCTGCTAACGATGCGACTACAAATGTGCCATTGACTTATGAGGTGGCAGGTCAATTTAGCAAGAAGGCGGTTGTCTCAGAAAAAGCTCTCCCAAATACAGGAAGTGAACAATCCATCTTCTTGCTCTTGATGGGAATGGTAGCTGGTCTGGCAGGTATCTTATCGAGTCGAAAACCAAAGCTAAAATAGGTTAAATTTCACATCTAGAAGAGTCTAGGGAAACGTTTTTACGCCTTTTTCCCTTGACTCTTTTTTGGTTTATGATATAATTAACCAGTAAAGAATCGGCGGCTATCTATGTTTTTTACGAAAAGATAGCTTGGGAAGGAGTAACACATGAGACAGCTTGCACAGGAAATCGATAACTTTTTAAACGAGGTGATCTTGAGATCTGAGAACCAGCATGAAATTCTGATTGGGCATTGCACAAGTGACGTAGCCTTGACCAATACTCAGGAACACATCCTCATGCTCTTGTCAGAAGAATCCTTAACCAACTCGGAGTTGGCTCGTCGTCTCAATGTCAGTCAGGCGGCAGTGACCAAGGCTATCAAGTCTTTAGTCAAAGAGGGTATGTTAGAGACATCCAGAGATCCAAAGGATGCGCGTGTGATCTTTTATCAACTGACAGAGCTAGCTCGACCAGTAGCGGCGGAGCATCATCACCACCATGAGCACACGCTCTCAGCCTATGAACAAGTAGCAAATCAGTTTACTCCAAATGAACAAGAAGTCATCCAGCGGTTTTTAACTGCTTTAGTAGGAGAAATCAAATAATGAGGTATATTACAGTAGAGGACTTATCTTTCTATTATGACAAAGAACCTGTCCTCGAGCATATCAACTACAGTGTTGATAGTGGGGAGTTTGTTACCCTGACTGGTGAAAATGGAGCTGCCAAGACGACGCTGATCAAGGCTAGTCTAGGCATCTTGCAGCCAAGATTTGGCAAGGTAACAATCTCAAAAACAAATACTCATGGTAAAAAGCTTAGGATAGCTTATCTTCCCCAGCAGATTGCCAGTTTTAATGCTGGCTTTCCAAGTACGGTTTATGAATTTGTCAAGTCGGGTCGTTATCCGCGAAAGGGCTGGTTCCGTCGTTTGAATGCCCACGATGAGGAGCATATCAAGGCTAGTCTAGACTCAGTTGGTATGTGGGAACACCGTGATAAACGGATTGGTTCCCTCTCTGGTGGGCAAAAGCAACGGGCGGTTATTGCACGGATGTTTGCTTCTGACCCAGATATCTTCGTCTTGGATGAGCCGACGACAGGGATGGATGCTGGAAGCAAAAATGAATTTTACGAACTCATGCACCATAGTGCTCACCATCATGGCAAGGCTGTTTTGATGATTACCCATGACCCTGAGGAGGTCAAGGACTATGCGGATCGCAATATCCATCTAGTGCGCAATCAAGACTCGCCGTGGCGTTGTTTTAACGTTCACGAAAGCGACCAGGAGGTGGACCATGCTTAGTTTGTTATCTTATGACTTTATGCAGCGGGCCTTCTTGGCTGTCATTGCCATGAGTCTCTTTTCTCCAGTTCTTGGGACTTTCCTTATCTTACGTCGTCAGAGTTTGATGAGTGATACCCTCAGTCACGTTTCTCTGTCAGGGGTAGCCTTTGGTCTGGTTTTGGGAATTTCTCCAACCATTTCAACCATTGCTATTGTCTTGATCGCTGCGGTCTTTCTGGAGTATCTCCGTACAGTCTATAAGAACTTTATGGAAATTGGAACTGCCATCCTCATGTCAACAGGACTTGCAGTGTCTCTTATCGTGATGAGTAAGGGGAAAAGTTCGAGTTCCATGAGTTTGGACCAATACCTCTTTGGGTCTATTGTGACCATTAGCCAGGAGCAGGTGCTATTCCTCTTTGCCATTGCTACGGTCGTTTTGCTCTTGACTTTCTTATTCTTACGTCCTATGTACATCCTGACTTTTGATGAGGACACGGCCTTTGTGGATGGCTTGCCAGTTCGTACCATGTCTATCCTCTTTAACATGGTGACAGGAGTGGCCATTGCCCTTATGATTCCAGCAGCAGGAGCTCTTTTGGTATCGACCATTATGGTCTTGCCAGCTAGTATTGCCCTTCGTCTGGGGAAAAACTTCAAATCCGTTATGTTACTAGCCAGCGCTATTGGCTTTTTGGGAATGGTGGCAGGTCTCTATATTTCCTACTATGCAGAAACACCTGCCAGCGCTAGTATCACTATTATCTTTGTAGCTGTCTTTTTGTTAGTCAGTCTATTGAAACGTTTTATCAAATAGGAGAATGAAATGAAAAAACTGAGCTTACTACTAGCTAGTCTATGTGCCCTGTTTTTAGTGGCTTGTTCCAATCAAAAACAGGCAGATGGGAAGCTAAATATCGTGACAACCTTTTACCCTGTCTACGAATTTACCAAGCAAGTCGCAGGAGATACTGCTAATGTAGAACTTCTAATCGGTGCTGGTACAGAACCCCATGAGTATGAACCGTCTGCCAAGGCAGTTGCCAAAATCCAAGATGCAGATACCTTCGTTTATGAAAATGAGAACATGGAAACTTGGGTCCCAAAACTGCTAGAATCCTTGGATAAGAAAAAGGTGAAAACCATCAAGGCAACAGGCGATATGCTCCTCTTGCCAGGTGGTGAGGAAGAAGAGGAAGGGCATGATCATGGTGGTGAAGGTCACCATCACGACTACGATCCCCACGTTTGGCTTTCACCAGCACGCGCCATCAAACTGGTAGAGCATATCCGTGACAGCTTGTCAGCAGATTATCCTGATAAAAAAGAGACTTTTGAGAAGAATGCGGCTGCCTATATTGAAAAATTGCAAGCATTGGACAAGGCCTACACAGATGGCTTGTCTCAAGCCAAACAAAAGAGCTTTGTGACTCAGCACGCTGCCTTTAACTACCTTGCCTTAGACTACGGTCTCAAGCAAGTATCCATCTCAGGTCTCTCACCAGATGCAGAGCCATCAGCAGCACGTTTGGCAGAATTGACCGAGTATATCAAGAAAAACAAGATTTCTTATATCTACTTTGAAGAAAATGCCTCACAAGCCCTCGCCAATACACTTTCAAAAGAAACAGGTGTCAAACTAGACGTGCTCAATCCGCTAGAAAGTCTGACAGAAGAAGCAACCAAGGCCGGTGAGGACTACATCTCCGTGATGGAGAAAAACCTCAAGGCTTTGAAGCAGACAACGGACCAAGAAGGACCAGAAATCGAGCCAGAGAAGGAAGAAAATACCAAGACAGTTCACAATGGTTACTTTGAAGATGCAGATGTCAAAGATCGTACCTTGAGTGACTATGTTGGCAACTGGCAGTCGGTCTATCCTTTCCTTGAAGATGGGACCTTTGATCAAGTTTTTGACTACAAGGCTAAGTTGACTGGTAAGATGACCAAGGATGAGTACAAGGCCTACTATAGAAAAGGCTATCAGACAGATGTGACTAAGATCAACATCACGGACAACACTATGGAATTTGTTCAAGGTGGTCAAAGCAAGAAGTTCACCTACAAGTATGTCGGCAAGAAAATCTTGACTTATAAGAAAGGCAATCGTGGCGTGCGCTTCCTCTTTGAAGCGACAGATGCGGATGCTGGACAGTTCAAGTACGTTCAGTTTAGTGACCACAATATCGCCCCAGTCAAGGCAGAACATTTCCATATCTTCTTTGGAGGTACTAGCCAAGAAGTCCTCTTTGAAGAGATGGATAACTGGCCAACCTACTATCCAGATAACCTATCTGGCCAAGAAATTGCCCAAGAAATGTTGGCGCATTGATGCAAGAGAGAATCCCGCAAATCTGCGGGATTTTTTGCTAGAAACGATTAGGTTGTTAGGTATTATAGTATCACAGATGTACTGTTCACAATGTGATAAAGCAGTCATTTTCTACTGGCTGATTCTCACTAGCTGGCGAATGCAAAAGCTACGATTGTACAAATTATAGAATCTTTTCAGGGGATTTAGGAAGGAATCTTAGTCATATTGACGCTGCTATCGCTTTTTGTTATAGTCAAAGAGAGAGCGGTCTGGAACAATAGTTTATTCACAGTCTGTGGATAAGTCTAGGCGTGAATGACATACAACTCAGGACGTTGAAGTATCCTGATAATAGTTCCGTATATTAGTGACTTGCTAGAGAGCTAGCAGAAACCCTAGTACAGAGCTGTTTGACAAAGGTGTGTTTAGCGTGAAGGCTTCCAAGTCTAAGAGCTGGATTTTGGAGAAACTAGTTTTTAGGCATGTTTTCTTATCCACAAGTTGTGGATAACTGTAGAGAGTCAGCTTGTAGATCAACTTCAGGTCCAAGTTTCATAAAAGAAGAACCTTTGCGCGGTGCAAAGGTTCTTTTGGTTAGGAGTGATTTGGTAGCCAGCTGAGGGTGAAGGTCAGTTGCTCAGCTTTCAAGAGGTCTTGGTGTTGAAGGCTAGATACTATGGTCTTGTCCAATCGGCATTCTTTGACAAAGTTGAAATGGCTGTGGTTTTGCTCGGCATGGATATCCAGCCATTTATTTTCCTTGGCTAGGTAGATACGGAGGTGGTCAAAGAGAGGGACTCCGAGATCGTAACTTGGTTTGCCTGGACAGGTCGGGTAGAATCCAAGAGCTGACCAGATGTACCAAGCAGAGAGACTGCCATTGTCCTCATCGCCAGGATAGGCTTCCCAGCTGGGGTGAAAGGCTTTCTGACGCAAGGTTTTGATGAGTAGAGCAGTGTAGTCAGTGTAGTCGCTGTAGCGAAAGAGATAAGGTATGTGGAAGCTAGGCTGGTTGGAGATGGCGAGTTGTCCAAAGGGAGCTGTTGCCATCTCGCTCATTTCATGAATCTCGTAACCATAGCCGGTGGTTTCAAAGAGAGGAGCGTCCTGACAGGCTTTCAAAAGATAATTGCTGAAGGCTTCTTTTCCACCTATAAGCTGGATTAAGCCTGGGATGTCATGGAGTACGCCTAAAGTCGCTTGAATGGCAGAGCATTCGGCGTAGTCGCGTCCCCAACTATAGGGAGAGAAGTCAGGGCGGAAGTTTCCTTGGCTGTCTCGGGCTCGCATGTAACCTGTCTCAGCGTCAAATAGATGGCGGTAATTTTGTGACGAAGTTCTATAAGTTTCCGCGATGTCATTCTGACCAAGCTTTTCGGCACAGTTGGCGATACAAAAATCGCTATAGGCGTAGTCAAGGGTGTGACTGACACTTTCGTTGTGGTCGGTAGAAAGATAACCTAATTCTTGGTATTGGGCTAGTCCGTGACGACCATTGATGCCGAGAGGGTCGGACTTGGTGGCTGTCTGCAGCATGGCTTGGAGGAGTTCTTCTTCCAAATTGGGAGCCATGTCCTTGCAGGCGCTATCTGCGATAATGCCATCTAAAAGGGTACCGGGCATCATGCCACGTTCATCTGGGGCCAGCCATTTTGGAAGGAATCCAGTATCGCGGTAGCTATTGAGAAAGCCTTCTAAAAAGAGACGATAGTGTTCCGGTATGATAAGGGCAAAGAGGGGAAATGTAGTCCGGAAGGTATCCCAGAAACCATTGTTGCTAAAGAGGATGCCGGGCTTGACAGTACCAGTAGCTAGATCCATGTGGATGGCTTGCCCTGACTCGTTCACTTCATAAAATGTCTGTGGGAAGAGGAAGAGTCTGTAGAGGCAGTGGTCAAAGAAGGTTCGGTCAGCCTTTCCTGTTTCCAGCACATCAAAACGATGTAGGAGATTTTCCCAGTCTGCTTGGGCATTTGCTTTACAGCTATCAAAGTCCGTTTGAGGTAGATTAAATAGCGCTTGAGAAGGAGAAATAAAGGAAGTCGCTAGTTGAATCTCGGCTTGACTGCTTGCTAAGTCAATTCGCCAGTCTCCCTCTTCTTGTGTGATAGCAAGAATATCCGTATTCATTTGCAGGACTGTGAACAGTATCAGCGGATTTTTGTTGGTCTCTGTTTTTCCCTCTTGACGCAGGGCAAGAGTCCGCTTATCTATTTGTTCTACTGTCAGTTCATCTGCTGCGTGAAGATAGAGGGATAGGGCTTTGCCTTGCTTTTGCTCCAAACGAATAGAAGCGCCATAGCAAGTCGGTGTGAGCTGGGTTCCAATCTGATAGCGCAGGGAGAAAATCTTCAGATAATGAGGCTGGAAAGAGGCCTTATCTAGGTCAAAGGAAGACTGACGATGGAAGAGGCTGTCTCCACCTAGCTGGCCTGTAACAGGTGTCAGAAGGAGCCAAGAGTAGTCCCCAATCCAAGGACTGGGTTGGTGGGTTAATCGAATCCCCTGAAAAATGGGCAGATGCGGATCGAAGAACCAAGCTCCCTCCTGGTCACTGGTCTGGGGCACAAAATAATTCATCCCAAAAGGCACGCCTGTGTATGGTAGGGTATTTCCCCGAGAGAAGGCATGCTTGCTAGCAGTCCCAAAGCGGGTATCGATGGTTTCAAGTATTGGTTTCATAGTCTTTCCTTTAGCTGTTTTTCTACATTATATCAGAAAAATGAGGCCTTTAGATATGGGGTTCGAAAGTAAGCAATTTTGTAGAAAAATGACTATCATTTGTGTATGTATTTTCTGTCTCAAAAACTATATACTGAACATGAAACTTGTTTGAAAGAGGAAACTGCACGATGATTTATTCGAAAGAAATTGTTAGAAAATGGTTAGACGAAGTAGCAGAGCGGGCTAAGGATCATCCGGAGTGGGTGGATGTCTTTGAGCGTTGCTACACCGACACCTTGGACAATACGGTCGAGATTCTAGAAGATGGCTCAACTTTTGTCTTGACAGGGGATATTCCTGCTATGTGGCTTCGGGATTCGACGGCCCAACTCAGACCCTACCTTCATGTGGCTAAAAAAGATCCTCTCTTGCGTCAGACCATTGCAGGTCTGGTCAAGCGTCAGATGACCTTGGTACTCAAGGATCCTTATGCCAATTCCTTCAATATTGAGGAAAACTGGAAGGGGCACCATGAGACTGACCATACCGACCTTAATGGCTGGATTTGGGAACGCAAGTATGAGGTGGACTCACTTTGCTATCCTTTGCAGTTGGCTTATCTCCTTTGGAAAGAGACTGGCGAGACTAGTCAGTTTGATGAGACTTTTGTCGCAGCGACCAAGGAAATTCTTCATCTGTGGACGGTGGAACAAGACCACAACAATTCTCCTTATCGTTTCGTTCGGGATACAGACCGCAAGGAAGATACTCTGGTAAATGATGGCTTTGGACCTGACTTTGCAGTGACAGGTATGACCTGGTCAGCTTTTCGTCCGAGTGATGACTGCTGCCAGTATAGCTACTTGATTCCGTCCAATATGTTTGCTGTAGTAGTCTTGGGGTACGTGCAAGAAATCTTTGCAGAACTGGACCTAGCTGATAGCGAGAGTATTATTGCAGATGCTAAGCGTCTCCAGTCTGAAATCCAAGAAGGAATCGAAAACTACGCTTATACCTCCAACAGCAAGGGTGAAAAGATTTACGCCTTTGAAGTGGATGGTCTAGGAAATGCTAGCATCATGGATGATCCAAATGTACCGAGTCTGCTGGCTGCGCCTTATCTGGGCTATTGCGACATTGAAGACGAAGTGTATCAAGCCACACGCCGTACCATTCTAAGCCCTGAAAATCCATATTTCTACCAAGGAGAATACGCTAGCGGTCTTGGAAGTTCCCATACCTTCTATCGCTATATCTGGCCAATCGCCCTTTCTATCCAAGGCTTGACAACAAGAGATAAGGCAGAGAAAAAATACTTGCTGGATCAGCTAGTTGCCTGCGATGGTGGCACAGGTGTCATGCACGAAAGTTTCCACGTGGACGACCCAACGCTTTACTCACGTGAATGGTTCTCTTGGGCCAACATGATGTTCTGTGAATTAGTCTTGGATTATCTAGATATACGCTAGTCAGTTCTTTAGTTAGATAGAAATAAAAATTTAAGTTAGAATGAGGTTTTACTTCATGGAAAATGTTGTTGTACATATTATCTCACATAGTCACTGGGATCGTGAGTGGTACTTGCCTTTTGAAAGCCACCGGATGCAGTTGGTGGAATTGTTTGACAATCTTTTTGATCTCTTTGAAAATGACCTTGAGTTCAAGAGTTTCCACTTGGATGGACAAACTATTGTCCTTGATGACTACTTGGAAATTCGCCCTGAAAATCGCGACAAAGTCCAACGTTACATCGACCAAGGCAAACTCAAAATTGGTCCTTTTTACATCTTGCAGGATGACTACTTGATTTCAAGTGAAGCCAATGTCCGCAATACCTTGATTGGTCAAGCAGAATGTGCAAAATGGGGCAAATCAACCCAGATTGGTTACTTCCCAGATACCTTTGGAAATATGGGACAAGCTCCCCAAATCCTTCAAAAATCAGGCATTCACGTGGCAGCCTTTGGTCGTGGTGTGAAGCCGATTGGATTTGACAACCAAGTTCTCGAAGATGAGCAGTTCACATCCCAGTTTTCAGAAATGTACTGGCAGGGTGCAGACGGAAGTCGTGTCCTCGGTATCCTCTTTGCCAACTGGTATAGTAATGGGAATGAAATCCCAGTTGATAAGGATGAGGCCCTGGCCTTCTGGAAACAAAAATTGTCAGACGTACGTGACTATGCTTCGACCAACCAATGGTTGATGATGAACGGATGTGACCACCAGCCTGTACAGCGAAATCTGAGTGAAGCCATTCGTGTGGCAAATGAACTCTTCCCAGATGTGACCTTTGTGCATAGTTCCTTTGATGACTATGTTTATGCAGTAGAAAGTGCTCTACCAGAGCAGTTATCAACGGTTACAGGTGAGTTGACAAGTCAGGAAACAGATGGTTGGTACACGCTTGCCAACACTTCCTCATCACGCATTTACCTCAAACAATCCTTCCAAGAAAATAGCAATCTCCTAGAACAAGTAGTGGAGCCATTGACTGTCATCACTGGTGGTCACAACCATAAGGACCAGTTGACCTATGCTTGGAAAGCCCTTCTACAAAATGCTCCCCATGATAGTATCTGTGGCTGTAGCGTGGACGAGGTTCACCGTGAGATGGAGACACGTTTTGCCAAAGTTAACCAAGTTGGAAACTTTGTTAAGACCAATCTTCTCAATGAGTGGAAGGGCAAAATCGCAACCCACGAAGCCCAAAGCGACCATCTCTTTACCGTCATCAACACAGGCTTGCATGACAAGGTTGATACAGTCAGCACCGTGATTGATGTAGCGACTTGTGATTTCAAAGAATTGCACCCAACAGAAGGCTATAAGAAGATGGCAGCCTTGACCTTGCCAAGCTACCGTGTCGAAGACTTGGAAGGGCATGCTGTAGAAGCGAAAATCGAAGATCTGGGAGCTAATTTTGAGTATGATTTACCAAAAGACAAGTTCCGTCAGGCTCGTATCGCTCGACAAGTGCGCGTGACAGTCCCTGTTCATCTGGCACCACTTTCTTGGACAACTTTCCAATTGCTCGAAGGAGAACAAGAACACCGTGACGGTATTTACCAAAACGGAGTGATCGATACGCCATTTGTAACGGTCAGTGTGGATGATACTATCACAGTCTACGACAAGACAACTCATGAAGCGTATGAGGATGTTGTTCGCTTTGAAGACCGTGGTGACATCGGAAATGAGTACATCTATTTCCAACCAAAAGGAACAGAACCTATCTATGCAGAGCTTAAGGGCTATGAGGTCTTGGAAAATACAGCACGTTTTGCCAAGATTTTGCTCAAGCATGAATTGACAATTCCAGTAAGTGCAGACGAAAAACTGGATGCGGAACAAAGAGGCATCATCGAGTTTATGACGCGTGAAGCTGGGCGCTCAGAAGAATTGACAACCCTTCCTCTGGAAACAGAGATGACTGTCTTTGTTGACAATCCTCAAATCCGCTTCAAGACTCGCTTTACCAACACCGCTAAGGATCACCGTATCCGTCTCTTGGTTAAGACTCATAACACTCGTCCAAGCAATGATTCTGAAAGCATTTATGAGGTGGTGACAAGACCAAACAAACCAGCTGCTTCTTGGGAAAATCCTGAAAATCCACAACACCAACAAGCCTTTGTCAGCCTTTATGATGATGAAAAAGGGGTGACAGTGGCAAATAAAGGATTGCACGAGTATGAAATCCTTGGAGACGACACCATTGCAGTGACCATTCTTCGTGCCTCAGGTGAGTTAGGTGACTGGGGTTACTTCCCAACACCAGAGGCTCAATGCTTGCGTGAGTTTGAAGTTGAGTTTACACTTGAGTGCCACCAAGCAGGGGAACGCTTCTCCGCTTTCCGTCGTGCCAAAGCCTTTCAAACACCATTCACTAGTCTTCAGGTCGCTAAACAAGAAGGAAGTGTGGCAGCGACTGGCAGCCTCTTGAGCCATGCGGCGCTCAGCTTACCACAAGTCTGCCCGACAGCCTTTAAGGTAGCTGAAAATGAAGAAGGATATGTTTTCCGTTACTACAATATGAGCCAAGAAAATGTGCGCATATCTGAACACCAACAAACCATTCTTGACTTACTTGAGCGACCATATCCAGTTCATTCAGGACTCTTAGCACCACAAGAAATTCGCACAGAATTGATCAAAAAAGAAGACATTTAACAGTTTTAAAGTGTTTGATAACTAATACTATGAGATAGAAAGGAGGGGCGAAAGAGTAAGGACTAACTACTGATTCGCCCCTTTTTATGGAAAGAACAATGACCATTGCAACCATTGATATCGGAGGGACTGGGATTAAGTTTGCCAGTCTGACTCCTGATGGAAAAATACTAGATAAGACAAGTACACCGACACCAGAAACCCTAGAAGATTTACTGGCATGGCTAGACCAACGCTTGTCAGAGCAGGATTACAGAGGGGTCGCCATGAGCGTTCCAGGAGCGGTCAATCAAGAAACAGGTGTGATTGAGGGAATCAGTGCAGTGCCTTACATTCATGGCTTTTCTTGGTATGAAGCTCTTGCACATCATCAACTCCCTGTCCATCTAGAAAATGATGCCAACTGTGTTGGACTTAGTGAACTGCTGGCTCATCCAGAAATTGAAAATGCGGCCTGTGTCGTGATTGGGACAGGAATTGGCGGAGCTATGATTATCAATGGCAAACTTCACCGTGGTCGCCACGGCTTAGGTGGTGAGTTTGGCTATATGACAACCATTGAACCAGCTGAAAAACTCAACAACTGGTCGCTACTAGCCTCTACAGGAAACATGGTTCGTTACGTAATTGAAAAATCTGGTCAGACTGACTGGGATGGTCGCAAGATTTACCAAGAAGCTGCAGCAGGCAATGCTCTTTGTCAAGAAGCTATTTTGCGCATGAACCGTAATCTGGCGCAAGGCTTGCTCAATATTCAGTATCTCATCGACCCAGATGTCATTAGTCTGGGAGGCTCTATCAGTCAGAATCCAGACTTCATCCAAGGTGTCAAGAAGGCTGTCGATAACTTTGTCGAGACCTACGAAGAATACACGGTCGCACCAGTTATCCAAGCTTGCACCTATCATGCAGATGCCAATCTCTATGGTGCCCTTGTCAACTGGCTGCAGGAGGAAAATCAATGGTAAGATTTACAGGACTTAGTCCCAAACAAGAGCAAGCATTAGAGT
Source organism: Streptococcus sp. 27098_8_23 (assembly GCF_041432195.1). Taxonomy (GTDB): domain Bacteria; phylum Bacillota; class Bacilli; order Lactobacillales; family Streptococcaceae; genus Streptococcus. The sequence goes on along the minus strand of NZ_JAPVZF010000002.1, from coordinate 203,544 downwards.
TGCTTAAAAAGCATATTTCGCTAGCAGATGTAGAGGTAGCAGTCGCTCAGTCTGACCAAGCCTCTATCTCTATCAAGGGTGAGGGAGGCCACTATCAACTGACTTATCGCAAACCTCACCAACTTTACCGCGCCTTGTCCTTATTGGCAACAGCTCTAGTAGAAGGTGATAAAGTAGCGATTGAGGAGCAGGCAGCTTATGAAGATTTGGCCTACATGGCAGACTGTTCTCGAAATGCGGTGCTGAATGTGGCTTCTGCCAAGCAGATGATTGAGGTCTTGGCTCTCATGGGTTACTCAACCTTTGAACTTTACATGGAAGACACCTATCAGATTGAGGGGCAACCTTACTTTGGTTACTTCCGTGGCGCCTATTCAGCAGAGGAGTTGCAGGAAATCGAAGCCTATGTCCAGCAGTTTGATATGACCTTTGTGCCTTGCATCCAGACCTTGGCCCACTTGTCAGCCTTCGTCAAATGGGGTGTCAAAGAAGTGCAGGAACTTCGTGATGTGGAGGACATTCTCCTTATCGGCGAAGAAAAGGTGTATGACCTGGTTGATGGGATGTTTGCCACTCTATCTAAACTGCAGACACGCAAGGTCAATATCGGGATGGACGAAGCCCATTTGGTTGGTTTGGGGCGCTACCTCATTTTGAACGGCGTTGTAGACCGTAGTCTCCTCATGTGTCAACACTTGGAGCGCGTGCTGGATATTGCCGATAAGTATGGTTTCCATTGTCAGATGTGGAGTGATATGTTCTTTAAACTCATGTCAGCAGATGGTCAGTACGACCGCGATGTGGAGATTCCAGAGGAAACTCGTGTCTACCTAGATCGTCTCAAAGACCGTGTAACCTTGGTTTACTGGGATTATTATCAGGATAGCGAGGAAAAATACAATCGCAATTTCCGCAACCATCACAAGATTAGCCAAGATATTGCCTTTGCAGGTGGTGCTTGGAAGTGGATCGGTTTCACACCCAACAACCATTTCAGCCGTCTTATTGCTATGGAGGCCAATAAAGCCTGTCGTGCTAATCAGATCAAAGAAGTCATCGTGACGGGTTGGGGGGACAATGGTGGTGAAACAGCCCAATTCTCTATTCTACCAAGTCTGCAAATCTGGGCAGAGCTCAGCTACCGCAATGACCTAGACCGTTTGTCTGCTCACTTCAAGACCAATACGGGTCTATCAGTTGAGGACTTTATTCAGATTGACCTTGCCAATCTCTTGCCAGACTTGCCAGGCAATCTCAGTGGGATCAATCCCAACCGCTATGTCTTTTATCAGGATGTTCTTTGCCCGATTCTTGACAGACACATGACACCTGAACAGGACAAACCGCACTTTGCTCAGGCTGCTGAGACGCTTGCTGAAATCAAAGAAAAAGCTGGGAACTATGCCTACCTATTTGAAACTCAGGCCCAGTTGAACCAGATTTTAAGTAGCAAAGTGGATGTGGGACGACGCATCCGTGAAGCTTATAAATCCGGTGACAAAGTCAGCTTACAGCAAATCGCCATGCAAGAATTACCAAAACTCAGAAGCGAGATTGAAAACTTCCATGCTCTCTTTAGCCACCAATGGTTGAAAGAAAATAAGGTCTTTGGCTTGGATACAGTCGATATCCGTATGGGCGGACTCTTGCAACGGATCAAACGAGCAGAAAGTCGTATCGAGGCTTATCTGGCAGGGCAGATTGACCGCATCGACGAGCTAGAAGTTGAAATCCTACCATTTACTGACTTCTACGCAGACAAGGACTTTGCAGCCACAACAGCCAACCAGTGGCACACCATTGCGACCGCATCGACGATTTATACGACTTAAGGGCATCTTTTCCGAGTCAGAGTGTTTCTCGTGAAACCTATTTCTTATAAAAAACTTCTCCACAAAAAATAATTTGTGGAGTTTTTTCTATAATTAGTAGTTTAACCTAGCCATCAATTAGGAGTATACTAATAATGTAATCGTTATCAAACCTAAAAATTCGATGAAATCAGTTTTTAGGAATAAAAAGGGAGGAAATTATGAAAAAGTTTTCAAAGACCTTGAGAGATAACTGGATCTTTCTCTTGATGGTTTTACCAGGGGCACTCTGGTTGATTCTATTCTTTTACATTCCAGTATTTGGGAATGTGGTCGCCTTTAAAGACTACCATATGACCAGTAATGGTTTCATAGATAGTATTGTGAATAGTAAATGGGTCGGGTTAGATAATTTCAGATTCTTGTTTAGTTCAAAAGATGCCTTTATCATCACTCGAAATACCGTTCTCTACAATCTCGGCTTTATCTTTATCGGTTTGATTGTATCAGTAGGGATTGCCATCATCCTCAGCGAGCTCCGCTCTAAGAGAATGGTTAAGATTTTCCAAACGTCTATGTTGTTCCCTTACTTCCTGTCATGGGTTATCATCAGTTTCTTTACAGATGCCTTCCTAAACATTGACAAAGGGGTCTTCAACCATTTCCTAACATCCATTGGCATGAAGGAAGTCAACTTCTACGCTGATTTAGGCATTTGGCCATACCTTCTCCTTTTCCTAGGTATTTGGAAAGGCTTTGGATATAGCAGTGTCATGTACTATGCGACAATCATGGGAATTGACCCAACCTACTACGAAGCAGCAACAGTGGACGGGGCTAGCAAGTGGCAACGCATTCGCAACGTAACCATTCCTCAGTTGACTCCACTTGTAACAGTCTTGACCATCCTTGCAGTCGGAAATATCTTCCGTGCAGACTTTGGTCTCTTCTATCAAATCCCACACAATGCTGGTCAGCTTTACAATGTAACCAACGTTTTGGATGTATATGTCTTTAATGGTTTGACTCAGACAGCAGATATCGGTATGGCTTCAGCAGCCGGTCTTTACCAATCCGTTGTCGGTTTGATACTGGTTATCCTATCAAACTTGCTTGCAAGACGAGTCGATCCAAACTCAGCTTTGTTCTAGAAAGGAGGAGAATATGGCAGAAAAGAAAATTAAAAAAGAAAAAATCGATAATGTCGGCATTCACTCCTTCAGTAAGAAAGCAGATATCTTCTTTAGTATTATCTCTGGTTTGATCGCTCTTTCTTGTATCTTGCCCTTTATCTTCGTTATCATCATTTCGGTGACAGATGAAAAGAGCATCCTCCAGTATGGATATAGCTTTTTCCCTTCGAAGTTTGGTGTAGATGGATTCCAGTTCCTAGCTCAGTTTAAAGATAAGATCCTCCAAGCGCTCTTTATCTCAGTTTTTGTAACTGTAGTCGGAACAGTGACCAACGTCTTCATTACAACCACTTATGCCTACGCCATCTCACGTACAACCTTTAAGTACCGCAGATTCTTTACGATTTTCGCTCTTCTTAGTATGTTGTTCAATGCTGGTTTGGTACCAGGCTATATCGTGGTCACTCGCCTGCTTCAACTGGGTGATACCGTTTGGGCCTTGATTGTTCCAATGCTTCTCTCACCATTCAACATCATCTTGATGCGTTCCTTCTTCAAGAAGACCATTCCAGAAGCCATCCTCGAATCTGCTCGTATCGATGGTGCCAGTGAAGCTCGGATCTTCTTCCAGATTTGTTTGCCCTTGTCACTTCCAGGTATCGCAACCATCACGCTTTTGACAGCTCTTGGTTTCTGGAACGACTGGTTCAACGCCCTTCTTTACATCAAGAGTGACAACTTGTATCCATTGCAATATTTGCTTATGCAAATCCAGCAAAATATGGACTACATTGCAAAAGCAGTCGGCCTATCTGGCCAACTGGGAGTCGCTCTTCCAAAAGAAACAGGTCGTATGGCCATGGTTGTTGTTGCAACCCTTCCGATTGCAATTCTGTATCCATTCTTCCAACGCTACTTTGTTAAAGGTTTGACGATCGGTGGTGTGAAAGAATAGCACTTGCTGAGAAACACCGTTTCTCCCTTCCCAACTTCATCTTAGTGACTGAAGTTAAAAATCATTAAATCGTTTATAAGTTTAAAAATAAAAAAAGGAGTTTTTATCATGAAAAACTGGAAAAAATATGCTTTTGCATCTGCTAGCGTAGTCGCTTTGGCTGCTGGTCTTGCTGCCTGTGGAAACCTTACAGGTAACAACAAAAAAGCTGCAGATACTACTTCAGGTGAAAAACCTGTAATCAAAATGTACCAAATCGGTGACAAACCAGACAACTTGGATGAATTGCTAGAAAATGCAAACAAAATCATCGAAGAAAAAGTCGGTGCTAAATTGGATATCCAATACCTCGGATGGGGGGACTATGATAAGAAAATGTCAGTTATCACATCATCTGGTGAAAACTATGATATCGCATTTGCATCTAACTATGTCGTAAATGCTCAAAAAGGTGCTTATGCTGACTTAACAGAATTGTATAAAAAAGAAGGAGCAGAGCTTTACAAAGCACTTGACCCAGCTTACATCAAAGGGAACACTGTAAACGGTAAGATTTATGCAGTACCAGTTGCAGCTAACGTTGCATCATCTCAAAACTTTGCCTTCAACGGAACTCTTCTTGCTAAATACGGTATCGATATTTCAGGTGTAACTTCATACGAAACACTTGAACCAGTCTTGAAACAAATTAAAGAAAAAGCTCCAGATGTAGTACCATTTGCGGTTACGAAGAACTTTATCCCATCTGATAACTTTGACTACCCAGTACCAAACGGACTTCCATTTGTTATCGACCTTGAAGGAGACACTACTAAGATCGTAAACCGTTACGAAGTGCCTCGTTTCAAAGAACATTTGAAGACTCTTCACAAATTCTATGAAGCTGGATACATTCCAAAAGACGTAGCAACAAGCGACACTTCATTTGACCTTCAACAAGATACTTGGTTCGTTCGTGAAGAAACAGTAGGACCAGCTGACTATGGTAACAGCTTGCTTTCACGCGTTGCGAACAAAGACATTCAAATCAAACCAATCACTAACTTTATCAAGAAAAACCAAACAACACAAGTTGCCAACTTTGTTATCTCAAACAACTCTAAGAACAAAGAAAAATCAATGGAAGTGTTGAACCTATTGAACACGAACCCAGAACTCTTGAACGGTCTTGTTTACGGTCCAGAAGGCAAGAACTGGGAAAAAATTCAAGGTAAAGAAAACCGTGTACGCGTCCTTGATGGCTACAAAGGAAATACTCACATGGGTGGATGGAACACTGGTAACAACTGGATTCTTTACATCAACGAAAACGTTACAGACCAACAAATCGAAGATTCTAAGAAACAATTGGCAGAAGCTAAAGAATCTCCAGCACTTGGATTCATCTTTAACACTGACAATGTGAAATCTGAAATCTCAGCAATTTCTAACACAATGCAACAATTCGATACAGCCATCAACACCGGTACTGTAGACCCAGATAAAGCTATTCCAGAATTGATGGAAAAATTGAAATCTGAAGGTGCCTACGAAAAAGTATTGAACGAAATGCAAAAACAATACGACGAATTCTTGAAAAACAAAAAATCATAAGAACGATTGATTTCGTGTATTCATTCCTAATTCCTAAAAATGTGATCACTGCCTTCCTTAGTTCTCTAGGGGAGGTAGTGATTTTTAGGATGTAAACATGAAAAGAGTGGTTCTGAGGGTTTATGCGATGTGATACACATACATCTATAGGGGATTTATTATGAAAAAATATCGCCTTCTTTTTAAAATGAGTGCTGTCTTCTCTTACCTATTTTTCGTATTTGGCCTTTCTCAGCTGACACTTATTGTCCAAAACTATTGGCAATTTTCTTCCCAGATTGGTAATTTCTTCTGGATTCAAAATATCTTGAGTTTGCTATTTATCGGAGTCATGATTTGGATTCTGGTTAAGACAGGCCATGGTTATCTCTTTCGCATTCCAAGAGAAAAATGGCTTTGGTATTCGATTTTGACAGTATTAGTGGTAGTGCTCCAGATCTCTTTTAACGTTCAGACAGCTAAACATGTTCAGTCAACTGCTGAAGGTTGGGCTGTATTGATTGGTTATAGTGGGACTAACTTTGCAGAGCTAGGTATTTATATAGCCCTGTTCTTTCTGGTTCCACTGATGGAAGAGTTAATCTATAGAGGATTACTGCAACACGCCTTTTTTAAAGATTCGAGATTTGCTCTTGACTTGCTTCTTCCGTCTATTTTATTTGCTCTCCCTCATTTTTCAAGCCTGCCTAGTCTGTTAGATATCTTCGTTTTTACAACATCTGGAATCATCTTTGCTGGTTTGACCCGCTATACCAAGAGCATTTATCCATCCTATGCGGTGCATGTAATCAATAATATTGTAGCGACCTTGCCATTTTTGCTGACTTTTTTACATAGGGTGTTTGGGTAAAATATTGGCAGGAGAGTTAGGGATTATATTTTTTTAATTTATAAGCGAATTTCAGGAGGAAAATGAGAATGACACCATTAAAATGGTTCGCTGGAGGTAGAGAAAGGCGTTGTGAAGCGATGACCATCATTGATCATCTATTGGAAGATATAAAGGCTGCGCCTCAACTTACTCCCTTGAAAAATCAGTTAGTGATTTATAAAAAACGATTAGAGGATGATGGAACCTCTACTCCATTTATTCTGAGCCAAATGAACGTTGACATCTCACGTGTGTTGATTGATAACAAGCTGGGTTTGTCAGAAAATCAAGCTAAGCAAATCAAAAAATTGAGAGAATTATCTGCGATTCGCTATGGTTACTGATGAAGTGCAGGGGTAGGACTCTTTCTACAATTTCCGGTCAAATAAATTGCATTCGTTTTCCCAAGTGGGTATACTAGAATAGTTGAATGAAAAATTCTGAAAATTTAAGAATAGAAAAGAGAACAAATCTTATGGCAAAAGATATTCGTGTCTTACTTTACTACCTTTATACTCCAATTGAAAACGCAGAGCAATTTGCGGCAGATCACTTGGCTTTCTGTAAATCAATCGGTCTCAAAGGCCGTATCCTCGTCGCTGACGAGGGAATTAACGGGACTGTTTCAGGTGACTACGAAACAACTCAAAAATACATGGACTACGTTCACAGCCTCCCAGGCATGGAAGACCTCTGGTTCAAGATTGACGAAGAAAATGAACAAGCCTTCAAGAAGATGTTTGTTCGCTACAAGAAAGAAATTGTCCACCTTGGTTTGGAAGACAACGACTTTGACAACGACATCAACCCACTTGAAACAACAGGTGCTTACTTGTCTCCAAAAGAGTTTAAAGAAGCCCTTCTTGACGAAGATACAGTGGTTCTTGACACACGTAACGATTATGAGTACGACCTAGGACATTTCCGTGGGGCTATCCGTCCAGACATCCGCAACTTCCGTGAGTTGCCACAATGGGTTCGTGACAACAAGGAAAAATTCATGGACAAGCGTGTCGTGGTTTACTGTACAGGTGGCGTTCGCTGTGAGAAATTCTCAGGCTGGATGGTTCGTGAAGGTTACAAAGATGTCGGCCAATTGCACGGAGGAATCGCAACTTACGGTAAAGATCCAGAAGTTCAAGGTGAACTTTGGGATGGGAAAATGTACGTCTTTGACGAGCGTATCGCAGTTGATGTTAACCATGTCAACCCTACCATTGTAGGGAAAGACTGGTTTGATGGAACACCATGTGAACGCTATGTTAACTGTGGAAATCCCTTCTGTAACCGTCGTATCCTAACATCAGAAGAAAATGAAGACAAGTACCTTCGTGGATGCTCACACGAGTGCCGTGTTCACCCACGCAACCGCTATGTTTCAGAAAATGAATTGACACAAGCAGAAGTAATCGAGCGCCTAGCAGCTATCGGTGAAAGCTTGGATCAAGTCGCTACAGTATAAAGCAAACAGCCCTTAGAGGCTGTTTTTCTATGCTTTTTATCTAAAAATCTAAAATTTGTTTCTGTATCTTTCAGGAAAATAGTGTATACTATGTGTAAACGATTTCAAAGGAGGCCAGTTATGGCGAAAACATTTTTTATCCCAAATAAAGAAAGCATCCTAGGACAACAGGAGGTCTTGACTGCCAAGTCCATCTTGGCCTTTGTGGAGGGCTTGGAGTCACACAGTTATGATGCGGTCTATCTCCGTCAGCCCCTCAATCGTCTCGAGTATATCGAGTGTGGAATTGTAGGTCAGTCGCAATTTCTCTTCAAGGTGAACTATGCGGATAGCCGAAAAGGCTATCAAGTGGTGATTCCAGACTTCCTTACCAGAGCGGACTGGGAGATTGTAGAAGCTCTCATCCAAGCCCTATCAAACAAGTTGGGTGAGGCAGTAGAAGGGCTAGAAGGGTTTGACTTTGAAGCTTATTTCCGAGAAACGGTCAAGCATTATCTATCTGACAAAGCGGCTCGTCTAGTCTATTGCCAAGGGCTCTTGTCCCCTATCTATCTCAACAAGGAATACCTCGAGAGCTTTTTGGCTGAGGATGGATTGGCACGTTTTGAAGAGCTGGTCAAGAAGGTTCAAGGCTCTGATGCCTACCTTGCCAGTGTGAAATTTTACCCAGACGCCCAAGGCAAGGTACACGGTATCTACCACCTAGCCCAAGGAGTCAAGACGATTTTACCTAAGGAGACCTTTGTGCCAGCACCCTATACCGAGCAGCTAGCAGGCAAAGAGCTTGTTTGGGAGATTGACCTAGTGAAGATTTCTGGTGATGGCTCAAAAGCAGAAGACTACGAATCCATCGCTCGCTTGGATTATGAAAAATTCCTAGAGTCGCTACCAACAGCATTTTACCAGCAATTAGATGCCAATCAACTAGAAGTACAAGCCATTTTGGGAAAAGATTTTGAGGAATTGGCAAGCATCGAGTAGGCCTTGTTTAAAAAAGAGTTAGTATAAAAAATCCCTGTCATTAACAAATGGCAGGGATTTTGGTTAAAAGAAGGTCAGGATGCGAAGGTAGTCCACTGTCAGCGCGAGCTCTGCAATGAAGAAGGGTAAGAGAATAGCGCCATCAAGTAAAACAGCTAGCAAGAATCGATAAAATGGGTCAAGGCTACTGGTCTTACTTGGCTTGCTAATCACAAAGAGATTTCCAAGGGCAAAGATGGCCATGCTTAGAAGAGTGAGGATGCCAGCAAATCGTAAGCCACCAAAGAGTGCAAAGAAACTTGCTAGAGCCGTTAGGACAAGTGGGATAGCAAAGAGTCGGCTGTAACGATCGCAAGCTTCTTGGAATGTGAAGCCGCTCTCCTGGTCCAGTACACGTCGGACAGTAAAGCCTCCCAAAATGATAGAAAAGTAAAATAGAGCGCTAGCGACCAAGATGGAGAGTCCAGCAAAGAGATCTAAAGGAGGGAGCTGGTTAGGTAAACTATTGGCAATAGAGGCCATATAGCCATAGTAGAGGTGCTTGATATGATAGATACTAAAGAAAAGGTTAATCGTGGATAGCAAAGTGAGCAGGCCAAAGACACTATAACGATGCTTTTGGTCCGTAGTCTTGCTGGCAGTTGGTTCTTGGATAGCATCCAGCAGCCAAGTCCAAAACAGTGCGATTTCTTCTTTGAATCGGGCAGTTTTGCGGGGGTCAATGTCTGGGATATAGGGACTATCTAAAGCCTTGCTGAGGATACTTTTCTCTTTTGCAGGGTTTTCTTGCTTGTGTTCCTCTTCAGCTTTCCCTTCTCCCTCTTCCTTGGTTTGGGCTTCCTCAATCATTTCGGGAGCTTCCTCCTCATGTATTTCTAACTCTTTAGGTGAGACAGAAGTTTCTTGGCTTGCTTGTGGTTCATCTTCCACAGTTTCCGAAGTCTCTGGCTCGTTGGGCTGGATTTCTGATTTTGTCTGAGGTGATTTCTTCTCAAGATCGGCACTTTCAAACCATTCTTGTGTCATGGTGGAACCTCCTTTTTTTATGGTCGTTTCTATCTTTAGCCTAGCAGATGAAAGCGTTTTTGTCAATGGTTTCTAGACGGAGCAGAGTGCTCTTCTTTAGGTAGGTAGATATCTTGGTTGGCTTTTGCAATGAGTAGATCTTTGATATCTGCTTTTTCAGTTTTATAAGGGTTGGCAAGTTGATTCTCTTTTTGTCCACGATGTTCTTCTTTGGGTTTATGATAGATACCACCATGCTGAGAAGAAAGATCTAGATTGATACGGTCAGTCTCTTTCTGGGAGAGAATGAGGTTTAGAGTGGAATGGGCCTCTAGCTCAACCTTGCCGTGGACCTTGATATTCTCAGCATAGATGTGTTCCCTTTCCGTCTTGACCTGGCTATCTGTCAATTCGGTATCAAAGATATTGATGATATGAGGTGTCGTTAGTGTGCTGTTCTTGATAGAACTTTCTGTTAGTCTTAAGAGATAGCCTTTTGTTTTAATTGTCGCATTTTCAAGATTGGCTTGACGAATATTAGTTTGTCCACGATTGGCTAAGACGGTGATAGCTTGTAGCTTTCTTCCTTTAGGTAGAGAGAGAACGACTTCGTCAAAACGATTAGAATAGTTGCTGGCGATACGAAGTAGGCTTTCGATTCCTGAACCGAGAAAACGATGTTGGGAGGCTTGTTTGTCAGTGACGCTCAGTGTTTTGTCACTCATGCCAGTAGTCAGATCGTGACGACCAGACACGGAAGGATGATAGGTGATATGGATCTTGTCATCTACAGACTCTGTGATGGTTAGGCTATGTTCTTCAAGAGTCAAATCAAGTTTTTCCACTTCACTTCCAAAGGTCACTTCTTCGATACGACTGTCATAGACGGGGTCTTTTGACATGGCAAGCAAACTTTGAATACCATTGGACTGGGCGCCTACAATGATCATGATAAAACCAAGGATTGTAGAAACCACACCAAAGATGAGAAATCCTTTCGTCAATTTACGCATGTCTGTCACCTCTCTTTCCTTTTTTAAGAATCCATTGCACCAAGCGGACGATTAGGAGGCCAAAGAAACGAGCTACATAGGAGATACCTAGTAGAACAAGAGAAGAAGCACCGATAGAAAGCAAACCGGCCCCGAAAATCAAGATAAAGGCAGATTTGGCTTCGACTAGGACGCTAAAGCTCTCTACGATAAAGAGTCCGCCCAGTAGGATACCCGTCACAGAAACGGTGAAAAAGGCTAGAATGACGGAGACAGCTGCGATAAAAATACCGATGATGGCCATGAGGATGCCGATCCCGACCGGAATTCCGATAGGGGCTGCCAGTAAGGCAAGTAGGGCAATGTGTAACAGTTGACGGTCATTCTTTTGAGCAGGGGCTTCATTAACTTTTTTGTCGAGGAGGTTAGAGAGGACATCATGAGCCGCTTCTTTTGGTGTTCCTAGACTTGCAATGAGTTCTTCTTCGCCCTCTGAACCTGCATCGTCAAATAGTTCCTTAAAGTAGTCCATAGCTTCGATGCGGTCAGCTTCAGGTAGTTTATGGAGATAGGTTTCTAACTGAGTCAGATAGTCAGTTCTTGTCATGGCGGATACTCCCTTCTATGATGCCGTTGACGGTGTCGGTATAGAGCGTCCACTCTTCCTTTAGAGTAACGAGCTGCTCTACGCCCCGATTGGTCAAGGAGTAGTATTTGCGCATACGCCCCTGAAACTCTCTAGAGTAGGTGGTCAGAAAGCCACTGGCTTCCAATTTTTTGAGAATGGGATAGAGCGTAGATTCTTTTATATTGGCGATGAGTTTAATGGTTTGGCTAATCTCATAACCATAAGAATCCCCCTGCTCCAGTACAGCCAAGATGAGAAACTCAATCAAGGCAGAGGATGTTGGGAAGTACATGGGAAACCTCCTTTATATTATATAAAAATTTTATATATACTCTTTTCAAATATATTGTATCTCAATATGAAAGCCCTGTCAAGAAATATGTGTAAAAATTTTATATATAAAAAAGCTCCTAGTAAAAACTAGAAGTTTAAAGGATTTTTTCAGTCCGATCCACCATAAAGAGTGAGATGGTCATGATGATATCGATGGCTAGAAGGGCAAGGACAGCTGGGATCCAAGATTGGAAAAGTTCAAAACTATAACCAAACAAGGCAGGACCAAAAGCAGCTAAGATGTAGCCTCCTGTTTGCGCTAGTCCTGATAGCTGAGCTGTCTTTTCAGGAGAACTGGTTTTAAGCGAGAAGCAAACCATGAGGTAGGGGAAGAGGGCACTGCAGGCCGTTCCAATCAAGAGATGGACGACTAACCAGTAGAGGAAATTATTGGTTGGATACAAGAGCATGGCAATTCCTGTCATACCAGCGATAGAGATAATTGCCAGCATGATTCGACGGTGACCATCTGATAGACGAGTCGTCAGACTTGGAACAGTCATTGAAAAAGGAATGCTGATGAGTGAGAAAATAGAAGCAAGGAGAGCCGCATCACTATTAGAAATACCAGCACTAACAGCCATAGTTGGCAACCAGGTCATACTTGTATAAAAGAGCAAGGACTGAAGCCCGCCAAAGATAATGATAGCCCAGACATCTTTACTTTTTAGAATATTCTCTTTGACTTGCTTTTCTTTTTGGTTTTCTAGGTGGTGGTTGTGGCGATGATTTGGCAACCAGACTAGCAGAGTGACCAGACAGAGAAAGCTGAGAACGAGGATGAGGCCCTTCCAAGAACTAGCTTGGGTGATAGGGACGGATAGATAAGAAGCGATGGCTGTCGAAATTCCCATGGCAGTGACATAGAGCGTTGTTAGGAAACTAATCTTTTGAGGCTGATTTGCCTGGATCATACTTGGGAGGAGTACATTGAAGATCGCAATGCTTGCTCCCACAATTAGGGTCCCTAGATAGAGAAGGGGAAGATTGAAAATCCGAATGACAGAGCCAACAGTTAAGAGGAGGAGACAGTATGTAAAGAGATGTTCCAACCCGATTTTTTGTGCCAAGCGGCTTGCAAAAGCAGAGAAAAGAGCAAACATCAAGAGAGGGAGACTGGTTAAAATCCCAAGAGAGCTAACCTCCACTCCTAGTCCCTGAGCAATATCTCCTAAAATAGTTGGAAGAGCAGTGAAGGGAGATCGTAAAACGGTCCCGATTAAGACAATTCCTAGAACAAAAAAGAGTGATTGTTTCTTCATAAAAACCTCGATAGGATGATTTTAATAACAGCTTATTTTAAGTTTTTTTCCTTATAATGTCAAGTAATGACAGCCAAGACAGATCAATCAATGGAAGTGAAAATAAAGTGAAAAGAGACAGATTTCTTTACTAGAATTTTCCTTGATTTGATATAAAAATAGGAAACTAGGAGAATTTGTGATAAAATAGTGGAAGGAAATCTATACATTGGAGAAAAACTGTGCCTGAAAAGCAAAAAATCAGCGTCTTGATGTCGGTCTATGTAAAGGAAAATCCGACGTTTTTAAGAGATGCTATCAAAAGTGTTCAAAACCAGACCTTGAAACCGAGCGAACTTGTTCTTGTTGAGGACGGGCCGCTCACACCCGAACTCTATCAGGTGCTAGATGAAGTGGAAGCTCAGTCAGACATTCCAGTTAAACGGTGCCCCTTAGAACAAAACCAAGGTTTAGGCTTGGCTCTTCGATACGGTGTTTTACAGTGCCAGTATGACATTATTGCCCGCATGGATACAGATGATTTAGCCGTTCCGGATCGTTTTGAGAAACAGCTTCAGCTAATGGAGAAAGAAGATCTCGACCTCTTAGGTGGGCATATCGCAGAGTTCATTGACAATCCAGATGAGATTGTGTCTTATCGTTGTGTTCCAACTCAGCATGCAGACATTGTGGCTTATCAGAGAATGAGAAGCGCCTTTAACCATATGACAGTCATGTTCAAAAAGGACATGGTCCTCAAGGCAGGCAACTATGAAGATGGCCTTTACATGGAGGATGACCTCCTTTGGCTCAATATGATTGCTGCAGGTGCCAAGACTGGGAACCTAGATCAAATCTTGTGTAAGGTTCGTGTTGGTGCAGGGATGTTTGAGCGTCGAGGTGGCTTGCGTTACCTCAAACTCTATCGTCAAGCTCGCCAACGGATGCTTGAGCGAGGGCAAATTTCTTACATGGAATATGCTAAAAGTGTAGCCATTCAGGCAATTGTTGCACTTTGTCCAGGCTTTGTACGTCAGTTTATCTTCGTCAAACTTTTAAGAAAGAGAAAGTAAGCCCCGATAGACTGAATGATTCAGGCTATCATAACAACAGTATCATCTGACTCTTTTAAGGGGGAGTAAATTCCTATGAATAAAAAACTAACAGATTATGTGATTGATCTGGTTGAAATTTTAAATAAACAGCAAAAACAAGTGTTTTGGGGGATATTCGATATTCTGAGTATGGTTGTTTCCATCATCGTATCTTATATCTTGTTTTATGGCCTTATAAATCCTGCGCCTGTGGATTACGTGATCTATACTCTTTTAGCCTTCCTCCTCTATCAAATCATGATTGCGTTTTGGGGGCTAAATGCTAGTATCAGTCGTTATAGCAAGATTACGGATTTCATGAAAATCTTTTTCGGAGTGATGCTCAGCAGTGTTCTTTCTTATGGGATCTGCTATGCCTTTCTTCCATTGTTTTCTATCCGTTTCATCGTACTCTTCATCTTGTTGAGTACCTTCCTCATCTTGCTTCCTCGTATCACTTGGCAGTTGATTTATTCTAAGCGCAAGCAAGGTAGTGGAGATGGAGAGCATCGTCGTACCTTCTTGATTGGTGCTGGTGATGGTGGTGCCCTCTTTATGAACAGCTACCAACATCCAACTAGCGACCTTGAGCTAGTGGGGATTTTGGATAATGATGAAAAGAAAAAGGGACAAAAACTAGGTGGAATCCCAGTTTTGGGCTCCTATGACAATCTACCTGAATTAGCTAAACGCCACCAGATCGAGCGTGTCATCGTAGCCATCCCTTCGCTTGACCCCTCAGAGTACGAACGCATCTTGCAGATGTGTAATAAACTAGGCGTCAAATGTTACAAGATGCCTAAGGTTGAGACAGTAGTTCAAGGACTCCATCAACCAGGTAGTGGTTTCCAAAAAATTGATATCACAGACCTTTTGGGCCGTCAGGAAATTCGTCTCGACGAATCGCGTCTGGGTACTGAGATTACAGGCAAGACCATCTTGGTGACAGGAGCTGGTGGTTCGATTGGTTCAGAGATTTGTCGTCAGGTTAGCCGCTTCAATCCAGAACGTATCATCTTGCTTGGGCATGGCGAAAATTCCATCTATCTCGTTTATCATGAATTGATCCGTACATTCCAAGGAATTGATTATGTTCCTGTTATTGCAGATATTCAGGACTATGATCGTCTCTTGCAGGTGTTTGAGCAGTACAAACCAGCCATTGTTTACCATGCTGCAGCCCACAAGCACGTTCCGATGATGGAACGCAATCCAAAAGAAGCCTTCAAGAACAATATCCTCGGGACTTACAATGTTGCCAAGGCTGTTGATGAAGCCAAAGTACCTAAGATGGTCATGATTTCGACTGATAAAGCGGTCAATCCACCCAATGTTATGGGGGCAACCAAGCGCGTGGCAGAGTTGATTGTCACTGGCTTTAACCAACGTAGCAAATCAACCTACTGTGCAGTTCGTTTTGGAAATGTTCTTGGTAGCCGTGGTAGCGTGATTCCTGTCTTTGAACGTCAGATTGCTGAAGGTGGTCCGGTAACGGTGACAGACTTCCGTATGACACGTTACTTCATGACAATTCCAGAAGCCAGCCGTCTAGTAATCCATGCTGGTGCTTATGCCAAGGATGGAGAAGTCTTTATCCTCGATATGGGCAAACCAGTTAAGATCTATGACTTGGCTAAGAAAATGGTTCTTCTAAGTGGGCACACGGAAAGTGAAATTCCAATCGTTGAGGTCGGTATTCGCCCAGGTGAAAAACTCTATGAAGAACTCTTGGTTTCGACCGAATTGGTTGATAACCAAGTCATGGACAAGATTTTCGTTGGTAAGGTAAATGTCATGCCGCTAGAAGCTATTGATCAAAAGATTGAAGAGTTCCGTTCACTCAGCGGAGATGAGCTCAAAGAAGCCATTATTTCCTTTGCAAATGAGACAACCCATGCTGAGTAAGAGTGCCTATCTCCTTCATAGCGAAACAACTATCGCCAGTTTTCTGAGGAAATCAGAAAGCTGGTTTTTATAAATAGAGAGTAGAAAACATCGTCTCTTTCAAAGGATTAATAAGCGCAACTATTCAAGGGACGATGTTATGTGATCTATCAGGAGAGTGTTTTCAGACACTCTAAAAACTACCTCTTTTTTAAGCTGGTAACATAACTTTGCAAAATAAGTATTAAAATCAAAAGGAGATTTTTTGTATGCTGAGTGCTATTAGGAGTTTTTTCAAAGGCTATGCAAATTTTTCTGGTCGTTCCACACGTCCAGAATTTTGGTGGGTTTGGCTGCTAAATATGGTGATTTTCTTGCCCGCCTACTACTCACTTTTTACTGGAGTAGAATCTGATAAAGCCATCAGGAATATTGCGGTCTTCAGTATGTGTATTATTTTGTTTATAGTAGAGTTTGTTCCTCTACTAGCACTGATAGTACGTCGCTTACGAGATGTGGGTATCCATTGGGCCTATATCTTTATTGTATTTGTTCCTTTGGGTGCAGTAACACTGCTCGTTATGCTCGCTATGCCAAGTCAACGATTTGTAGAAAAAGTGATAGAGAATAGTGAAACAAATAAAGAGAACACTGAAGACTCTCGGTTTGAAGAAATGGTACGAAAATATTAAGATATTTCTACTCTATTTTAAAGCGGCTGAGTCGCGCTTCACAGCAAATGATCCCTTCAGGACTTGTCAATCATTCTACTTTATGGTAGACTCTATGAAGAAAAAATAAAGGAGATTATTGTATGTTTAATGCTTATAAGAACTTTTGGAAGGGTTATGTAAACTTTACTGGTCGTTCGACTCGTTCGGAGTACTGGTGGATTTATTTTACAAACTTATTAATCTGTCTTCCTGCTTACATGAAATATCATGATGCAGTGTCAACTCGCCCATATAACTTGGAGGCACTCCGTAGTTTACAAGCTATGAGTGGTTTTTACTTCTTTTTAGCGGCTATTCTCATGTTGCCTTCTATCGCCGTAACTGTTCGTCGCTTACGAGACGCTGGTTTCCACTGGGCCTTTATCTTTATTGCTTTGGTTCCTATTGCAGGACCGATTGCCCTTATTGTGATGCTTGCTTGGCCAAGTAAAAAGGATGAAGATACAGATACTGAAGAACAGGATCAAATTACTGCTTAAGCAAGGAGTTGATTCCTTCTGATAGTAACAACATATAAAAAATACTCCTCAACCTAGTTCACTAGTGTTAGGAGTATTTTTGTATGGTTAAAGCTGGCTAATGATATCGTCAATGGTACGGGCAATCCAGTCAGGTTGATAGCTGAGTAAATCAGCCTCTTCTCCAAATCCCCAAGTAACAGCAAACTTTTTAATGCCAGTTTCTTGGGCTCCAATCATATCAAACTTGGTATCCCCGATGATGAGGACTTGGTCTGCAGGGAGTTGATGCGTTTGCAAGGCGTAACGTATGACATCTGCCTTGTGTGGTGTTTCAGGACTAGAACCGTAAATGCCATCAAAGAAATGATGGATTCCCAGATTTTTAGTCATATCATGAGCAGTAGGGGTATTCTTTGTTGTGGTGATGTAGAGAGGGTAGTTTTGCGAAAGCTCTTGGAGTAATTCCGTTATTCGGGGGAAGAGTTGGGCTTCGTGGATGCCTTTTTCCTTGTAGTAAGAGCGGTATATCTGCACAGCTTCTGAGATTTGTTCCTTGGGAAGGCAGGTCGCAAAGCTACTTTCAAGGGGCGGTCCCATAAAACCACGAATGGTTTTGGCATCAGGGCTTGGAACTCCTAGCTCTTTAAAGGTATGGGTAAAGGCATTGTGGATCCCGAGGGAACTGTCAACCAGGGTTCCGTCTAGATCAAAAAAGATTGCTGAGATAGAGGGCATAGTTTCTCCTAATAGATATAGATAAGCTTATTCTCCGAAGATTTCTTTTTGTAGGCGGCGACCAGTAGGTGTAGCGGCGAGTCCACCCTCGGCCGTTTCACGAAAGGCAGTTGGGAGGCTTGATCCGACCTGATACATGGCATCGATGACTTCGTCAACAGGGATTTTAGATTCGATACCTGCCAAGGCCATATCAGCCGCGATAAAGGCAAAGCTAGCCCCCATGGCATTGCGTTTGACACAGGGAACTTCAACCAAACCAGCGACGGGATCGCAGATGAGGCCCAGCATATTTTTAATGACAAAGGCAATGGCTTGGCTAGCCTGATAGGGGCTTCCACCTGCAGCCAAGGTTAAGGCTGCGGCACTCATGGCAGAGGCAGAGCCAACTTCGGCCTGACAGCCACCTTCAGCACCTGAGATAGAGGCATTGTTCGCGATAACCAATCCAAAGGCACCCGCAGCAAATAGGAAATCCAGCTGTTCTTCGTGGCTGAGGTCTAGTTTTTGGATAGCAGCAGTGAGAACGGCTGGCAGACAGCCAGCACTTCCTGCGGTTGGAGTGGCGCAGACCAAGCCCATCTTCGCATTGTGTTCATTGACCGCGATGGCATTACGGGCTGCTGATAGGATGGTAAAGTCAGACAAGGCCTTGCCACTTTTGAGATGGCGGTCTAGTTTGGCCGCGTCTCCACCTGTTAGGCCACTACGGGATTTGTTTTCACTGAGGCCGAGCTCGACAGAGGCTTTCATGACTTCTAGATTGCGTTCCATGAGGAGGAGAACTTCTGGCCGTTCCCGACCGGTTAGTTGATATTCTGTCGCAATCATGAGTTCGGCGACATTTCCTTGGAAGTCTAGATCCGCCTGCTCGACCAATTCTTTGATAGAATAAAACATGTTTCCTCCTACTTAAAGAAATTGACATTGTGGAGATGAGGGATTTTTCGGATTTCTTCAATCGCCTCTTCGCAACTTCGACTATCGACTTCGATAATCATGATGGCTTTTTCTCCAGCTTTTTCTCGAGTCACATTCATCTGCGCGATGTTGATATCGAAACGAGAGAGGGCTTCAGTAACATGGGCAATCATACCTGGAACATCTTGATGCACGATGATGATGGTCGGTGTGTTCATGTTGAGAGAGACAGCAAAGCCGTTAAGTTCCGTAACTTGGATATTTCCTCCACCGATGGAAATTCCTGTCACACTGATGGACTTGTGTTCATTTTTCACAGTAATTTTAGTGGTGTTAGGATGAGGAGCGTTGCTGTCTTTCTGAATGGTCCAGACAATCTTGATACCACGTTTATGGGCAATCTCTAGGCTATTTGGAATGTCGGGATCGTCCGTATCCATACCTAATATACCAGCGACGAGAGCAAGGTCGGTTCCATGACCACGGTAGGTTTTGGCAAATGAATTAAATAATTGGAATTCGACTTCTGTCGGCGTATCATCAAAGATGGAAGAGACGATTTTCCCGATGCGAACAGCTCCAGCAGTATGGCTACTTGATGGGCCAATCATAACTGGTCCGATAATGTCAAAGACAGATTGAAAACGAAGTGAGTGCATCTGTTTCCCCTTACAAAGATTCTTATATCTATTATATCAAAGAATGGATCTCTGCGCTTATTTCCCTTATCAAAAGCTTAAAATGATTAAAGTTAGTATAAAATAAGGTCTTTTGTGACAAAAACCTACTTAAAACGGTAAATATAAAACATTTTTGTAATATTTCTACATAAAACCGTTAAACAACGGTAACATTTAAAAGGTATCATAGATATATCCAATGGAAGGAGAATTTTTAGATATGTCATTAACAACTAAAAAAATTAAAACAACTATCGCAGGAGTAGCAGCTTTGCTTGCTTTCTTTGCTCCATCACTTGCATCTGCCCAAGAAACTGTAACTTACACAGTTAAATCAGGTGATACTCTTTCAGAAATCGCTGAGAAGTACAACACAACTGTTGAAAAATTGGCAGCAAAAAACAACATCAAAGATATTCACCTTATCTATGTTGACCAAGTTTTGGTTATCGAAGGAACAGCTTCAACTGCAGCTCCAGCAGCAACAACGGAAGAATCAGCTCCAGTAGCTACAGAAACAGTTGAAGAAGCTCCAGCAGCAACAACAACTTATGAAGCCCCAGCTGCACCTGCAACTCCAGCAGCAGAAAGCAACACTGCAGCAGCTTCTACTGTAAGTGGTTCTGAAGCAGAAGCCAAAGAATGGATCGCTCAAAAAGAATCAGGTGGTAGCTACACTGCTACAAACGGACGTTACATCGGACGTTACCAATTGACAGATTCATACTTGAACGGTGACTACTCAGCTGAAAACCAAGAACGTGTAGCAGATGCTTACGTTGCAGGACGTTACGGTTCATGGACAGCTGCCAAGAACTTCTGGCTTAACAACGGTTGGTATTAAGATGATATAGAAAAGGAAGTCTCAATGGCTTTCTTTTTTGTTTACAAAGATGTTAACTTCTCGCTCTAGCTCTGTTAGTAAGTGTTCATCTTCTACTAGTTTAGCTAAGGAGAGTCCATTCTGTATCAACTGAGTATCATTAGCACAAATGCCGATACGAATATAGGAAAACGCAAGTGTATCATACTGTTTGCTTGCTTTTGCATCCTCTAAGAGAGTGTAGCAAAGCTGTTTGCAAAGCAACTTATCACCATTGTAAAGATAAAGAGTTGAGAGATTCAGAAGCAACATCATACGAAGCCGAAAGACAGGACTGTAGTGTTTATAAACCTCTAGTCGTTCGAGAATTTTTTCGGTAATCTGATGAATATACTCCATAGGAAAAGCAAAGAGAATGGTATTAAGAACTTTGAGGTCGCTCTCATACCAAGTATCTTGTTTCTCAATCTTATCCCATAGTCTGTTTACAATGTTGTCAACCTTACTTGACAATTTTTCTATTCCATTTTCACGAATGTAGATAACGATTTCGAGCATATCTTGTAACTGCTGGATGGGGAAATCATGGTGTGTTTTTAGATAATGTTGGCATTTTTTGAGTAATTTACTTAAGTCGCTTGTACCACTAATAGAAGCCATTTTTAGAAAAGTCTGCATGATAGTTGATCGTTCACTTGGTTGATAAAGTTGACAGATATATTCAAACTCTTCAAAACTCATATTGACTTGTCGGAGAAGAAACTCCATATTTTCATATTTAGGAGTTGTTTTTCCACTTTCGATTTTTGATAGGCTGGTTCTTGAAAGGACGCTACCACAGACATCTTCTTGGGTTAATCCTTTTGACTCACGTATTTCTTTATAAACATTTCCAAAATCGTAGCGCATGATCTCCTCCTTGTTCGTGAAAAAAGTTAACAGAAAATAGAAACTGATTAAAAATATTGTATCATAGTAGTATAAAAAGTAAAAAAGAAATCTAAAATAAATTTGTGAAAAAAGGGAATAAATTCTACGACTAAGATGATAAAGTACTAAGGAGGTACTTTTATGAAAAAAATCAGTAATTTCTGTATGTTACTCCTGCTTTTGTGTACCACTTTTTTTGTTTTTAATATAAACTACACACGTGAAGTGGTTCGGATTCGGGAAATGGGAAAGACTGTAGATTCTTTGGATTTGTATTTGAAAGATATTAACGAACCTGCAGCATCTGTTCTTCGATTTTTTGAGGATGTATCAAAGGAGTATAAAGTCTCCATCATCAAAACAGACAGTGGTGATGAGGTGGTCAAGTCTGGTGTTTTTGATAAAGATACCTTTCCCTACCAAGAGTTTGGGATTTCTTCTCTTGATTTTACCACAGATGGTGAGGGAGTTTACAGTAATAAAGAAATTTCCAATAAACTTGGTACGATTCCGACTTTTCTAAAAGCCAAGCCTATTCAGCTTATGACTTTTCAAACCTATATCAAGGATACATCTCGTAGTTTAAATGGTCGCTATACGATAACTTCTACACAAGAGATGGACAAGGATAGGATTGTACAGAAATGGAGCGATTTTTTCAAGACCGACCAGGCTACCTTGCTAGAGCCAACCTATAAAAGTGCAGTGGAAGTCATAAATCGAGATTTGCTCTTATCTGCCATTATTTTTGTCTTGGCTATTTTGCTTCTTGTCTTAGTAACAGTGTATCAGCCGATGATGGAAATGAAAAGAGTGGGTGTACAAAAGTTACTGGGTTTTCAAGATAGGGCTGTTTTAGCTGATGTTGTAAAAGGCAACCTTTACCTCCTCCTAGGTGGGACGCTTGTGATCAATCTAGGAGTGTTTTTCTTGCTTGATTACAAGCCAAAAGATTTGTTCCCAATGTTATGGTTGTCGCATTTTTTGCTTTTGCAACTTTATCTCTTTATCAGTTGGTTGACTTACCTCTTAATCCAAAAAATGACAATCAGCTCTCTGCTGAAAAGTTTTTCATCTTTCAAATTTGGTCTACTCTTTAATTATTTGATGAAAATTGGAACTACTATTTTACTGACAGTCTTGCTAGTTGGGGTAGGAAAAAGTTTGGAGCAAGAAAACAAAGAGTTGGATTACCAGAAACAGTGGATCAGTCAAGGAAATTATCTGACCTTAGAAACTTTCCAACTCAATGATAACCTGTGGCAAGAGCAGTTGGCAGGCTCAGGGCAAGCAGTGGATTATTTCTATCGATTTTATCTGGATTTGGTAGAAAAAACGCAGGCGGGCTATGTGCAAAGTAGCAGTCTTCCTGTAAAAAATTTTGTCAAATCAGAACAGATTCAGCAATATCAGTTAACAGATACGGTGGATGTTTACTATGCTAATCGCAATTTTCTAAAGAGCAAGGGATTCAAGTTACCCGATACCGGCACTAAAAAAGTTATTTTGATGCCAGCAAGTACGAAAGGTGAAGAAGAGAAAAACCAGTTCTTGGGGAAGTTGATTACCTATCAATCAATGAAGTATGAAGAGCAGCAAAAACGAACGATAGAGGAGATGGATATCGAGATTGCTTACTATGAAGGCGATTGGTCATTCTTCCCCTATAACGAAAAGCGAAAGGAAAATCTCTACAATCCAATTATTAGCTTGGTCAATGATTCCGATATGATGTGGGATGAAAAAGCCTCCCTGTCTACAACAGGTTTAAATAACCCGATTAAAATCGAAAATACGGCTCAACATCAAAAAGAGGTGACAGCGTTAGTTGAGAAATTATCAGATGGGAATTATTTAAAATTTTCATCTATTCAAGTCATTCAACAAGATAAAGTAGATTCTTATCGAGATGCTGTTCGGAATTTCAATATACTCTTTGCTTTGGTTGGTCTTCTTAGTATGATGATTTCCTACTTCTTACTAGTAACAACTTTCTTATTGAAGCGAACAGATATTATCACCAAGAAGTTTATGGGCTGGAAATTGATAGATCGGTATCGTTCCTTGCTGGGTCTTCTATTAGCTGTTTATAGCCTTCCTTTTATGGTTTTGCTATTCTTTACACAGGCACTTTTCCCGCTCCTACTTTTTGCAGGATTTACAGGCTTAGATATCCTGTTTGTGCTTTTCTTGGGTTCTAAGATGGAAAAACGAAATGTAGTGCAGTTATTGAAAGGGGATCACTTATGATAAAGTTGGAAAATGTTACGAAAACCATTGGGAAAAAAGTTATTTTGGAGAACTTATCTCTAAAAATTAACCAAGGAGATTTAGTTGCCATTGTTGGGAAAAGTGGCAGTGGCAAGTCAACCTTGTTAAATCTTTTGGGTTTGATAGATGGCGATTACAGTGGACATTATGAAATTTTCGGTCAGCAAAATGTACCTGTCAATTCTGTTAAGTCGCAAGCGATTATCCGCGAACATATCTCCTATCTGTTTCAAAACTTTGCTCTGATTGATAATGAAACGGTAGAGTATAATCTCATGCTCGCTCTAAAGTATGTAAAATTATCCAAGAAGGACAAAGTCAAAAAGATAGAAGAAATTTTAGAGAGAGTGGGGTTGCCATCAATTCTACATCAAAAAGTTTCAGAGTTATCTGGAGGGGAACAGCAGCGAATCGCAGTTGCTAGAGCCATTTTAAAACCCAGCCAGCTCCTTTTAGCAGATGAACCAACCGGTTCTCTAGATCCTGAAAATCGAGATTTGGTTTTAAACTTTCTCTTAGATATGAACAAGGAAGGGAAAACGGTCATTATCGTTACCCACGATGCCTATGTAGCTCAACAATGCCATCGAGTCATTGAATTGTGAAAGAGAATGTGGAGAGTTCGTTGATCTCTTCATCTTACCTGTAATTGGACAATTGTATTTTTAAAAACTCAAATAGTATAAATAAGCTTATTATATGTAAAAATATATCATATAATAAGCTTTTTCTTGATTAAAATGAAATAAAATACAGTTTTATCTTGACAAACGAGAACGAGAGGAGTATTATTTATACAATAATAAAGTATAAAAATAAAAGGAGGCTCTTCTATGAATAAAGTGAAGAAGGTGTTGATGACGATGTTTGGTTTGCTTATGTTTCCCTTATTATTTGCTTGTAGTAACACTCAATCCCAAGGTGTTGAAGCCATTAAGGCTAAAGGAAAATTGGTGGTGGCCCTAAATCCAGAGTTTGCTCCATTTGAATATCAGAAATTGGTTGATGGGAAAAATCAGATTGTAGGTTCAGATGTTGAACTAGCCAAATCCATCGCAAAGGAACTAGGTGTAGAAGTGGAGTTCTCTCCAATGAGTTTTGACAATGTACTGGCTAGTCTTGATTCAGGTAAGGCCGATCTTGCCATATCAGGTGTTTCTAAAACGGAGGAGAGAAGTCAAGTTTACGATTTTTCAATTCCCTACTACACTTCGAAAAATAAGGTTATCGTAAGAAAATCTGAATTAACGAATTACCAATCAGTGAAGGATTTGGCTCAGAAAAAGGTTGGAGCGCAGAAAGGTTCTATCCAGGAAACTCTGGCCAAAGAAACTTTGCAGGATTCTTCTCTCGTTTCACTTCCTAAAAATGGAAATTTGATAACAGATTTGAAATCAGGGCAACTAGATGCGGTTATCTTTGAGGAACCAGTGGCGAAAGGATTTGTAGAGAATAATCCAGACCTAGCCATCGCTGAGTTTGATTTTGACAATGATAAAGAAGATTCCTACGCTGTTGCGATGAAAAAAGATAGTAAGGAATTGAAAGAAGCGGTTGATAAAACCATCCAGAAGTTGAAGGATTCTGGGGAGTTGGACAAATTGATTGACGATGCTTTTAAAGCCTCTATCGAAAAATAGAAAGAAGGAAGAGAAATGAGTAAGGAAAAAGTCATTTTAGCCTATTCAGGTGGATTGGATACATCAGTTGCTATTACGTGGTTAAAAAAAGACTATGATGTGATCGCTGTTTGTATGGATGTGGGTGAAGGAAAGGATTTGGAGTTCATCCACGATAAAGCTCTCAAGGTTGGGGCTGTTGAGTCTTATGTCATTGATGTTAAGGAAGAATTTGCTAATGACTATGTTTTAGTGGCCCTTCAGGCTCATGCCTACTATGAACAGAAGTATCCCTTGGTATCTGCTCTGAGTCGCCCTCTTATTTCAAAAAAACTCGTTGAAATAGCTCATCAGACGGGGGCAACCACAATTGCCCATGGTTGTACAGGTAAGGGAAACGATCAAGTTCGGTTTGAAGTCTCTATTGCAGCTTTGGATCCCAATCTAAAGGTAGTTGCGCCTGTTCGTGAGTGGAAATGGTCTCGTGAAGAAGAAATCCAATATGCCAAAGCAAATGGCGTCCCAGTTCCAGCTGACCTTGACAATCCTTACTCTGTCGATCAAAATCTTTGGGGTCGTGCAAATGAATGTGGTGTTTTGGAAAACCCTTGGAACCAAGCGCCAGAAGAAGCATTTGGAATCACATCTTCGCCAGAAGAGGCGCCAGACAGTCCAGAATTTATTGACATTGAGTTTAGCTGCGGGGTGCCCATCTCCCTCAATGGTGAGAAGATGAAAGTGGCGACTTTGATTCAAAAACTCAATGAAATTGCGGGCAAACACGGTGTCGGTCGTATTGACCATGTGGAAAATCGTTTAGTTGGTATTAAGTCAAGAGAGATTTATGAGTGCCCAGGTGCTGTGACTTTATTGGCAGCTCATAAGGAGATTGAAGACTTGACTCTTGTGAGAGAAGTGGCTCATTTTAAACCTATTATCGAAAATGAGTTGTCCAATCTCATCTATAATGCCTTGTGGTTTAGCCCAGCAACTCAGGCTTTGATTGCCTATATCAAGGAGACACAGAAAGTTGTCAATGGAACTGCAAAAGTTAAACTCTATAAGGGGAACGCCCAGGTAGTAGCTCGGAAATCTCCAAATTCTCTTTACGATGAAAATTTGGCGACTTATACTAGTGCGGATACTTTTGACCAAGATGCGGCTGTTGGATTTATCAAGCTTTGGGGGCTTCCGACTCAGGTTTATTCAGAAGTTCAGAAAAATGTTGAGTAGTGACGCGATAGAAAGGGACGACAGGATATGTCGAAAAATACAAAATTATGGGGTGGTCGATTTGAAGGCACTGTGGAAGATTGGGTAGAACAGTTCGGTGCGAGTATTTCCTTTGACCACCAGCTGGCAAAATTTGATTTGATGGGTTCCCTAGCTCATGTTCAAATGCTAGGACAGACTGGTATTTTAAATTTGGAAGAGGCAGAGCAGATCCAAGATGGTCTGCAAGCTTTGTTGCGAGATTTAGAGACGGGAGAGCTTCATTTTGATATTGCAAATGAAGATATTCATATGAATATGGAAGTGTTGCTGACAGAGAAAATCGGTCCTCTGGCTGGGAAACTACACACGGCTCGTTCTCGGAATGACCAAGTCGCAACGGATATGCACTTATATCTAAAGGAGCAGCTTGGCCATGTCTTGGATAAGTTGGCGAATCTGAACAGTGTTTTGCTGGATTTGGCTGAAAAACATGTGGAAACCATCATGCCAGGCTATACCCATTTGCAGCACGCCCAACCGATTAGCTTTGCCCACCATCTCATGGCTTATTACAATATGTTCCAAAGGGATAGCGAGCGCTTTGCATTTAACTTGAAACATACGGACCTATCTCCACTAGGTGCGGCTGCCTTGGCAGGGACAACTTTTCCAATCAATCGTCAATTATCGAGTGATTTATTGGGCTTCCAACAGCCCTATACCAATTCCTTGGATGCCGTTAGTGACCGTGATTTTATCTTAGAATTCCTGTCAAATGCCAGCATTTTGATGATGCATATGAGCCGTTTTTGTGAGGAAATCATCAATTGGTGCAGTTTTGAGTATCAGTACATTAGCTTGTCTGATAGCTTTTCAACGGGTTCGTCTATCATGCCCCAGAAGAAAAATCCTGATATGGCCGAATTGATTCGAGGAAAGACAGGACGGGTTTACGGGCACTTGCTTGGACTATTGACCGTCATGAAGTCTTTGCCTCTGGCTTACAATAAGGATTTGCAAGAGGACAAGGAAGGCATGTTTGATACAGTAGAAACGATTTTAAATTCTCTGGATGTGTTGGCAGGTATGCTATCGAGCATGCAGGTTAATAAGGCCAAAATGCAGCAATCCACAGAGAATGATTTTTCAAATGCGACCGAACTGGCAGATTATTTGGCTGAAAAAGGTCTTCCCTTTAGAGAAGCGCATGAAATTGTAGGAAAATTGGTTCTAGATTCTATCAAGCATGGTAAAAACATCCAAGATTGGGATTTGGAGGAGTTGCAAGTCTACCATCCCTTGATTGAAGAGGATATTTATATCTACTTGCGTCCAGAAACTGCTGTTCAGAGACGGAATTCCTTAGGAGGAACTGGCTTTGAGCAAGTGAAATACCAGATAGAACAAGCGAAGAAAGAACTTAAAGGGGAAAATTGATTCGTTTGCAAAGGAAGAAAGAGAGGTTGAGATGATTTATCAGCCTCTTTCTTGTCTTCTCTAACCAAGCGTGTTATAATGAATACTGCTCAAGCGACCTTCAATCGTGAAGCACACACGACCTTCAATCGTGAACTAGTCATTTCGTTTATCTTTTATTACGTCGTTAACTCGCAATGAGATGCAAGCTGAGCTTGTCTGATTTATAACCTCAATCAGTCTTCCAGACTGATTGAGCGAACTCAAGTTATGCCTGCGACTCGTTGCCTATCATATTTTCATTTTAAGATGATAGGCTAAAATGGTCTCCCAGACCATTTTACTCCTAAAAGCAAACGAAAAGACTATACTCAAAGAAATTCTATTGAAAGTCATAGTAAATAGAATTTTGAGGGGTATAAATAAACGAATAGATGGGAGACTTACCATGAGTGATAACTCTAAAACACGTGTTGTTGTGGGGATGAGTGGTGGTGTTGATTCGTCGGTGACGGCTCTCTTGCTCAAGGAGCAGGGCTACGATGTGATCGGTATCTTCATGAAGAACTGGGATGACACAGACGAAAACGGCGTCTGTACGGCGACCGAAGATTACAAGGATGTGGCTGCAGTGGCAGACCAGATTGGCATTCCTTACTACTCTGTCAATTTTGAAAAAGAGTACTGGGACCGCGTTTTTGAGTATTTCCTAGCGGAATACCGTGCAGGGCGCACGCCAAATCCAGACGTTATGTGTAACAAGGAAATCAAGTTCAAGGCCTTTTTGGATTATGCTATGACCTTGGGTGCAGACTATGTAGCGACTGGGCATTATGCTCGAGTGGCGCGTGATGAGGATGGCATCGTTCACATGCTTCGTGGCGTGGACAATGGCAAGGACCAGACCTATTTCCTCAGTCAACTTTCGCAAGAACAACTCCAAAAAACCATGTTCCCATTGGGACATTTGGAAAAGCCTGAAGTTCGCAGACTCGCAGAAGAAGCAGGACTTGCGACTGCTAAGAAGAAAGACTCGACAGGGATTTGCTTTATCGGAGAAAAGAACTTTAAAAACTTTCTCAGCAACTATCTGCCAGCTCAGCCTGGTCGCATGATGACTGTGGATGGTCGCGATATGGGTGAGCATGCCGGCCTTATGTACTATACGATTGGTCAGCGTGGCGGACTCGGTATCGGTGGCCAACACGGTGGTGACAATGCCCCTTGGTTCGTTGTCGGAAAAGATCTAAGCAAGAATATCCTCTATGTCGGCCAAGGTTTTTACCATGATTCGCTCATGTCAACAAGCCTAGAGGCCAGTCAAGTTCACTTTACTCGTGAGATGCCAGAGGAATTTACGCTCGAATGTACGGCTAAATTCCGCTACCGTCAGCCTGACTCTAAGGTGACTGTACATGTCAAAGGAGACAAGGCAGAGGTCGTTTTTGCAGAGCCACAACGCGCCATCACACCAGGACAGGCAGTTGTCTTTTATAATGGCGAAGAGTGTCTAGGTGGTGGTTTGATTGACAATGCTTATCGAGATGGACAAGTTTGTCAGTACATTTAGATTGACAAATTTTCTCAATTTGCTACAATAATAAAAGCAATAGAAATGATGGTCAAAGCTCATGGATGTTGCAGGCTTTTTTGTCCTGCACTTCTTACGAGTTTTGACTGTTTTTGTGTCGTTTAAGGGAAAGGACAAAAATGACTCAACAAGACTTTCGGACAACAGTGGGAGACACGGTCTTTGGTGTTCGGGCGGCAGCCTTGATTCTCCAAAATGGCAAGCTCCTAGTTACCAAAGATAAGGGCAAGTATTACACTATTGGCGGTGCGATTCAAGTTAATGAAATCACGGAAGACGCGGTAGTTCGTGAAGTGAGGGAAGAATTAGGTGTCCGAGCTCAAGCTGGACAGCTAGCTTTTGTGGTTGAAAATCGTTTTGAACAAGACGGTGTTTCCTATCACAACATCGAGTTTCATTACCTGGTGAACTTGCTGGAGGACGCCCCATTGACCATGCAGGAAGACGAAAAAATGCAGCCTTGTGAGTGGATTGACTTGGATGAACTCCAGAATATCCAGCTAGTTCCAACCTTTTTAAAAACAGCCCTGCCAGATTGGGACGGCCAACTAAGACACATTCATCTTGAGGAATAGGAGAGAAAATGACTTATAATTTTACGGAAGAATACGATATTATTGTAATCGGTGCGGGACACGCTGGGGTGGAGGCATCTCTAGCTGCTAGCCGTATGGGCTGTAGGGTCTTGCTTGCGACCATCAACATTGAAATGCTGGCTTTCATGCCTTGTAACCCTTCTATCGGTGGTTCTGCCAAGGGGATTGTCGTGCGTGAAGTCGATGCCCTCGGTGGCGAGATGGCTAAAACCATTGACAAGACTTACATCCAGATGAAGATGCTCAACACTGGGAAGGGGCCAGCTGTCCGTGCCCTTCGTGCGCAAGCTGACAAAGAGCTTTACTCTAAGGAGATGCGCAAGACAGTTGAAAATCAAGAGAATCTCACCCTTCGTCAAACCATGATTGATGAGATTTTGGTCGAAGATGGAAAGGTTGTTGGTGTGCGTACAGCTACTCATCAAGAATATGCTGCTAAAGCTGTTATCGTGACGACAGGGACTGCACTCCGTGGGGAAATCATCATCGGAGACCTCAAGTATTCGTCAGGTCCTAACCACAGTCTGGCTTCGATTAACCTTGCTGACAATCTCAAGGAACTGGGACTCGAAATTGGTCGTTTCAAGACAGGAACCCCTCCACGTGTCAAGGCTTCCTCTATCAATTACGATGTGACAGAGATTCAGCCAGGAGATGAAGCGCCAAATCACTTCTCCTACACTTCACGTGATGAGGACTATGTCAAGGACCAGGTGCCATGCTGGTTGACCTACACCAACGGTACCAGTCATGAGATTATCCAAAACAACCTCCACCGTGCGCCTATGTTTACAGGTGTGGTCAAGGGAGTGGGACCTCGTTACTGTCCGTCAATTGAAGACAAGATTGTGCGCTTTGCAGACAAGGAACGTCACCAACTCTTCCTTGAGCCAGAAGGGCGCAATACAGAGGAAGTCTATGTCCAGGGTCTTTCAACCAGTCTACCTGAGGATGTCCAACGTGATTTGGTTCATTCCATCAAAGGTTTGGAAAATGCTGAAATGATGCGTACTGGTTATGCCATTGAGTACGACATGGTCTTGCCACACCAGTTGCGTGCGACTCTGGAAACCAAGAAAATCTCAGGACTCTTTACTGCTGGTCAGACAAATGGAACGTCAGGTTACGAAGAAGCTGCTGGCCAAGGGATTATCGCTGGTATCAATGCGGCTCTAAAAATACAAGGCAAACCTGAGTTGATTTTGAAGCGCAGCGACGGTTATATCGGAGTGATGATTGACGACTTGGTAACTAAGGGAACCATTGAACCTTACCGTCTCTTGACCAGTCGTGCAGAATACCGTCTCATCCTCCGTCATGACAATGCCGATATGCGTTTGACAGAGATGGGGCGCGAGATTGGCCTTGTGGACGATGAACGCTGGGCTCGTTTTGAGATTAAGAAAAATCAATTTGATAATGAAATGCAACGTCTCGACAGTATCAAACTCAAGCCAGTCAAAGAAACCAATGCTAAGGTTGAGGAAATGGGCTTCAAGCCGTTGACAGATGCGGTTACAGCCAAGGAATTCCTTCGCCGTCCAGAAGTTTCTTACCAAGATGTGGTGGCCTTCATAGGGCCAGCTGCCGAGGACTTGGATGACAAGATTATCGAATTGATTGAAACAGAGATCAAGTACGAAGGCTATATTTCCAAAGCCATGGATCAGGTTGCCAAGATGAAACGCATGGAAGAAAAACGCATTCCAGCTAATATTGACTGGGATGATATTGACTCCATTGCAACAGAAGCCCGCCAGAAGTTCAAACTTATCAATCCAGAAACTATCGGCCAAGCCAGTCGTATTTCGGGAGTGAATCCAGCAGATATTTCTATTCTGATGGTGTATCTCGAAGGTAAAAATCGTAGTATTTCTAAAAATCAAGAAAAGAAAGCATAGAAAAAACAGCTCCGAAGACGGGGCTGTTTTGTTGATTTATTCTTCTTCATCTGGTGTGAGGATCATCGGGATGATAATTGGTTCACGTTCTGTATTTTCATAGAGGAAAGGACGAATGGCGTTGACAATAGCACCATTGATGGATTGTATGCTGGCGTCCTTATTTTTCAATGCGATACGAATAGCATTGAAGAGGATGCGCTGGCTTTGGCGAATCAAGTCTCCAGATTCTCTCATGTAGACAAAGCCTCGGCTGAGGATATCAGGACCAGACAAGATCATTTTAGACTTGAAGTCAACAGTTGCGACTGCTAGAACGACACCGTCTTCGGATAGATCACGACGATCTTTGAGGACAGCAGCGCCGATTTCACCGATACGATTTCCATCAACATAGATGTCTTGCGCGTTGAAATGGCCTGCGATACGGGCAGAGTTAGCAGTAAGGGCAAGCACATCACCATTGCTCATGATAAAGATATTGTCCTTCTCGACACCAGTATCCACCGCTAGTCCAGCATGGACTTTCTGCATACGGTATTCACCATGGACAGGCATGAAGTATTTGGGCTTGATCAAGCGGAGCATGAGTTTTTGCTCTTGCTGACCACCGTGTCCAGAGGTGTGGATATTGTTGATTTTACCGTGGATAACTTCAACACCAGCTTCTGAAATGATGTTAATCAGCTTGTTGACGCTAGTCGTATTTCCAGGGATTGGACTTGAAGAGAAGATAACGGTATCGCCGGGTTGGAGTTGCACCTGACGATGAGTTCCATTAGCGATACGAGAGAGGGCTGCCATCGGCTCCCCTTGACTACCTGTACAGAGAATCAGAACCTCGCCTGCAGGATAGTCTTTGATTTCATTTGGCTCGATAAAGGTTCCCTTAGGAGCTTTGATGTAGCCAAGCTCGATACCGTTGACAATGGCCTTTTCCATCGAACGTCCAAAGACCGCAATCTTGCGTCCAGTCTTAACAGCGGCATCCGTTGCTTGCTGGAGACGGAAGATATTTGAGGCAAAGGATGCAAAGATGATACGTCCTTCAATACCTTGAATGATCTTCATGATGGACTGACCAACGACTTTTTCAGAGTTGGTAAAGGTTGGCACTTCTGCATTTGTCGAGTCAGAGAGGAGGCAGAGCACACCCTCTTCACCAAGGGCTGCCATCCGGTGCAAGTCCGCTGGTTCACCAACTGGGGTGAAGTCGAACTTGAAGTCACCTGTACAGACGATTTTCCCTTGAGGGGTATGAATGACAATCCCTAAAGGCTCTGGAATGGAGTGAGTGGTTCTAAAGAAAGTTGCCTTGAGATTTTTAAAGGTCAACTCAGTGTTGTGATTGATTTCGTAAAGTTTGGCGTTGCGCAAGAGGCCGTGTTCTTCGAGTTTTCCACGGATCAAAGCCAAGGCAAGTGGCCCAGCGTAGATAGGGACATTTGCTTGCTTGAGCAGGAAGGGAATCCCACCGATGTGGTCCTCGTGTCCGTGTGTGATCAAGACAGCCTTGACGCGGTCGATATTGTCCACGATGTAAGAGTAGTCGGGGATAACGTAGTCGATACCCAGCAAGTCATCTTCTGGGAATTTAATCCCAGCATCGACGATGATAATCTCGTCTTGGTATTCAATTCCGTATGTATTTTTCCCGATTTCTCCCAGACCACCGATGGCAAAAACGCCGACTTCTTCAGGTTTAAGAGTATAGGCCATATTAGAACTCCGTGATTTCGAAAGCGCCAGTTTCTTTTTCGTAATCTAGCAATTTGTCAGACAAGAGTTCGATAAATTCGATATTGTACTCTGGGCGGTTTTCTTCGACAAGTTGGCGAGCAGCGATACAGCCCTCAAGTTCTGAGTTGGCATCGATGTCTAGGTAAAGTGAGCGTGTTGTTTCACGACGTGGGCTACGTTCTTTTGTTTCTTGATAAAAAACTTTGTAAATCATATAGTTCCTTTCTATTTACAGGTCAGCTTATTCCAAACTTTTAGTAGAGATTTGCTTGATTTCATTCCATTTTGTGTCTAGATTGACCTTGATTCGTTACAATTATTTCAATTATACCACAAAATGAAAAATTAGTAAAAGACGGAAATGGAGAAAGTCGGGAGGGTAAGAAGGAGCAAAAAGACAGGTAGGATTTGGTCGGAGTGCACTTAGGTGTTATAATTAAAGGGGGAATCTATGGAGATAGTAGGTTTGAGGAAGAATACAGTTCTAGTTTCATTAATCGTTGGTGTAGATGGTTGGGGCAGAATGATATCTTTGAAAAAAGAAAAACTCTTGAGAAATCTCAAGAGCAAATAAAAAGGCTGAGACAAAACTCGGGGATTTTCCTGGAGCAGTCCAGATGGCAGCACCTCTACCTGAAGCGAATGCATCGCAACCTTTGAATGACTTGTCACCAAATCAAACTCGATCTCAGCTTTTACTTAATTCTATCATCTATGAGGCTAAGAAGTCAATCTATAAGTATAACGATGTAGAAATAGCAAGATGGAGTGGAGTGCTTACTGAACAGGCAAGGGAAAGTCCTTAATTTAAGAGTAAGCAAAAAAAGAGGACGTATCTGCTCAAGGGTTCTTTACAGCCCGAAGCTGAAAGTAGCACCTCACCCGTACTTGAAACAAGTACCTTTGAACGCTCTGTCACCAGTCGCCCTATGTTATCCTCTCGATATTTATACTTTACTATAACTTACTGAGGGAATCAACTTTAAAAGCATCAAAAAGCTCCTGACCGAAGTCAAGAGCCATCTAACACTGGGGGCGAATTGTTCAATCGCAATTTCAGTTCTTTAGAAACCAAAGTTTCAGGGATAGCACTGCAACCCGAAGAGTCAACGACTCAACCTGATTTTCCTACCAATGTTGAATTACATTTTAACATTGATAGACCAACATTGTCAACAGTTTAAATAAAAAAAGGAATACCAGAAGGAGGATTAAGAATGTTTAGTTTATTTGAATTTGCAGTAGGGGTTCGCCTCTTGATGTTTGTAGTCTTTGTAGCTTGTGTCTATGGGGGGAATGCCCTGTTTGTGCATCTGGAACACCGCAAAACAAAGTTCCTTTGGAAGCTTGCTTTTGTGACGCTCTATTCAATTTTTCTCCTCCTGGTCACCTATGTTGTCTGGCTCGTTTTCTACTTTGGTTTAAATGCCTAAAGTCAATTATTCCTCTAGATATACAGAAAATCCACCTCGTCTTTAGATGGGATGGATTTTTCTATTTTTAGGTGCTATCTTTATTGTTATGACGATGATTTCTAACGTCGACAATCGAGTTAAGGAATATATGACTTATTTACACTTCTTTTTGTCTAAGTGGTAGGCCTTTTTGTTTGGAAACAAAGAAAATTCCCATGCGTCAGCTTTTGTAGTATAATAGTAAGCAGACAAAAAGATAGGAATGTGTTATGAAAGTATTAGCTTTTGATACGTCTAGCAAGGCTCTTTCTCTCGCTATTTTAGAGGACAAGCAGGTTCTTGCCGAGACGACGATTAATATCAAGAAAAATCACAGTATTACCCTCATGCCTGCCATTGATTTTTTGATGGCAAGTTTGGATTGGACACCCAAGGATTTGGATCGAATCGTGGTGGCTGAAGGGCCAGGTAGCTACACAGGTTTGCGAATTGCGGTAGCAACTGCCAAGACCTTGGCTCATACCCTGAACATTGAGTTGGTTGGCATGTCTAGCCTCTTGGCTCTGGTGCCACGCCAACAAGAAGGCTTACTTGTTCCCTTGATGGATGCGCGTCGCAACAATGTCTATGCGGGATTTTATGAAAATGCCAAGTCAGTCTTTCCAGAAGCACACTTGTCCTTTGCGGAAGTGCTAGAAAAAGTCACGGATGCTGAACAGGTGACCTTTGTCGGAGAAGTTGGAGCCTTTGTGGAACAAATCCAAGAGCATCTGCCACAAGCTAGCTACCAAGAAACCTTGCCAAATGCAGCCAATCTAGCTCTTTGGGCCTGGGATAAGGAAGCAGACTCCTTGCACGACTTTGTGCCAAATTACCTCAAGCGTGTCGAAGCCGAGGAAAACTGGCTCAAGAATCACACCGAGTCTGGCGAGTCCTACATTAAACGCCTATGATAGAGATCAAAAGAATCCAACAGCGACCTGACTTGGCTCAAGCTATCTATGCTATCATGGCAGCTGTTTACCCAGTCAGCCCTTGGACGCTGGAACAAATCCAAGAAGACCTGTCCCAAGATCAGACTTGGTATGCTCTGGCTTATGATGGGGTAGAAGTGATTGGATTTCTAGCTGTTCAGGAGAATCTCTTTGAAGCAGAAGTCCTGCAAATTGCTGTAAAGAAAGCCTATCAAGGACAGAGCATTGCGTCAGCCTTGTTTGCTCAATTGCCGACAGATAAAGAAATTTTCCTCGAAGTCAGAAAGTCAAACCAACGAGCGCAAGCATTTTACAAAAAAGAAAAGATGGCGGTCATCGCTGAGCGAAAGGCCTACTACCATGACCCAGTCGAGGACGCCATTATCATGAAGAGAGAAGTAGATGAAGGATAGATATATTTTAGCATTTGAGACATCCTGTGATGAGACCAGTGTCGCCGTACTGAAAAACGATGATGAGCTCTTGTCCAATATCATTGCTAGTCAAATTGAGAGTCACAAACGTTTTGGGGGTGTAGTGCCAGAAGTAGCTAGTCGTCACCATGTCGAGGTCATTACAGCCTGTATCGAGGAGGCTCTATCAGAAGCAGGAATTACAGAAGAAGATGTGACAGCTGTTGCCGTTACCTACGGACCTGGATTGGTTGGAGCTCTACTAGTTGGCTTGTCAGCTGCCAAGGCCTTTGCTTGGGCGCATGGTCTGCCACTTATCCCCGTCAACCACATGGCTGGGCACCTCATGGCAGCTCAGAGTGTGGAGCCTTTGGAGTTCCCCTTGCTAGCTCTCTTGGTCAGCGGTGGACACACCGAGTTGGTCTATGTGTCAGAGGCTGGTGATTACAAGATTGTTGGGGAAACTCGGGATGATGCGGTTGGTGAGGCCTATGATAAGGTCGGCCGTGTCATGGGCTTGACTTATCCAGCAGGTCGCGAGATTGACGAGTTGGCCCATCAAGGTCAGGATATTTATGACTTCCCACGTGCTATGATCAAGGAAGATAATCTGGAGTTTTCATTCTCTGGTTTGAAGTCTGCCTTTATCAATCTTCACCACAATGCTGAGCAAAAGGGAGAAAGCTTGTCTACAGAGGATTTGTGTGCTTCCTTCCAAGCAGCAGTCATGGATATTCTCATGGCAAAAACCAAGAAGGCTTTGGAAAAACATCCCGTTAAAACCCTAGTCGTGGCAGGTGGTGTAGCAGCTAATAAAGGTCTCAGAGAACGTCTAGCAGCTGAAATCACAGATGTCAAGGTCATCATCCCACCCCTGCGCCTTTGTGGAGACAATGCAGGTATGATTGCCTATGCTAGCGTCAGCGAGTGGAATAAAGAAAACTTTGCAGACTTGGACCTCAATGCCAAACCGAGTCTCGCCTTTGATACCATGGAATAAAGAGTCAGCTTGAAGCTGGCTTTTTTGCTAAAATATTTTAGGTAACTATATATCAGTTTACACTAGACACAATATATAGTGCTTACAAGAATATCAAAAAGGCGACTTCCAAGAGGAAATCGTCTTTTTCATGCTTATTTCAAAAATTCATACTCAAATAGGAATGGCACAATTTCAGAATTATAATACTCTTTTACCATTGTTTTCAATGTATTCAAGTGTCCGTTTAATTCGGGATAGTTATAGATTGTTTTATCATTTTCATCTTTTTCAGATGTGTTAAGCTCATCAATAATCTGATAAACTGAATACGTTAATTTAGAATTATAATTTTTCGTTTTCTTAGCTTCTGTTAGGACTTTTTCCCATTGTTCAAATAAATCAGTTTCTTTAGAACCTTGTTTCAATTTTGCTAAGTTAACTGTTGCTAGTGTATCTCCATTAGTGTTATCCAATGACAACTCATTTCGGTAGAATCGTCCATCAGAACCATATAAACTTCTCATGTGATTTTGCGTTTCAAGTGTTGTGAAGAGCAGAATTTTCAATAAGTCTTGTTCAATCTTGTTACTTGATACAGCTTTATTAAAACGTTCAGCGCCATCGGCAGATTTCATAATATTAGCACGCTGTGTCCAGTGACGATTATAAGTAATGTAGCGACTGGCGGCAAACATTGGGAGCTTTTCTAAGAAGTTATCAGAACGGAGGAAAAATCCATTTCCATCATATCTACCTGCTCTAATTAACGTAGAGTGCAAATCAGGGTTGTCAAATCCAGAACTATATACAGCCATATAACCTATAATATTTTTGTTGAATAACGGGGTAATTCTTTTAGTCATACCAGTATATTCTTTACCATTTAATGCTAAATAAAGTCCATCTGTTTCATCATCGGGGAAAGAACGTTTGTCAAAATAATATTGGCTATAGATAGTCCAAATTCTCTTTACAGTTACATCACTCTCACGTAGAAGTTTTCCTTCTTTATCAATATTATATGCTTCTAAATCAAGTGATTTTTTAGAATCTTTTGGTATTTCCTCTTTACTCCAAAGAGCACACATAATCATAGCATCAATATTGGTATGGAAATGTTTACGGTTAAAAGCATATCCTCCAAGGAATTTTTGATTAATAAGATGTTGTACTTTCCAATACTTAACTGGACTATAAACAATATAACTATCTGTTGGTTGTCTTAGATAATATTTGAAAGCCGACCAAATAAAAACATTCCCAAGATCATTTGTTGATGAACCTCTTGCTTCATTTTTCATTTCGTTTACTAAAAAGCTTTTTTTCCAAGCAGACGATGATTTACCTGAACCAGCTTTTTGATGTTCAATAGAAGTTGTTTCCGCATAAGGTGGATTTTCATACAAAATAATTGTTACTTTTGGATTGTTGATATAGTTTTGAATAATTTCATTATTGATATATTCTTCGCTAAGCGCATCTGCACCTCGTACCAACCCCATATTAAAAGTATCCTCTTTTTCAGTTGGCGGAATAATGTTACGAACTTTGTCACCGAGTAATTCTAGGAGAACTTTATACTCATAGTATTCGACAGTTGACAATACGCAGTGACTTAATTCCTCATCACTCATTAATTTCTCTAAATTTCCAGTTCCGGCACATCTATCCAAAATAATATAATCATTTCCTTCTGGAACACGCTTAATAGCTTGTCGGACTAGCTCCAATGACTTTTGAACATAAGGTTCAGGAGTGTAGAAAGCTCCTAAGTTTTTCTTTTGTAAAGTATCATTGAGTTTATCCATCAAATAGTGAAATTGTGCATTAGTTTCACCGATATAAGGATTGATAAATTCTTTTAGTTTCTCAGGTTTTCGAATTTCACCAATAATTTTAACTTTACCAGTATGATCACCAATAAAATCAGACTTTTTAGCTCCTTTGTTTTCACGATAAAAACGTTCTGCCCAACCAACAATACAGTTTTCATCGATGTTAATTTTTGTATATTGCTTTGAACGTAGTAATTTAATAAGATGATCTTCGTCTAGTGTATTTTTACCGTATTCTAAAACTGCATGAGGATTACCAGAAGAAAAACCAGAGGTTTTTACACTTGCACCACCAAAATATACTTTCTCGATATGTGTTAAATATTCCTGACTATCAAAAACGTAGATTTTTTTATTCGTTAGCGACACAAGCAGAATGTTTTTGGGAATTTCTTTTCCTTTGATTCTCCGAGCAGATAGATATTTGATGGCTTGGAATAGAACAGTGTTAATATCATTGATAACAACTTTAAATTCAAGCAGATTTCCATTTACAATACCATCTGTATAATCCGTTAAAATATCATCTATTTTCAAAGTTTTATCAACTAGAGGTAGATAATCTTGATAAAACTTGAGTTGTCCATCAACTTCGTTTGAGAAATGGTTAGGCATATTGTAGCTCTCCATTTCTCTCTAAAGATAACTCAGAAAACTCAACATAAAAAGCCTTCTCACAAAAATGTGAAAATGCCTGTTTTAATGCTTGACAAAAAACACGTCCGATTACATAATCAGCGTGAGCTGTGAGCTGTGAGCTGTGAGCTGTGAGCTGTGAGCTGTGAGCTGTGAGCTGTGAGCTGTGAGCTGTGAGCTGTGATTGCGTTCATAATACTTAATTTCCTTTATTTTTGTTACTTCTATTATATCAAAATTTTGAAATCCTGCGAAGAATTTAGACATTATTAAAAGACGATTTCCGTTTGTAAGCCGCCTTTTTGATATTCTCGTAAGCACTA
Source organism: Streptococcus sp. 27098_8_23 (assembly GCF_041432195.1). Classification (GTDB taxonomy): domain Bacteria; phylum Bacillota; class Bacilli; order Lactobacillales; family Streptococcaceae; genus Streptococcus. The sequence continues at coordinate 163,350 of NZ_JAPVZF010000002.1, read as the reverse complement.
TATCTTGTGTCTAGTGTAAACTGGTATATAGTTCCAATATTTTATAATATGTTAAAAAAGGAAAAGTATTTACGAATGGAATAGTAAAGAGGGTTTTGGACAGGAGTTTGGTCATGATTGAAAAGATGGCATTGGGAGAATTTTACAAGGAATTGCGATTGACTAGAAAACTCAAGCAGTCAGATGTAGCTTGTGATGGACTGACAGCATCTCAGCTATCCAAGTTTGAGTTAGGGCAGTTTTCGTGTTATACTGTCTTTGTTTCATAGTATAGGAGAAAATAGAATGAAAAAGATAATCTCTGTACTGCACCCCAAAAGTTAGATTTTTCTGTCTAACTTTTGGGGTGCAGTACAGTTTCAGTCTTTTTTATTTTGACTATCTGTTACTAGTTTTTGCTCAATTCCTTGTTACCTTAAATGAAAAAGTAATTTTAGAATCTAACCACGAAATCCGACTCTATTAAAGTTTGTCAATCATAGAGTTTTTTAGTATAGTAGAAATATGAAATTTACAAAAATAATCAGTGGTTTGCTTGCTCTTGGAGTGATAATCTTATTTATAAAATCTTACCAAAATTTTAAAAATTTGGAATTTCCTAGTACGCAGTTAGTCATGTTTAAATCGCTTTCGTTTTATATGTCTGTAGAATCTTTTGAAAATACATTTGTCGCAGCTGACAAAGTCGTGGAAGAGGAGGAAATGGCCTATCGTGATACTTGGCGTGCAGAAGACCCGTATTTCTATAAAACAGGTCGCCTTTTCTACTATTACGAAAATATGAGATGGGAAGGCTATACTATTCGTGCAGATTTCACATTTTCAAAATGGCATACTTTAGAAGAAGTAAGAGTCTCTTTTCCTATCAATTCAAAAGTGGAACAGAAAGAACTACTTGGCAAACTATCGCAGGCTATAAAAACAGAAATTGAATCTTTACCGGACTATCAGTCTATGACAGTTGAAATGGTAGGACTAGATCAAGATTCTTATCAATATAAAGTCAAATTACAAGGGCAAACGGAGGATCTCTGGGTCGAGGTTTATTCGACAGAACTTGGATATCATGAAAAGCCTGAAGATAAGGAGTATGGGGTTGGGATTAGTCAATATCGGAGGCATGCATCGTAATCCTTTCCTTCTATACCATAGAATAAAGAGTCAGTTAATTGTTGACTCTTTTATCTTGGACAAATCCTAGCCTTTTTTTGTATAGTAGAAATATGAAATTTACAAAAATAATCAGTGGTTTGCTTGTTATTGGAACTTTACTCATGCTTTTATTAGCTTGCCAGAATATCAAAAAGACACAACTAGTCTTGTTTGAATCTCTTTCATTCGGCATGTCTCCTAAATCTTTTGAAGAAGTATTGGGAAAGGCTAGCGAAGTGGTGGAAGAAGAGGAAATAGCCTATCGCGATACTTGGCGTGCAGAAGACCCTTATTTCTATAAAACAGGCCGCCTTTTCTATGATTATGAAAATATTTCTTTGAAGGGCTATACTGGTCGAGCAACTTTTACATTTTCAAAGTCGCATCGCTTGGAAACAGTAGCGGCTTATTTTCCTCTTGCCTCAAAAGCTGAGCAGAAAGCATTGCTCAATAACTTATCCCAGACTGTAAAAAAAGAACTTGAAGCTCTTCCAGATTACCAGTCCATGACCACTGATACAGTAGGTCTCTATGATGACGGTTATCGCTATAAAGTCAAGTTGAAGGGACAACAGTGGGAACTCTGGGTCGATGTCTATCCAACAGAAAATAAATATGTTACAGACACAGAAATCGATAAGTATACTATCCGAGTGGATCAATTTCTCATGTATCCATGATGCTTCCTCTTCAGCACTTTTTGCTGGCAATAGGTTTCGAATCCAAAACTTTTTTCTCTTCTTTGAATATGTTATAATAGTCCGTGCTGTAGCTGTGATGACAAACAGCCTCAATTGGAGAGAATATGAGGAGAAGGATGAAAGAAAAAGGATTTTGGGAAGGTGCACAGGCGGCCATGCCGACTGCCCTTGGCTATGTCAGCATTGGCCTGGCTTGTGGGATTATTGGCGCGCCCTATGTGACACCTGTTGAGATGGGCTTGATGAGCCTCTTTGTTTATGCTGGGAGCGCCCAGTTTGCCATGTTGGCACTGATTGCGGTACAAGCGCCTGTAGCAGCTATTGCTATGACGGTCTTTTTGATCAACTTGCGACTCTTTTTGCTGAGCTTGCATGCATCGACCTATTTCCGTCATACTAGTCTCTGGCAAAATATCGGCATGTCTAGTCTCCTGACAGATGAGACCTACGGGGTTTTGATGGGAGAATTAGCCCATACAGACAAGGTCCATCCTATGTGGATGCATGGGAACAATCTCAATAGTTATGTAGCCTGGTTTATTGGGACAGTTGCGGGGACAGCTTTAGGTGGGCTTCTTCCAAATCCTGAGGTCTTTGGCTTAGACTTTGCCCTTGTTGGGATGTTTATCGGGATTTTTACCTCGCAATTTCAGATTATGCAAAGACGGGTTCCTGTACGAAATCTGCTGCGGATCCTAGCCGTGGTTGCGGTGTCCTTCTTTTTGCTCTTGACAGTGGTGTCTCAGTCGCTAGCTGTTTTGTTTGCGACCTTGCTAGGTTGTACCATGGGGGTGGTCTTAGATGGTCAGTAAATATCTTTTGTTAGCCGTTATCTTTTCAGGTCTAGTGACTTGGATTCCCCGTATGATTCCCTTCATCTTGGTTAAGTACAAGAGGCTGCCAGCTATCGTTGAGCGTTTTTTGAAGTTCTTGCCTGTTTCCATTATCTTTGCCTTGATCCTTTCAAGCGTAGTGACTGGCAAGGTTGGCAGCCTTCCTCAGATCAAATGGCTGGACTTTTTAGCAGTCTTTCCAACGGCTTGGGTAGCCTTTCGCTACCGCAATCTAGTGGGTACGGTTCTTTTTGGAGTAGTCTTGATTGCAGTCTTGCGTCTGGTCTTTTAGTCAGCCATAAAAAAAACCTATCACCGAGATAGGTATCATATAATGGCGAAAAAAAATATTTTCTGTTAAGATAGTAAAGTATTCTATTTTGGAGGAAATGACATGAAAAAAATCGTCAAATATTCATCTCTTGCTGCTCTAGGACTTGTTGCCGCAGGTGTACTAGCAGCTTGCTCAGGCGGAGATAAGAAAGATACTGCAACTAGCGAAGCAGCATCTGGTAAGAAAGAAATTATCGTTGCAACCAATGCTTCACCAAAACCATTCAACTACGAAGAAAATGGCGAGTTGACTGGTTATGAGATTGAAGTAGTTCGTGCTATCTTTAAAGACTCTGACAAATACGATGTTAAGTTTGAAAAGACAGAGTGGTCAGGTGTCTTTGCAGGCCTTGATAGCGATCGCTACCAAATGGCTGTGAACAATATTAGTTATACCAAAGAACGCGCTGAGAAATACCTTTATGCAGCCCCAACTGCTAAGAACCCTAACGTTCTTGTAGTGAAAAAAGACGACTCTAGCATCAAGTCGCTTGATGATATCGGAGGCAAGTCTACTGAGGTTGTTCAAGGGACAACATCAGCTAAACAGCTAGAAGATTATAACAAACAACACGCAGACAATCCAACGGTTCTTAACTACACCAAGGCTGATTTCCAACAAATCATGTCACGTTTGAGCGATGGTCAGTTTGACTACAAGATTTTTGATAAAATCGGTGTAGAGACAGTTATCAAAAACCAAGGTTTGGACAACTTGAAAGTCATTGAACTTCCAAGCGACCAACAACCTTACGTTTACCCACTTCTTGCTAAAGGTCAAGATGAGTTGAAATCATTTGTAGACAAACGCATCCAAGAACTCTACAAAGACGGAACTCTTGAAAAATTGTCTAAACAGTTCTTCGGAGACACTTATCTCCCAGCAGAAGCTGATATTAAATAGTCGTATGAAATCATCCAGTCTGAGAAAGGCGGATGATTTCTCAATGTTTGGGTATATAGTTTCAAACTATATGTCTGCCTATCTAATAACAATTTGCTAAATCAAATAAAGTATGAGATACTGTTACGGTATTATTTTTAAAGGAGAAAGAATCATGAAAATTAAAAAATGGCTCGGTGTAGCAGCGCTTGCTACAGTCGCAGGTTTGACTCTTGCAGCTTGCGGAAATTCAGAAAAGAAAGCAGATAACGAAACAGTTGTCAAAATTGCAACAGTTAACCGTAGCGGTTCTGAAGAAGCACGTTGGGATAAAATCCAAGAATTGGTTAAAAAAGATGGAATTAAATTGGAATTCACAGAGTTCACAGACTACTCACAACCAAACAAGGCAACTGCTGATGGCGAAGTAGACTTGAACGCTTTCCAACACTACAACTTCTTGAACAACTGGAACAAAGAAAACGGGAAAGACCTTGTAGCGATTGCAGATACCTACATCTCACCAATCCGCCTATACTCAGGTAAAAATGGGGAAGAAAACAAGTACACCAAAGTGGAAGAAATCCCAGATAACGGTGAAATCGCCGTACCAAACGATGCAACAAACGAAAGCCGTGCGCTTTACTTGCTTCAATCAGCTGGTTTGATCAAATTGGATGTTTCTGGAACTGCACTTGCAACAGTTGCTAACATCACAGAAAATCCAAAGAACTTGAAGATTACTGAATTGGACGCTAGCCAAACAGCTCGTTCATTGTCATCAGTTGATGCTGCTGTTGTAAACAATACCTTCGTTACAGAAGCAAAATTGGACTACAAGAAAGCACTCTTCAAAGAACAAGCTGATGAAAACTCAAAACAATGGTACAACATCATCGTTGCGAAAAAAGATTGGGAATCATCACCTAAAGCTGATGCTATCAAGAAAATTATCGCAGCTTACCACACTGATGAAGTGAAAAAAGTTATCGAAGAAACATCAGACGGTTTGGACCAACCAGTTTGGTAATAAGACATAGGGAGGTGGGAGAGAGTTTCCACCTCTTACTTTTGTATAGAGAGTCGATTTTAAAGAGGCACTTGTGGTTGTTCCAGGGACACAAGTATGTAGTAGAAAGAGAGAGAAAATGGTTTTTCCTAGCGAACAAGAGCAGATTGAAAAATTTGAAAAGGATCATGTCGCCCAGCATTATTTTGAAGTATTGCGCACCTTAATTTCCAAGAAATCAGTCTTTGCCCAGCAGGTCGGGCTCAAGGAAGTCGCCAACTATTTGGGTGAGATTTTCAAGCGTGTAGGGGCTGAAGTGGAGATTGATGAGACTTATACGGCTCCCTTTGTCATGGCGCATTTCAAGAGTTTGCGTCCGGATGCCAAGACCTTGATCTTCTATAATCACTATGATACCGTGCCAGCGGACGGCGACCAGGTATGGACAGAGGATCCTTTTACCCTTTCTGTGCGCAATGGTTTTATGTATGGACGTGGTGTTGATGACGACAAAGGCCACATCACAGCTCGTTTGAGTGCTTTGAGAAAGTATATGCAGCACCACGATGACCTGCCTGTCAATATCAGCTTTATCATGGAGGGAGCGGAGGAGTCTGCTTCCATGGATCTAGATAAGTATTTAGAGAAACACGCAGACAAACTTCGTGGGGCGGACTTACTAGTCTGGGAACAAGGAACCAAGAACGCCTTGGAGCAGTTAGAAATTTCGGGTGGTAATAAGGGTATTGTGACCTTTGATGCCAAGGTAAAAAGTGCGGATGTGGATATTCACTCAAGTTATGGTGGTGTCGTGGAGTCAGCTCCATGGTATCTTATCCAGGCTCTGAGTAGCCTACGTGCAGCAGATGGGCGTATCTTAGTAGAAGGCTTGTACGAGAATGTTCAAGAGCCAAATGAACGAGAACTAGCCTTGGTGGATACCTACGCCCAACGCAATCCTGAGGAAATCAGTCGCATTTATGGCTTGGAATTGCCTCTCTTACAAGAGGAACGCGCAGCCTTTCTAAAACGTTTCTTTTTCGAGCCAGCCCTTAATATCGAAGGGATTCAGTCAGGTTATCAAGGGCAAGGGGTTAAAACGATTTTGCCAGCAGAAGCCAGTGCTAAGTTAGAGGTTCGTTTGGTTCCTGGCCTAGAACCACATGATGTTCTGGAAAAAATTCGGAAACAGCTAGACAAAAATGGCTTTGATAAGGTAGAATTATACTATACCTTGGGAGAGATGAGCTATCGAAGCGATATGAGCGCGCCAGCCATTCTCAACGTAATCGAGTTGGCCAAGAAATTCTATCCACAGGGCGTTTCAGTCTTGCCGACCACAGCGGGGACAGGACCGATGCATACGGTCTTTGATGCCCTAGAGGTACCAATGGTGGCCTTCGGTCTAGGAAATGCCAATAGCCGTGACCATGGTGGAGATGAAAATGTGCGAATCGCCGATTACTACACCCATATTGAATTAGTAGAGGAGCTGATTAGAAGCTATGAGTAGAGATATTATTAAGTTAGATCAGATCGATGTGACTTTTCACCAGAAGAAGAGAACTATCACAGCGGTCAAGGATGTGACCATTCACATCCAGGAAGGGGATATCTACGGAATCGTTGGATATTCTGGAGCAGGGAAATCAACCCTTGTACGGGTGATTAACCTCCTGCAAAAACCATCTGCAGGCAAAATTACCATTGACGACGATGTGATTTTTGATGGCAAGGTGACCTTGACGGCAGAGCAGTTGCGTCGTAAACGTCAAGACATTGGGATGATTTTTCAGCATTTCAACCTCATGAGTCAAAAGACAGCAGAGGAAAATGTGGCCTTTGCCCTTAAACACTCTGGACTCAGCAAGGAAGAAAAGAAAGCAAAAGTAGCTAAGTTGTTGGACTTGGTTGGCTTGGCGGATCGCGCTGAAAACTACCCTTCACAACTATCTGGAGGGCAAAAACAGCGTGTAGCTATTGCGCGTGCCTTGGCCAATGATCCAAAAATCTTGATTTCAGATGAGTCAACGTCTGCCCTTGACCCTAAGACAACCAAGCAAATTCTAGCCTTGTTGCAAGATTTGAACCAAAAATTAGGATTGACAGTTGTCTTGATTACGCATGAAATGCAGATTGTCAAAGACATTGCTAACCGTGTGGCAGTCATGCAGGATGGGCATTTGATTGAAGAGGGCAGTGTCCTTGAAATCTTCTCAGACCCTAAACAACCTTTGACTCAGGACTTTATCTCAACTGCGACAGGTATTGATGAAGCCATGGTCAAGATTGAGAAGCAAGAAATCGTAGAACATTTATCTGAGAACAGTATCTTAGTGCAGCTCAAGTATGCAGGGGCTTCGACAGACGAACCACTTTTGAATGAATTGTACAAACATTACCAAGTAACGGCCAATATCCTCTATGGAAATATCGAAATTCTCGATGGCACTCCTGTTGGAGAATTGGTTGTAGTCTTGTCAGGTGAAAAAGCAGCACTAGCAGGTGCTCAAGATGCTATCCGTCAAGCGGGTGTCCAGTTAAAAGTATTGAAGGGAGGACAGTAAAATGACAGAGTTGATTCAAACTTACTTACCAAATGTCTACAAGATGGGCTGGTCAGGTCAGGCAGGTTGGGGAACGGCTATCTACCTAACTCTTTATATGACAGTTCTTTCCTTCATCATCGGAGGATTCTTGGGGCTGGTGGCAGGTCTCTTCCTCGTCTTGACAGCGCCAGGTGGTGTCTTGGAAAATAAGGTTGTCTTTTGGATTTTAGACAAAATTACCTCTATTTTCCGTGCGGTTCCTTTCATCATCCTCTTGGCAATCATGTCGCCACTTTCTCACTTGATCGTCAAGACTAGTATCGGTCCAAATGCAGCCCTTGTGCCACTTTCATTTGCAGTCTTTGCCTTCTTTGCCCGTCAGGTGCAGGTTGTCTTGGCTGAACTAGATGGTGGTGTCATTGAGGCCGCTCAAGCGAGTGGTGCGACCTTCTGGGATATCGTGGGTGTTTACCTATCAGAAGGTCTTCCAGATTTGATTCGTGTGACGACAGTGACCTTGATTTCCCTTGTTGGGGAAACAGCTATGGCGGGAGCAGTTGGAGCTGGTGGTATCGGTAACGTAGCCATTGCCTATGGATTCAACCGTTACAATCACGATGTGACCATCTTGGCGACCATTATTATCATCTTGATTATCTTTACAATCCAGTTCTTGGGAGATTTCTTGACCAAGAAACTAAGTCATAAATAAATAGAAGGAGCCCAACGGGACTCCTTTTTGTTTTCTCGCCGAACTGCAAGAAGGATAAAGCTTCTTTTTAGAAATATGCTATAATAAACAAAGGTCCCCAATTAGCAAATCAGAAAGTTTGCTATAGAAGGGATGATAATGTAAAGGAGTTTGGCTGGTATGAATTATTTTGAGGGGAATGATTTCTTCCTTCTCTTATTTGTAGTTTTACTGATTGGTTTTGTGGTAAACTTTTTTGAAAAACGTAAAGACTACTATATTTTGGCGCTCTCCCTCTTATTTGCAGGAGCTATCTATGGTAAGAGTCGAGCGATGATTGTCTATTTGCTCGTCTTTATTGTTTACCAGTATTTTCTGGTTTTTCTAGCACAGCGGATAGAGGCAAAGTGGCTGAAATCACTGGTTTTCCTTTCCATTCTTCCTTTGGTAATCAATAAAGTCTTTGCCCTGACTTCTCTGCATTTGTTGGCCTTTATTGGAATTTCTTACATGTCCTTTAAGACCATTCAGATCATGCTAGAGATATCGGATGGCTTAATCAAAGAAAAAATCAGTGCAAAAGATTATCTACAGTTTTTGCTCTTTTTCCCAACAGTTAGTGCTGGTCCAATTGATCGGAGTAGGAGATTTTTAAAAGAGATGAACGAGGTCATGCCACGAAAAGAGTATCTAGAGTTAGCAGGGGACGGTGTGTATCGTATCGTTCTAGGCCTCCTTTACAAGATTGTTTTATCAACCTATGTTTACCAGATGCTACTCGCTCTAAATAATACGGACATAGTCGTTTATTCAATCAAGTATATGTACCTCTATACCTTGTATCTGTTCTTTGACTTTGCCGGCTACAGTCTAATGGCCGTTGGAAGTAGTAACATTCTAGGTATTCAGACACCGATGAACTTTAACAAACCTTTCTTGAGTGTTGATATCAAAGATTTCTGGACCAGATGGCATATCACCTTGTCGACCTGGTTGAGAGATTTTGTATTTTCAAGAGTATTGATGCAGGTTATCAGGAAAAAATGGTTTAAAAATAGACTACACAATGCAACCTATGCCTATATGGTCAATATGTTGGTCATGGGTTTTTGGCATGGTCTTAGTGTTAGTTACATTGTCTATGGTTTTTATCATGGTGTCTTGATGGCTGGATTTGAAGTGTATCAAAAGAAAAGCAATTTTTATAAAAAAAATAAAAATAAGAACTGGTATAAGCTACTAAGTTGGTTTGTGACCATGAATTTGGTTATGATTGGTTTCTTTATCTTTTCAGGTGAACCCTATAAAATCTTACTGACGATTTTAAAGAGATAAGAGATTGAAAAGAAATCGGCCAGATTGAAGGGATAGGATAAAACGAGATGATTAAATTAAAAGCATTTTTACTATCGCTTGTGCTCGTAATTGCGACGCTTGCCCTTTTAAATGTGACGTATGTCAAGAAGCTTGATGATTATTATAAAGTCAAGGATAACAGTATTCGTTATAGCACCTCGTATGAAAAGTATAAAAGTAGAGATATTATAACAAGCAATATCACCCCCAATACACTAGTTCTAATGGGTTCCTCAGAGTTGGTTGCGACGATAAATGAGGACTATCATCCAAATAAAATTTTTAACTACAACGATTTTAATATCATGCAGATTGGGACCAGTTATTCTCAAAACATCATTCAGGCTACGACCTTGGGGTCTATTGAAGGATCGATGACTAAGCGAAAAGTAGCTATAGTAGAGTCGGTTCAGTGGTTTGAAAAAGATGGGACCCATCAAGATGCCTTTTTGAACAAGGCTTCTCAGGAACATATTTTCCACATGCTAGATAATGACAAGATTAGTAAGGAAACGAAAGAGAAACTGATCAATCGCATTATCGAGATTACCAAGGGAAACAAGCAACAAAATGACATCTACAAAAAATACAAAAGTTATTTCATAGATGGAAAAGGAACTATTGTTGAAAAAAAACTATTAGAGTTTGAGAACGTGATGTATTCCTTTAAGCTCAAACAGACTTTTTATCAAAAACATGCCAAATCAGATTATCCTTCGCTAGGAGACAAAACCCCAGACTATGATTGGGAAAAAATGACGGATCGGTTTGTGGAAGAGGTCAAAAAGAAAACAGACAATAATGACTATGCTGTTGATAATAACTACTACAATACTTACTTAAAAGATCGCTATGCATCGCTAAAAGATTCTAATAAAGATTTGAGCTACCTAGAGTCACCAGAATATTCAGATATGGAACTCTTCTTGACAGTTGCCAAAGAATTGGGCATTGAAGTTGAGGTTATTATTTTCCCAGTAAACGGGAAATGGAACGACTACACAGGAGTCTCAAGAGAGATGCGAGAAAAAACTTATAAAAAAATAGAAGATGTCGCAAAAAGCCATGGTGCAACCGTATTAAACTATGGAAACAGAGAGTATGATGATTACTTTTTATTTGACGTGATGCACGTTGGAGTGAAAGGATGGATGGAAGTTGAAAAAGAACTTTACAAATTTGCAAACCAAGCTAACTAACACACATCGTTTAATCTTGTGGACACTATTTTTTTATACGGTTATCTTGAGCATCGTGATTTACTGTTTTGTGACCGATTTTTCGAATATTCAAGAATTTATCTATAGTGAATTTTAAGATTGTATACAAAAAGGCCCTGGAACTAGGCATTGCTAGTCTTCAGGGCTTTTAGCTTATAGTTTATCAGCTATTTTTTGACTTAGAAATTGCCCAATCAAAGCACCCATCAAGGCACCTAGGAGGATGCTTGAAACAAAGAGAAGGATTTTGTCCAACTCTGGAGCGACCATGATACGGTCGATGTATTCTTGGGATTTCCCACGCGAAAGTAAGGCAGCCACGTAAGCTTTGGGACGGATCCACATGAGGAAGATAGGGCCACTTGTGCTAAAAGCAAAGACGAGGAAGGAGAGGGTGTTTTTGATTCGATCTCTGTAGTTTCCGAGACGAGCGATGGCATCTGCTGCAAGACCACAGATGATACCTGGAAGAAAGGCACCAGCACCATGTTTGCTAGCTAGGAAGAAAAGTGCCATAAAAAGTCCTAGAGTGGTGATAGCACCAAAACGAGGGACCTTCGCCAAAAGAAGCATATAGACACTGCCACCGACAAGGGCAGAAAAGGCAGGCGCGTAGAACATATTGCCTGTTTGATCGACTAGGTGTCCTAGGAAGACTCCAATCCCCACACAGAGAAAGTAGAGGACGGCGGCTAAGAGGGTGGTTAAGATATTTTTCTTCATGAGAATCTCCTTGATACAAACTAATAAAACCAATTGTATCACGCTTTTTGAGGATTGTAAATGGGAGTTCTATATTTTTGAAAACGTTTGAAATATGATATAATAGTTACATCGTTAGTTTAAGGAGAGTAGCATGGGAAAATTTCTAGAATTCGTCTTTAATCGTATCTTTTTGGGAATGATTGCGACAGCTTATTTCTGGCTATTAACACTAGCAGGAGGAGTAGTCTTTGGTTTGGCACCAGCTAGTGCAACTCTTATGAGTTTGTATGCGGAACATGGTTATACCTATCGAGCCTACCATTTGAAGGAAGCTTGGGAATTGTATAAGAGTAATTTTGTCAAGAGCAATCTGGCTTTCTATAGTTTTATGTTTGTAGATCTTGTACTGGTTTATGGTTTATATCTTCTAGTTCAATTGCCTCACCAGACCATTTTCCACCTCTTAGCGACCTTTCTCAATGTCCTTGTAGTTGCTCTTGTCTTTCTAGCCTATACTGTTTCCTTGAAACTTCAGGTGTACTTTGATTTATCCTACCAAAACACCTTGAAACTGTCCCTTATCGGGATTTTTATGAGCCTACCTGCGATTGCCAAGGTTTTACTCGGGTCCGCTCTCCTTGTAGGAGTTGGTTATTATATGCCTGCCTTGTTCTTTTTTGTAGGAATTGGAATGTGGCATTTCTTTATCAGTGATATGTTGGAACCTATTTATGAAAGTATCCATGAAAAATTGGCAACAAAATAGAATGAAGCAGTTCTGGCTTCACTCTCTTTTACGGATTTATAGTTCGGTTATGATCGTGGTCATTGCTAGTTTTGCGATTATGCTATCGTATGCTGACTGGGATTCACGTGAGAAAGAGGCCCAACGGGTTGCAGAACGTGTGACCACTCGGACAGTGAGTGAAGTGGAATATTATCACAGAGAGTCAACCCAACTTGCTCAGTCTTTGGTTGAAAATCAGGCCCGCATCGAAGGGATTTACAAGTATTTCAGTCTCAGCACACCAGACTATTTCTATTGGCAATTAGAGCGTAAAACTTCACCTTATATCTCGGTTTCCCTGTATGAAAATATTGATGACCTCTATGTTCGGAATGATTTTGTGACTGGAGTGGCCATTGTTCTTCAGGACTACAAGGAAGTGTATGTTTCGACTAGAGAAAAACGAAGTGGAGAGAAAGTTCCTGCGGAGGATTTTAAGCCAACAGCCAATAGTTTTGCCATTCCTGTTTCCGATCCTGTGTCTGACAAGGATTTAGGAGTGATTTATATCTCCCTATCCCCAGATGTTTTACATGGCGCTATTGACAATACTCGGGGTCATATCCCAATGGCTGTAACAGTAACTTCGCCTTTTGAGACTGAGATGTTCCATATTGGGGAGAAGGTCTCAGCCGAGAGAGAAAACTGGTTTGTAGGTGTCACCTCTCACGGTTATCAGGTTCGAGTTGCTGTTCCTAAAAATTTTGTTCTTACAGGAACTTTGACGAGTTCAGCTGTCATTATTGGGCTAAGTATTCTCTTTATCATCATTTTGTACGTGACCCTTAGACAGACTTTTTCAAATTACCAAAAGCAGGTCGTAGACCTAGTAGATTCGATCGAGGTGATTGCTCAAGGGGAAGAAGGCCTTCGAATCGATACCTCTGAAAAAGACCAAGAGTTGCTTCTCATTGCAGAAACAACCAATGATATGTTGAATCGCCTGGAAAAAAATATCCACGATATCTATCAGCTAGAGCTCAGTCAAAAGGATGCCAATATGCGAGCCCTGCAGGCTCAAATCAATCCTCACTTTATGTACAATACTCTGGAGTTTTTACGGATGTATGCCGTTATGGAAAGCCAGGATGAACTGGCAGATATTATCTATGAATTTAGTAGCTTGTTACGCAACAATATCTCCGACGAGCGGGAAACGACGTTGAAGCAGGAGTTGGAATTTTGCCGAAAATATAGTTATCTCTGTATGGTACGTTATCCTAAATCTATTGCTTATGGTTTCAAGATTGCACCAGAGTTGGAAGAAATGAGGATTCCAAAATTTACACTCCAACCATTAGTAGAAAACTACTTTGCCCATGGTGTTGACCATCGCAGAACGGATAATGTCATCAGTATCAAGGCCTTGAAGGGCCAAGGCTTCGTTGAAATCCTAGTCGAAGACAATGGTCGGGGAATGCCCGCTGAGAAACTAGCTAGCTTGCAAGAAAAATTAGCTCAACGAAGTTTTGAACACGAGGCAAGCTATAGTGGGGAGCGGCAGTCAATTGGAATAGTCAATGTACACGAACGCTTTGTTCTCTACTTTGGGGATCGCTACCAAATCAGTGTAGAGTCAGCTGAGCAAGAGGGTGTTCGTTACCATATCACTATCCAGGATGAATAGAAAGGGTAGAAATGTATAAAGTTTTATTAGTAGACGACGAGTACATGGTGACAGAGGGGCTCAAGCGCTTGATTCCTTTTGAAAAATGGGATATGAAAGTTGTCGCAACAGCCAATCATGCTGACGATGCTCTGGGCTATGTCAAGCATCATCCAGTTGATGTGATTATTTCGGATGTCAATATGCCGGATAAAACAGGACTGGAGATGATCAAGGAGATGAAGGAGATTCTCCCAGATGCCTATTATATCTTGCTGTCTGGCTATCAGGAGTTTGACTATGTCAAGAAAGCAATGAATTTGAGTGTCGTGGATTATCTGGTGAAGCCGGTGGATAAGGTGGAGTTGAGTCATTTATTAGAAAAAATTGCGAGCCAACTTCAGGAAAAGGTGGAGCAAAGCCAGACTCTCAGCCAAGAATTGGATGAAGAAGGCTTTGTCAAGTTCTTAGCAGATAAAGACAACTGGTGGATAGGTCTTTCCAAGGAAAAACAAGGTTCTTTCACTATTCCTTACTATGTTTTGGGGCAAGACTGGCAGATTTTTATCTCTGATCAACCACTAGATGGAATCGTAGTAACGCCTTTTGGAGCGCCCTACCAACAAGCCTTTGAAAAATGGAAAATCAACGCAGAAAAAGCCCTCTTTTACGGTTCAGTCAATCTAGAAAAATCCGAGAGTTTGTTTGCTTATTACGAGCCGATTTATCGGGTGATTATCCAAGGGAATATCAATCAAATCATCGAAGAATTGACCCTGCTAGAGAAGGTTGTTTTGGAGAATACTCCGCGCGTGGCCATCACGAAGCAGCTCTTCACCCAGTTTGTCATGGATGTCTTTCATTTGTTTGAACACCTAAAAGCAGATGATATGACCGAGATTGTCAAAGCTATCCATGCCATTAACACCTTTGAAGAATTGGTTGCCTATATCAAAGAAACCTTGACCAAGTTCTTTGGCCAGTACCGCATGAATGAAAATGTGGTGAGCGTTCTGGAGGTGATTGGGCGTGATTATCAGAAAGAGCTCTCACTTAAGGATATTAGCAAGGATCTCTTTATCAATCCTGTCTATCTCGGTCAGCTGATCAAGAGGGAAACCAACTCGACTTTTGCGGAATTGCTCAATAAACAGCGAATTAAGGCGGCGCAACAACTCTTGCTTTCGACCAGTGATAGTATCGAAGATATTTGCTATGCAGTTGGCTACAGTAATGTTGGATATTTCTACAAGGTTTTCCGTAAATTGTGCGGAAAATCACCAAAAGCTTACCGAAAACAAGTTGAAACCAGCTTGTAAAAGTTGTATTCCTGTACAAAAAATGCTATAATGTTCAAAATATCTTATGGAGGAAAACATGAAAAAGAATCCTATTTATCTTTGGGTCTTGTTAGTCCTATCAGCCCTTATTTCATCTATGTCATTATTTGGAATCTTGAGTCCATTGCCAAGTAAAGATGTGCTTCGTGCTAGTCTGGCGAATAGCGGGACGCTTACTGCTCAGCAATTAGAAGACACAGTCAACTATACTTACCAAGTAACAGCGTCATCGCACTCAATTTTTAATGTAGTTTTGATTGTTTTATCTGCTATTTTAGTTGTGGTAGCCTTTGTGTTCTTAGTTCGTAAAAACGTCCAATTTGCAAACTATGCTTATATTGGCTATGTTCTACTAGCTATTGTTGGTTTGGTTTATAGCTATATGAACGTTCAAGATGCAGTTCAATTAATCAAAGATACTACCCTCGGCTTAGGAATGGGAGCATTAGCACAAGGAACGAATATTTTGTTCATCATCATCAATGTCCTCTTTTTAGCCTTGGTATTCTACAAGATGTGGCGCCAGCAAAAAGATTTGGCTGAAGAAGCCGAAGCAGAAGAAGTTGCCTAAGTATTGACAAAAAAGAACTATCAAGTTACAATTTTGGTAGTTCTTTTTATATCGTAAACATAAAAATCGAGGTCAATATGAAAAAAATATCCTTAGTTTATATCAGTTTGAGTGGGAATACAGAGAGTTTTGTAACCCGACTCAAGGACTATCTCCTGTCTCAGTATGAGGGAATTGAGGTCCAAAAAATCCATATCAAGGATTTGGTCAAGGAAGGGAAAGATTTCTTTGAGATGGACCATCCTTATGTCGCCTTTTTACCAACCTATTTAGAAGGTGGAAATGGTGTCGACAACGGCGATGTTGAGATTCTTACGACTCCAGTGGGCGACTTTATCGCCTATGGAGACAATGCTAGTAAGTGTTTTGGGGTAGTGGGATCTGGTAATCGCAATTTTAATAACCAATACTGCCTGACTGCCAAGCAGTACAGCCAGCGTTTTGGATTCCCAGTTTTGGCTGATTTTGAAATGAGAGGCATGCTGGGAGATATTAAAAAAGTCGCAGCAATCATTGCAGACTTGTATGAGTTAGAAACAGAAAAATAAAGTAGTACTGAGGGGCAGTTGAGATTTTCAACTGCTTTTTGTGTATACAAAAAGCACCCTGTCAGGGTGCCATTTTATAAACTATCCTGCTTTTCCGATGGCAAGTGCATAGATAAAGAAAATAGCAAAGCCAAAGAGGAAAATCAATCCTGCGATAGCGAGGAGTTTTAGCCAAGAAGGAAGATTTTTATTTTCACGTGTCACCAAAACATAGTTCAAAAGAGCGAAGAATGGTGTTGTCAGGAAAGAACCGATCATGGCAAAGCGGAGCATGGTAGAAACTTGACCAGCAAAGAATTTAATAATTACGATACCAATGATAGCGGTAATGGTCATCCAGATGTTCAAAGATTTACGAGTATCCTCTTTTTGACGAATCAAGAGTCGTAGCGATTCCTGATTGACACGAGAGTAACCATCGATAACGGTGATGACTGTTCCAAAGATACAGAGAAAGGCGATAAAGGTAATCAAATAACGGGACCATTCTCCAAGAACAGAGGCATACATACCAACAAATTGAGAAATGTACTTGGCTGAAGCGGCTTCAACTGCCTGCCCGGTAGGATACTGAATCAGTGCTCCTAGTGCCACGAAGAATACAGCTAGGATAGCAGTTCCAATGTAACCAACGTTAAAGTCGAAAAGAGCGTCCGCTGTATTAAAGTTGACGGTCTTTTTCTTTTCAGCAGACCAGAGTGAATTGATGGCTGAAATTTCAATAGGAGCAGGCATCCATCCTAAGAGGGAAACGATGAAAGGGAGGGCCGCCATTTGCCAAGGTGTCTTTTCGACAAAATCAGAGCTGTATTCTGGATGTTTAATTGCTGCAATGATAACTGCAAGAACTGTTGCAATGGTCAAAGCAGACATGATCCATTTTGCCATACCATCCAACAGTTTGTAGCCACCAAAGAGTAGCATGGCCCAAATGACTGCAACAAGGATAAGGGACCATTGAGTGATGCTAAGACCGATCATTGGGAAAGCGCTAGCGATGATGGCTGAGCAAAGGATAGCGACTCCAGCTGTATTAACCATGGCAGAGAAGACGTTGAGGACAAAGAAAATCCAGAGATAGAGTTTCCCTTTTTCGGCATAACCTTCGACCAAGGTTTTACCAGTGTCGGCAGTATATTCGGCACCAAAACGGAAAAATGGATATTTAAAAACATTGGCCAAGATAACCAAGAGGAGTAGTGACCACCCATAAGAACCACCAGCTTGAGTAGAGGATACGATATGAGAACCTCCAACAGCAGCAGAAGCCATCAGGATTCCTGGCCCCATTGCCTTTAGTTTGCTTGCCCAGGTTGACTGGTTTGATAACGTAACTTGTGACATAATAAACGATCCTATTTTTGAATTTTCAGAATAATCTGAATATATAGCTACTATTCTACAAAAAACTTAAAAGAAATGCAAGGCCATTTTGAAAAAATATAGAAAATTACAGAAAAATTTTACATGCATTAATGAAATTTCTCCAAGGGGAATATGGTAAGCCTAAAAAATCCGAGAAGAAAGCTTCTCGGATTTTGATTATTTCAATTGATCTGTGACGTCTTTTGAGAGCAACATTCCCAGATGGTAAGTTTTATTGATATATGCAATGACATCATTGATATTTTCAGTCGTGTGAATTTTCTCTTTGATGTCAGACCTAAATGTCTCGTCCTTCAAGAGTTGCTCTTGGTATAGTCTTTGAAGTCTTTCCTTCTCGTACTTATTGAGCAGAAAAAGGAAAACCAAGCTAAGTACAACGAGGATATAAGCATATTGGCTCATAGGAAATCTCCCAGTGTGATAAATAGTAAAAGTGAATAAATTGTTTCATTGAACAGCTGCAAGGCCGAACAAAATATAAATGTTATTTTGCTCAATCGTTCGGATTGCTTTCAAGTAATTTAAAAGATTACGACATGAGCCTAACCAAATCGATATTATTTGGTTAGGTGAATTAGTGAAGCGCCAAGCCAAATCACTATAGTTACGACGTCATGGCCTCTAAATCGATTATATTTAGGGGCCATGACTAGTGAAGCGCCAAGCCAAAGTCCGAATAGGCTTTGGCGTTAGTTACTTAGATTGCTCTGCAATCAAGTAACTTTGGCGATTTACATCTTCTCCGGCGCTTCTACTCCGAGCAAACGAAGAGCTTCTTTGAGGACCACTGCGGTTGCGTAGCTGAGGGCTAGACGGCTGTCGCGCTCAGGACTTTCATCTAGGATACGTGTATGTGCATAGTACTTGTTGAAAGCTTGAGCCAAACTAATCGCAAATTTCGCAATGATAGAAGGTTCAAAGTTATCTGCTGCACGATTGATAATACGTGGAAAGTCTTGGAGTAGTTTAATGATTTCCCAGCTTTCAGCATCGTTCAGGCTGTAGTTGCCAGCGGTATCTGGTTTGAAATCGGCTTTGCGCAAGATAGATTGGATACGAGCGTAGGCGTATTGAACGTAAGGTCCAGTTTCTCCTTCAAAGGATACCATAGCTTCAAGGTCGAAGTCATATCCATTTGTACGGTCGGTCTTAAGATCATAGAACTTGATAGCCCCAACTCCAACAGCGTGGGCAACCTGGTCTTTATTTTCTAACTCAGGATTTTTCGCTTCGATTTGGGCCTTGGCACGACTAACAGCCTCTGCAATAGTAGGCTCTAGCAAGATGACATTTCCTTTACGAGTAGAGAGTTTTTTCCCTTCTTTTGTTACCAATCCAAACGGAACATGGACAATGTCTTGGAACCAATCGTAGCCCATCTCTTGTAGTACTGCCTTGAGTTGTTTGAAGTGGGCAGATTGCTCTTGACCAACAACATAGATGGATTTTGCAAATTGGTATTCCTTTTTACGGTAAAGGGCTGCAGCCAAGTCTCGTGTGATATAGAGAGTTGCACCATCAGATTTTTTGATAAGGGCTGGATGTTCAATTCCATATTTCTCAAGATTGACAACTTGAGCCCCTTCTGACTCAACAAGAAGTCCTTTTTCAGCGAGAATGTCTACAACAGCATCCATCTTATCGTTGTAGAAGGCTTCTCCGTTGTAGCTGTCAAATTCGACTTGTAATTCATTGTAAAGGCGGTTGAATTCCACTAAACTTTCATCACGGAACCATTGCCAGAGAGCTAAGGCTTCCTCGTCTCCATTTTCCAGTTTGCGGAACCATTCGCGTGCTTCTTCATCCAAGCTAGGGTCTTTTTCAGCTTCAGCATTGATGCGAACGTAGAGTTTAAGAAGTTCATCGATTGGATGCGCTTTAACGGCTTCCTCATTTCCCCATTTCTTGTAGGCAACGATCAGCATTCCAAACTGTTTGCCCCAGTCTCCCAAATGGTTGACCTTGACCGTTTGATAGCCGATTTTTTGGAAAATATGTGACAAGCTATCTCCGATAACCGTTGAGCGCAAGTGACCAATAGAGAATGGTTTTGCGATATTAGGACTAGACATGTCGATAACGATATTTTCTTTCTTGCCAATGGTTTGGTCGGCATAGTGCTCTTTTTCAGTGATAACATCCTGTAATACCTGAGCCGAAATAGCAGATTTATCAAGGAAAAAGTTGACGTAAGGTCCTGTAGCAACAACCTTTTCAAAGGCTTGACTATTGATTTTTTCAGCAATATCTGTTGCAATCATTTGAGGAGCTTTACGCTCGACTTTTGCTAGAGAAAAGGCAGGGAAGGCGATGTCTCCCATTTCTGAGTTTTTAGGTGTTTCCAGTAAATTTAAAATAGCCTCTTGGTCCAGGCTATCAACGACGCTAGCCAACTCGCTAGCAATCAATTCTTTTGTATTCATAAGGGCTCCTTTTGGGCTTTTTTACTATTTTAACACAATTTACTACATTTTTTGAGAAAGAAAAGAATTTTTTTGAATTATCTAGTTTTTTTGGTATAATGTAGTTATAAAATAAATGTAAAACTTGTTATAAATATTCACTTAAGAGGATAATATGAGAAAAAGAGAACGGCATCAATTGATTAAAAAGATGATCACCGAAGAAAAACTTGGGACACA
The DNA here is from genome assembly GCF_041432195.1 of Streptococcus sp. 27098_8_23. GTDB lineage: Bacteria > Bacillota > Bacilli > Lactobacillales > Streptococcaceae > Streptococcus. Next base: position 143,038 of record NZ_JAPVZF010000002.1, on the reverse strand, counting down.
AAAAGAGATTCAAGATCGTTTAGAAGCTCGTAATGTTTATGTGACACAAACGACTTTGTCGCGTGATTTGCGTGAAATCGGCTTGACCAAGGTTAAGAAAAATGATATGGTGTATTATGTACTAGCAAATGAGACAGATAAGATTGATTTAGTTGAGTTTTTGTCTCATCACTTAGAAGGTGTTGCAAGAGCAGAGTTCACCTTGGTACTTCATACCAAACTTGGGGAAGCTGCAGTCTTAGCAAACATTGTAGATGCAAACAAGGATGAATGGATTTTAGGAACGGTTGCTGGTGCTAATACCTTATTGGTTATTTGTCGAGACCAGCACGTTGCCAAGCTGATGGAAGATCGTTTGCTAGATTTGATGAAAGATAAATAAGGTCTTGGGAGGTGCTCTCAAGACTTATTTTTAGCAAGGAGAGACGGAAAATGGCAACAGAAAAGCTATCACCCGGCATGCAACAGTATGTGGATATTAAGAAACAATACCCAGATGCTTTTTTGCTTTTTCGAATGGGTGATTTTTACGAGTTGTTCTATGAAGATGCAATTAATGCAGCACAGATTTTAGAAATTTCCTTAACGAGTCGGAATAAAAATGCAGAAAATCCGATACCTATGGCGGGCGTCCCCTATCATTCTGCCCAGCAGTATATCGATGTTCTGATTGAGCAGGGCTATAAGGTAGCCATAGCCGAGCAGATGGAAGATCCCAAACAAGCAGTTGGTGTTGTCAAGCGAGAGGTGGTCCAGGTCATCACACCTGGAACGGTCGTTGATAGCAGTAAGCCGGATAGTCAGAATAATTTCTTGGTTTCCTTAGATTGTGATGGCAATCAATTTGGTCTGGCTTATATGGATTTGGTGACGGGTGACTTTTATGTGACGGGGCTATTGGATTTCACGTTGGTTTGTGGGGAAGTCCGTAACCTCAAGGCGCGAGAAGTGGTGCTGGGTTATGACTTGTCTGAGGAAGAAGAACAAATTCTCAGTCGCCAGATGAATCTGGTGCTTTCCTATGAGAAGGAAGGCTTTGAGGACCTTCATTTACTGGATTCACGTTTGGCAGCTGTGGAGCAAGCGGCAGCTAGTAAGCTCCTCCAGTATGTTCACCGTACCCAGATGCGAGAATTGAACCATCTCAAACCAGTTATCCGCTATGAAATTAAAGATTTCTTGCAGATGGATTATGCGACCAAGGCTAGTCTGGATTTGGTTGAGAATGCCCGTTCAGGCAAGAAGCAGGGGAGTCTTTTCTGGCTTTTGGATGAAACCAAAACAGCTATGGGCATGCGGCTCTTGCGCTCTTGGATCCATCGTCCCTTGATTGATAAGGAACGAATCATCCAACGTCAAGAGGTGGTGCAAGTCTTTCTTGACCACTTCTTTGAGCGTAGTGATTTAACGGACAGTCTCAAGGGTGTTTATGATATCGAACGTTTGGCTAGCCGAGTTTCTTTTGGCAAGACCAATCCAAAGGATCTCTTGCAGTTGGCGACCACCTTATCTAGTGTACCACGGATTCGTGCGATTTTAGAAGGCATGGAGCAGCCTGCTCTGGGCTATCTTATCGCACAGTTGGATGCCATTCCTGAGTTGGAGAGCTTGATTAGCGCAGCGATTGCTCCTGAAGCTCCTCACGTGATTACGGAAGGTGGCATTATCCGTACGGGATTTGATGAGACCTTGGATAAATACCGCCGAGTGCTCAGAGAAGGGACCAGCTGGATTGCAGAGATTGAGGCTAAGGAGCGGGAAAACTCTGGCATCAGCACGCTCAAGATCGACTACAATAAAAAAGATGGTTACTATTTCCATGTGACCAATTCGCAACTGGGAAATGTTCCAGCCCACTTTTTCCGCAAGGCAACGCTGAAAAACTCGGAACGCTTTGGGACAGAGGAGTTAGCCCGTATCGAGGGAGATATGCTGGAGGCGCGTGAGAAGTCAGCCAACCTAGAGTATGAAATCTTTATGCGCATCCGTGAGGAAGTCAGCAAGTACATCCAGCGTTTGCAGGCTCTAGCCCAAGGAATTGCAACGGTTGATGTCTTGCAAAGTCTCGCAGTTGTGGCTGAAACCCAGCATTTGATCAGACCTGAGTTTGGAGAGGATTCACAAATAGATATCCAAAAAGGGCGCCATGCTGTCGTCGAAAAGGTCATGGGAGCTCAGACCTACATTCCAAACAGTATCCAGATGGCAGAAGATACCAGTATTCAGCTAATCACAGGGCCTAACATGAGCGGGAAGTCAACCTACATGCGCCAGTTAGCCATGACGGCGGTGATGGCCCAGCTGGGTTCTTATGTGCCGGCAGAAAGCGCCCATTTGCCTATCTTCGATGCTATCTTTACCCGTATCGGAGCAGCAGATGACTTGGTTTCAGGTCAATCAACCTTTATGGTGGAGATGATGGAGGCCAACAATGCCATTTCGCATGCGACCAAGGACTCCTTGATTCTCTTTGATGAATTGGGACGCGGAACTGCAACTTATGACGGGATGGCTCTTGCCCAATCCATCATCGAATACATTCATGAACATATCGGAGCTAAAACCCTCTTTGCGACCCACTACCATGAGTTGACCAGTCTGGAGTCCAGTTTGGAACACTTGGTCAATGTCCACGTGGCAACCTTGGAGCAGAATGGGCAGGTCACCTTCCTTCACAAGATCGAACCAGGACCAGCTGACAAATCCTATGGTATCCACGTTGCTAAGATTGCTGGCTTGCCAGCAGAACTTTTAGCAAGGGCGGATAAAATATTGGCTCAACTGGAGAATCAAGGGACGGGAAGTCCTGCGCCGATGAGACAAATAAGTGCTGTTACAGAGCAGATGTCACTCTTTGATACCCCTGAAGAGCATCCTATTCTAGCAGAATTAGCTAAACTGGATGTGTACAATATGACACCGATGCAGGCTATGAATGTCTTGGTCGAGCTCAAACAAAAGTTATAAAAAAATCCCACTCACATTTTTGTGAGTGGGATTTTTCTCTATTACTTTTTATGGGCCAAGAGTTGATTGATGTGGTCCACTTTTTTTGCTTCTCTTTTATAGAGAATAGCCCAGATGATGAGGTAGACAATCGCAAACTCTGGAATGAGCTGGAGATAGAAGGTCCAGTGGAAGGGGAACCAACCAGCCAGAGTTGCCAGTGGGACAAAGCCAGCCAGCATAAGGAAGAAATGGGAAAGTGTGGCACGGAGCAAGCTCCAGTCACGGCTGAATAAGCGACTGCCAAAGCTAAAGAGAACGCCGATAGCTGACCAGATGATCATGCAGTAGAGCAAGACTAGAGCACCGTGAACCTGATGTTGAGCCATCACTTGGCCGATCAGAGACTCGGGGCTCAGTGGGGAATAGGTATTTGGTGCATAAATGAGTGAAAAGAGGATAGAGAGGATGAGGCCGATGAGTACACCAGCGGCTGCATCGTGAAAGATTTGTTTTTTCATAGTTCTAATTTCTCCTTGATGGTTTTTAGGTAACGGCGTGAAGAGTAGGTGAAGCTTTCGTTTTTTAAGAAAATTTCAACCAGACCGTTGGGCGTGAGTTTGAGATGAGAGATAGAGTCGATATTGACGATTTCAGATTGGGAAATTTGGATAAAAGTGGTCGGCAGAATGTCAAGAACTTGATAGAGACGCAAATCAATGGTATAGGTCTGAGATGCAGTTTCTGCTAGAACCTTTCGATTCTCGATATAGAAGCGTTGTATCTTACAAATCTTAACTAGATAGACCTGATCATCAATCTTTCCTTTGATTGTTTCTTTTTGGTCAAGATTTTCAGCGAACTCGATGACTTTCTGGACTTTTTCGGTCGGCTGAGGAGTTTGGACAATCAGCTTTTCCTCCTCATAAGTCTCCTTAATCTGTAGTTCTACTTTCATAAATTTCCCTTCTTACATTTTATACAAGGTTAATCTCACTTCTTGTACACCTTTATTAATACTCTTCAAAAATCAAATTCAAACCACGTCAGCGTCGTCTTGCCGTACTAAAGTACTGTCTGCGCCTAGCTTTCTAGTTTGCTCTTTGATTTTTATTGAGTATACCACTATTTTACGACCCATGGCAAGAGCTTTTGTCTATGTGGATAGATTTGGAGTCTATGTGGTATTTGCTTTTTCTGGTAACATCTGAAATATGGTATAATAGCACTAATCAATTTCTAGGAAAATAGATACAGAAAGGGGCTGAAAGATGTCTCATATTATTGAATTGCCAGAAGTGTTGGCAAACCAGATCGCGGCTGGAGAGGTCATTGAACGTCCTGCTAGCGTGGTCAAAGAGTTGGTAGAAAATGCCATTGATGCGGGTTCTAGTCAGATTATCATTGAGATTGAGGAAGCTGGTCTCAAGAAAATCCAAATCACTGATAATGGTCATGGAATTGCCCACGATGAGGTGGAATTGGCCCTGCGTCGTCATGCGACCAGTAAGATAAAAAATCAAGCAGATCTCTTTCGGATTCGGACGCTCGGCTTTCGAGGTGAAGCCCTGCCTTCTATCGCTTCTGTTAGTGTGCTGACTCTGTTGACGGCGGTGGATGGTGCGAGTCATGGGACCAAGCTCGTTGCGCGTGGGGGTGAAGTTGAGGAAGTCATCCCAGCGACTAGTCCTGTGGGGACCAAAGTTTGTGTGGAGGACCTCTTTTTCAACACACCTGCACGTCTCAAGTATATGAAGAGCCAGCAAGCGGAGTTGTCTCATATCATTGATATTGTCAACCGTCTGGGCTTGGCTCATCCTGAGATTTCTTTTAGTTTAATCAGTGATGGAAAGGAAATGACGCGGACAGCAGGGACTGGTCAACTGCGACAAGCAATCGCAGGAATTTATGGTTTGGCAAGTGCCAAGAAGATGATTGAAATTGAGAACTCTGACTTAGATTTCGAAATTACAGGTTTTGTGTCTCTGCCTGAGTTAACCCGAGCAAACCGTAACTATATCAGTCTCTTCATTAATGGGCGTTATATCAAGAACTTTCTGCTCAACCGTGCTATTCTTGACGGTTATGGAAGCAAGCTCATGGTAGGGCGTTTTCCACTGGCTGTCATTCACATCCATATCGACCCCTATCTAGCTGATGTCAATGTGCATCCAACCAAACAAGAAGTGCGAATTTCCATGGAAAGAGAGCTAATGGCGCTGCTTTCAGAGGCTATTTCAAATAGTCTCAAGGAACAAGCCTTGATTCCTGATGCCTTGGAAAATCTTGCCAAGTCGACCGTGCGTAATCGTCAAAAGGTGGAGCAAACTACTCTCCCACTCAAAGAAAATACGCTCTACTATGAAAAAACAGAGGAAATTAGACCTAGTCAAGCTGAGGTGGCTGATCATCAGGTTGAATTAACTGAGGAAGGTAGGGATCTAACCCTGTTTGCTAAAGAAACTTTGGACCAATTGACTAAGCCAGCAAAACTGCATTTTGCAGAGAGAAAGCCTGCTAACTATGGCCAATTAGATCATCCAGAGTTAGACCTAGCTAGTCTCGATAAGGCTTATGACAAGCTGGAGCGAGAAGAAGCATCCAGCTTCCCAGAGTTGGAGTTTTTCGGACAAATGCACGGGACTTATCTCTTTGCCCAAGGGCGAGATGGACTCTACATCATAGACCAACATGCGGCGCAGGAACGAGTTAAGTACGAGGAATACCGTGAAAGCATCGGCAATGTTGACCAGAGCCAGCAGCAACTCCTAGTGCCCTACATCTTTGAATTTCCTGCGGATGATGCTCTTCGTCTCAAGGAAAGAATGGCACTTTTAGAGGAAGTAGGCGTCTTTCTAGCAGAGTACGGAGAAAATCAATTCATCCTGCGTGAACATCCTATTTGGATGGCAGAAGAAGAGATTGAGTCAGGTATCTATGAAATGTGTGACATGCTGCTCTTGACAAAGGAAGTTTCGATTAAGAAATACCGAGCAGAGTTGGCTATTATGATGTCCTGCAAACGGTCTATCAAGGCCAACCATCGTATCGATGACCATTCAGCCAGACAACTCCTTTATCAGCTCTCTCAATGCGACAACCCATATAACTGTCCCCATGGCCGTCCTGTTTTGGTGCATTTCACTAAGTCGGATATGGAAAAGATGTTCCGACGCATTCAGGAGAATCATACCAGCCTACGAGAGTTGGGAAAATATTAAGAACACAAAAAGCCTTTGTTCTTTTAGAACAAGGCTTTTTAGTTTTTCTAAGGTGGGAACTTGATTGGACATGGGCAACTTGACATGAGGTTTACACTTGCTTGACAAGACCAGTCCTATAAAAGTAATGAGAAATATGATTCAATTGATTCAAGGCTTTGTAGAGTCGTCATTGTCTGAAGGAGTCTCAAGACCAATGACCTTATCAAGATAACGTTGTTTGGTTTTGAGAGCCTTATTGATAGCGACAGCAGAAGCGATTAAGAGAACGAAGGTCAGCCAGATCCAAGCGGTGAATTCGGCTGGGAAACTAGAACCAGCTAAAAAGAGATAGATAGTCAGAGCCAATACAAAGACATAAATCACCTGCCAGAGACCATAGGATTTAACCTCTTTATAGTATTTGTCCTTGTCTTCCTCCAAGATCACTTCCGAGGAACCTTTTTCAGAGTTTTCATCCAGTAGTAGATAGTCAGTTGTCACTTGAAAAATCTTGCTTAATTCAATAATTTTTTCGATTTCGGGAAGGACTTGTCCAGACTCCCATTTGGAGATACTCTGCCGAGAAACATCGATTTGTTCTGCAAGCTTCTCTTGGGACCAACCTTTTTCCTTTCTGAGCTCAAATAGTTTTTCTGCGAGTTTCATCATTCTATCCTCCTTTTTCTACTTTTATCCTAACAATTTTTACTTATAATGAGAATACAATCTCCTGTACTATTTGTCAACCAGAGGGTGCACCTTTTGTTGCAGTCTGTCTCGGGGAAATATGATATACTAGGTAAGAAAAAGCGAAGAAATTATGAAAAAGGAATGAAAGATGAAAGAATTTTTTGCCCTCCCCAAGCAAATTCAAATGCGGGAATGGATGAGCTTTGTAGCACGGATTTTAGAGAGTGCCATTACTCCTTTTATGGCCATGTACTATGTTCAATATTTTGGAGCCTTTTGGGCGGGGTTATTGATGATCACAACCAAACTCATTGGTTTTTTAGCTGGACTGTATGGTGGACATTTGGCGGATCTTTGGGGACGTAAGAAAGTCATTGACTGGGGAAACTTTGGTCTTGCTAGTGGCTACTTTCTTGTGCTGCTGGCAAATATGCCTAATCATATTTTTCCCTTTTTGACTTTTGTCGGAATGTTGCTGGCAGAGACCGCAGGAACTTTCTCTTGGCCGGCTATTGATGCGATGATTATTGATTTGACCGACGAGCAAAATCGCCGTTTCGTTTATACGATTAGTTATTGGTTTGTCAATGTATCCGTTATGTTAGGAGCAGGGCTTGCAGGTTTCTTTTACGACCACCATTTTTTTGAGCTACTTCTGGTTTTGACGGTGATTAGCTTCTTGAATTTTTTCCTCGCTTGGAAATATTTTTCAGAAAGCAAGCCAGCTAATCTGGTCTTTGAGCATGGTAGCAGTCCTTTGGCAACTGTGAAAAATTATGTTTCTGTTTTTCAGGACAAAATTTTCCTACTTTATACGTTAGGGACTGTATTTAATGGTGTTATCTGGTTGCAAATTGACAATTATATACCCGTTCATTTGAAAGAGTCATTCATCGCGAGTAGTGTTTTCGGTATTCATATTTCAGGAGCTAAGATGCTCAGTATCATGGTTTTTATCAATACCCTGATTATTGTTTGCTTCATAACGACTGCCAATCGTTTGACCAAGGAAATGAAGATCATACCGCAGTTTTTATTGGGAAGTATTATCTTTGACTTGGGTATGCTTTTCACCATTGTCTTCAGGAGTTTCTGGGCTCTGTTTTTGCTAGCCATTCTCTATACTATGGGGGAACTCATCTGCATGCCGCCAAGCCAAGTTTTGCGGGCGGAAATGATGAATGAGAATAAGCTCGGAACCTACTCAGGTTTCCTTAATATGGCGCAGCCTTTAGCGTCTATTTTAGCGGGGGCGATGATTTCTATCAGCGCTGCAACAGGTGCTGTAGGTGTTTGGCTCGTTTTTATTGTGTGTGCAGTACTTGGGCTGCTTCTTATCATCAGAGCAGCGCATTTACACGGAATTGCAAATCAATTATAGAAAGTGAAAATAATGTACGAATATTTTAAAGGAATCATCAGTAAAATTACAGCCAAGTACATCGTATTGGAAGTCAACTCTATCGGCTATATCTTGCATGTAGCCAATCCCTATGCTTATTCAGGGCATCTTCATCAGGAAACCAAGGTCTATGTGCACCAGGTGGTGAGAGAAGACGCGGAGCTTCTGTACGGCTTTGCGACCGAGGAGGAGAAGCAACTTTTTCTCAGCTTGATTTCAGTCTCAGGTATTGGCCCAGTGTCTGCTCTGGCTATTATTGCGGCTGATGATAATGCCGGCTTAGTGCAAGCCATTGAGCAGAAAAACATCACCTACCTGACCAAGTTTCCTAAGATTGGTAAGAAAACAGCCCAGCAGATGGTGCTGGACTTGGAAGGCAAGGTAGTAGTTGCAGGAGATGACCTTCCTGCCAAGGTGGCAGTGCAAGCTAGCGCTAAAAACCAAGAACTGGAAGAAGCTATGGAGGCCATGCTGGCACTGGGCTACAAGGCGACTGAACTTAAGAAAATCAAGAAATTCTTTGAAGGAACGACAGATACAGCAGAGAACTATATCAAGTCTGCCCTCAAGATGTTGGTCAAATAGGAGAATAAGATGCCGAAACGCTGTGGTTGGGTTAAAATGAATAACCCCTTATATGTAGCCTATCATGACGAAGAGTGGGGACATGCTCTTCATGATGACCGCGCCCTTTTTGAGTTGCTTTGTTTGGAGACATACCAGTCGGGCCTATCTTGGGAAACAGTTCTAAATAAGCGAAAAGGATTCCGAGAAGTCTTTCATTTTTATGATGCCCAGAAAATTGCTCAGATGACGGATGCGCAGTTGGAAGCCTTGTTAGACAATCCAGCCATCATCCGAAATCGTGCCAAGATTTTTGCTACGCGTGCCAATGCCCAAGCATTTTTACAAGTTCAGGAAGCATATGGCTCCTTTGATGCCTATCTCTGGTCTTTTGTTGAGGGAAAAACGATCGTGAATGATGTTCCTGACTATCACCTAGCACCTGCTAAAACAGCCTTGTCTGAAAAGTTATCTCAAGATCTCAAAAAACGAGGCTTCAAGTTCACAGGTCCCGTTGCAGTCTTGTCATTTCTACAAGCTGCAGGGTTAGTTGATGACCACGAGAATGATTGTGAGTGGAAGGGGAATTAAATGATGTCTAACAAAAATAAGGGAATTCTGATTTTTGCGATTCTCTATACAGTTCTCTTTGTATTTGATGGAGTTAAATTGCTGGCTTTCTTGATGCCATCTGCTATTGCAAATTATCTAGTTTATGTAGTACTAGCTCTATATGGCTCTTTCTTGTTTAAGGATCGATTGATCAAACAATGGGATGAGATTAGAAAGACTAAAAGGAAATTCTTCTTTTGCGTCTTAACAGGATGGCTCTTTCTCTTTCTGATGACTTTTGTCTTTGAATTTGTATCAGAGATGTTGAAGCAGTTTTTTGGGCTAGTCGGACAAGGTCTAAACCAGTCGAATATTCAAAGTACCTTTCAAGAACAACCAATACTGATAGCAGTTTTCGCCTGTATCATAGGACCTTTTGTGGAAGAACTCTTTTTCCGTCAGCTCTTGTTACATCACTTGCAGAAACGTCTGTCAAGTTGGCTAAGCATTCTTCTGGTAGGACTTGTTTTTGCTCTGACTCATATGCACAGTTTGGCTTTATCAGAGTGGGTCAGTGCAGTCGGTTATCTAGGTGGAGGCATTGCCTTTTCTATCATCTATGTGAAAGAAAAAGAGAATATTTATTATCCTCTAGTTGTTCATATGTTAGGCAATAGCCTTCCCTTGATTATTTTAGTTATCAGTAGTATGTGACGTTTTAGTAGTTATACAAGAGAAAAAGCTGAGAATCTCCTCTCAGCTTTTTGATTATATGCTAGTAATTTTTATAGTGCAGTGAGAAATGTCAGTCCACCTAAGACAACGCCAGCTGAGTTTGGAATAATTAGTATCCAATCCTTCTTAGGTTCTTTTGTCCATCCGTAAATAACCCAAATTAAACAAGATACTGCTGCGGATAAAGGCTGGAATGGTTGAGCTTTGTTGCCTTGTAAATTGGCAAAAATTTGTGGGATGTAGGCGATAAATACAATAATCCCGATAAAGGCCCCGATTGAACCGACAATTTGATTTATTTTTTGTTTAGTCATATATACCTCCTTCAAAAAGATATCATAAAAATAAGCAAAATGCAATAAATTCAGACACAAATTGTAACGAAAATCAATACCAAAGCACAAAAATGGAGAAATTGTTTATTTTTTGTTATAGTCAAAGCGAATGACTTGCTCCTGTGCATCTACATAGGCATGGACGCCAAAGGGAACAATGGCTCTTGGCGTTGCGTGGCCGACATTTAGATTATAGACAATCGGGATATTGTTATCAATGATATCCAATAGTGCTTCCTTATAGTCGTCATAGAAGGTTTCATCCATTGGCTTTCCGACCAAGAGTCCGCTGATGACCTCAAATACCCCAGTTTCTTTCAAAGTCTGCACCATCTGTTTGAAGTTTTCCGGCTCAGGCTTTTCTTGGCTTGTTTCTAGCAAGAGGATTTTTCCTTCCCAGTCGGTTAAGTCAGGGAAGAGTTTGTACTTTTGGCAGAGCTCCGTGCTGTCTGCGTATCGAGAGTTGTCAAAGATATCATAGAGAGACTCAAGACAACCACCGAGGATTTCTCCCTCAAACTGAGCATTGCCTTGTAACAAGTCAAAACCAGTATTTACATGGCTGACACGAGGTGTTCCCAAAGCTTTGGGACTGAAGTCAGTTCTTTCCTCATACCAAACGTCACTAGGTCGAATCTCTGAGATTCTTCCCGTCTCAATCAATTCTTTGAAGTAGTGGAGGCTATATGGCAACATTTCTTTGTCTAACTCACAAATGTCTGCTAGAAATGATTGGCCGTAAAAAGTCTTGATTCCTAGTTTATGCAACATAAGGTGGTTCATGGTTGTATCCGAGAAGCCAAGAAAAATCTTTGGTTTAATAACCTTTTGGAGTTGGTTATTTTCAAAAAGATAAGGTAGCAAGCGATAGGTATCATCTCCACCGATGGCGCAGAGGATCATGTCGATTCTATCGTCCGAAAAGGCCTGCATCAAATCCTCTGCACGCGCCTCAGGATGGTCCTTGATAAAGTCTAAACCTTTTAGCGAATGGGGCAAAAAGATAGGATTGAGTCCCAGATCCTTGAGACGTTGGACACCTAGGTCCACTTCGTGTTTGACAAAGTCCTCTCCGATAATGCCACTAGACAAGCTCACGATACCAATAGTAGAAACCATATCTCATCCTCCTAGAAATTGATTGTTCCTATTTTATCATAAAAGATGAGAGAAAACGATAGAGATTAGAGTCAGAAGTTCTATTGGATATCAAGAAAGCAAGAAAAAAAGCAACCGCCGGAGCAGTTGCTTTTCGTTTTTCTAATCTCTAATCTCACTAGATATGAGTTACTTGGTCAACTCTTGATTATAGGAGAGGGCTAAATCAATCCAGTAAGGCAGTTCTTTTTGACCTTCGATATCTAGGTCTATATAGCCATGATAAGGTCGCCCTCTCATCAATGTAGTATGGGCTCCTGTTCGGGGTAGAACTTGCTTTTCCGTTTCTTTGCCTATTCTCACCATAACCAGCTCGTTCTTTCTGGAACTGACTGTAAGAACCATTTTCCCACGAATCATAAAGGCCAGGCCACCAAACAGTTTCTTTTCTTCTAGCTCTTCTTCAAAAATTTGGGGAGGAAGTTTGAGTGCTAGGATTTTTCGAATCTGCTGAGCTAAAGATTGACTATATGCCATAGCTTTTCACTTTTCTTAATAACGTGATGGGCCCGCGCTTGCGCTTCGGATATTGAAGCGTTTCTTGAGATAGAAGCGAAGAGCGAGAAGGGCTGCTCCTAGGACAGCCAAAGGCAGTGGAGCAAGGATTGGATTGAGAGCTGCTGGAAGGAAGCTTGTTGCGAAGAAGACAGCCAACCAGAGAAGCATAGCAGCGAGGATGACGAGGATTGATTTCCAGAAAGGAGGGCGCTGGCTACGATCTGTGTCGGGTCCATAATACTGGTAGACAAAGTAGTACATCAAGTAGAAGGCCACCCCTCCAACAAGCCCAACCAACAAGAGGGTAATCAACCCATAACCAATAGCCTGATCTGTAGAGAAGAAGGTAGTTAGAGCGCTAACCAATGCAAAGAGACTGGTGATAAAAAGGGCTGAGTCCATAATCATGAGTTTTGGATCGTCATTTTCTTTTGGATGCTCTTTTTCATATTGCTCCTTGACAGTGAAGCTGTGAGCCCAGTGGGTTGGAGCCCCGTAGAGGGAACGCGCTGTCGTTCCTTTGGCTTGCTCTTCAAGGATTTTAGGAATGACTTCCTCAAAGACAGCCTTGATTTCAGCATCTGTTTTGCCATCTTTGATAAATTGCTGGGTAGCAATATGGATAAACTCTTGGTTTTTCTTAGTTAATTTTTGTAGATCAATCTGAGACATAGGGATTCCTCTTAGAACCATTTTTTATGGATGAGATAGAGAGTGAGCGAAACACTCATAGCAAAGGCGATAAAGACGATTAACCAGAAGGCGTGAGGCTCACCGTTCAGAGGGATTTCATTATCCTTGAAGTTCATCCCGTAGGCTGAGAAGATCATGGTTGGGACAGACATGACAATGGTCACGAGAGCCAGAGTTTTCATAATGTTGTTCTGGTTGTTGGAAATGATAGAGGCAAAGGTCTCTGTCATAGAGTGAAGGACATTTCCATAGATATCTGCCATCTCGATGGCCTGTTGGGTTTCAATCAGAGTGTCTTCGAGTAGGTCTTCGTCTTCTAGGTATTTCTTGATATTGCTAGTTGCGCTAGTCAATTTCTTAATCACGCGCTCGTTCGTCTTAAGTGAGGCCTTGAAATAGACGATGGTCTTTTCCAATTCCATGAGCTCGATCAGCTCTTCGTTTCGAGTAGACTTGTGAAGTTGACTTTCGATTTGTTCACTCTTACGGTCGATCGAACGAAGGGCTGTAAGGTAAAGCTCTGCGTTGCGGTAGAGAATCTGGAAGATAAAGCGTGAACGCATGAAGGTGTAAAAGTTGCGCAGTCTACGGTTGATAAAGACATCGAGAACGGGGAGGGATTCCAAGCAGGTGGTGATAATGGTTTCCTCTGTGATGATAATCCCCAGCGGAATCGTAACGTAGTAGGTACGATTGTTTCTTTCTTCTGTGATGGGAACGTCCACGATAATCAAAGTGTACTCATCTTCGATGGTAATACGGGACATTTCTTCCGCATCGAGTGGTGCTCGAAGGTCGGCAATGTCAATGTCGAAGGCGTTAGCGATTTCCAACGATTCATTTTGTGTAGGATTGACGAGGTTGATCCAAGTACCCGGTTCAAGCGTGTCGATCTCTTTAAATTCAGTTGTTGTTGAGAGAAAAACTTGTTTCATATCCCCTATCCTTTCCTACTATTTCAGTGATTCATTTTTTGCACCGTACTATTATACTATAAAAACAGCTTTTTGGGTAATAGAATTTCACATTTTTTGGTATAATGGAAAGCAATAATGGACTAGAAAGAACAAAGATGCAAGATAAAATTGTCATTCATGGGGCTCGTGCCCATAACTTAAAAAATATCGATGTGGAGATTCCTAGAGACAAGCTGGTTGTCGTAACGGGCTTGTCAGGTTCTGGGAAATCCAGTCTAGCTTTTGATACCCTCTATGCTGAGGGGCAACGCCGCTATGTAGAGAGCTTGTCAGCCTACGCTCGTCAGTTCTTGGGCAATATGGAAAAACCAGATGTAGATGCCATTGATGGCCTCAGCCCAGCTATTTCCATCGACCAGAAAACTACCAGCAAAAATCCACGCTCGACCGTGGGAACGACGACTGAAATTAATGATTATCTGCGTCTCCTTTACGCACGTGTGGGGACGCCTTACTGTATTAACGGGCACGGAGCTATCAAGGCTTCTTCTGTTGAGCAAATCGTTGATAAGGTTTTAGAGTTGCCAGAACGCCAACGCTTGCAGATTTTGGCCCCTGTCATTCGTAAGAAAAAAGGACAACACAAGAGCATCATTGAAAAGGTTCAGAAAGACGGCTATGTTCGTGTTCGTGTGGATGGGGAGGTCTATGATGTTACCGAAGTTCCAGAGCTGTCTAAGAGTAAGCAACATGATATCGATGTTGTAGTCGACCGTATTGTCATCAAGGAGGGTATTCGAAGCCGTCTCTTTGACTCCGTTGAGGCGGCCCTTCGTATCGCAGAAGGATATGTCATTATCGACACTATGGACGATTCTGAGTTACTCTTCTCTGAGCACTATGCCTGTCCGGTCTGTGGCTTTACCGTACCCGAGTTGGAGCCTCGTCTCTTCTCTTTCAATGCACCTTTTGGTTCTTGTAGTGAGTGTGATGGTTTGGGAATCAAGCTGGAGGTGGATATCGACCTAGTGGTGCCAGATGCCAGCAAAACCTTACGTGAGGGAGCACTTGCGCCTTGGAATCCCATCTCATCCAACTACTATCCCAACATGCTAGAGCAGGCCATGACAGCCTTTGGAGTGGATATGGATAAGCCCTTTGAGGACTTGTCAGAAGAAGATAAGAACTTGATTCTCTACGGGTCTGATGGCAAGGAATTCCATTTCCACTATGAAAATGAATTTGGTGGCGTGCGCGATATCGATATTCCTTTTGAGGGAGTTGTTAATAATATCAAACGTCGCTACCATGAAACTAATAGCGATTATACTCGCACCCAGATGCGCCTCTACATGAATGAGCTAACCTGCGGAACTTGTCATGGCTACCGTCTCAATGACCAGGCCTTGTCTGTTCGTGTGGGTGGAGAAGAAGGACCTCATATCGGAGAGATTTCAGACCTGTCTATCGCAGACCATTTGAAGTTGGTGAGCCAGCTGACCTTGTCTGAAAATGAAGCCATCATCGCTCGTCCCATTCTCAAGGAAATCAAGGATCGTTTGACCTTCCTCAATAACGTTGGGCTCAACTATCTGACCCTATCTCGTTCGGCAGGAACCCTATCAGGTGGAGAGAGTCAGCGTATTCGCTTGGCAACCCAGATTGGGTCCAATTTATCAGGTGTCCTTTATATCCTGGATGAGCCGTCGATTGGTCTTCACCAGAGGGATAATGACCGCCTGATTGCTAGTCTGAAAAAGATGCGTGACTTGGGCAATACTCTCATCGTGGTGGAACACGACGAAGATACCATGCGCGAGGCGGATTATCTGATTGACGTTGGTCCAGGTGCCGGTGTTTTTGGTGGCGAGATTGTTGCTGCAGGAACACCCAAGCAGGTGGCCCGTAATAGTAAGTCTATTACAGGCCAGTACTTGTCAGGGAAACGTGCCATTCCAGTACCAGAAGAGCGCCGTGCCGGAAATGGTCGCTTTATCGAAGTGACAGGTGCGCGTGAGAACAACTTGCAAAATATCACTGCTCGCTTCCCATTAGGGAAATTCATCGCGGTGACAGGGGTGTCAGGTTCAGGGAAATCGACCTTGATCAACAGCATCCTCAAAAAAGCTATTGCGCAGAAGCTCAACCGCAATTCAGACAAGCCTGGTAAATTCAAGACCATCACAGGGATTGAGCATGTAGACCGCTTGATCGATATTGACCAGAGCCCCATTGGACGAACGCCGAGGTCCAACCCAGCTACCTATACGGGAGTTTTTGACGATATACGTGACCTCTTTGCCCAGACAAACGAAGCTAAGATTCGAGGCTACAAGAAGGGCCGTTTCAGTTTCAACGTCAAGGGTGGTCGTTGCGAAGCCTGCTCAGGTGACGGGATTATCAAGATCGAGATGCACTTCTTGCCAGATGTTTACGTGGCTTGTGAAGTCTGCCACGGGACTCGCTACAACAGTGAAACCCTAGAAGTCCACTATAAGGAAAAAAATATCTCGCAGGTCTTGGACATGACCGTCAACGATGCGGTGGAATTCTTCCAACATATTCCCAAGATTCAACGCAAACTCCAGACCATCAAGGATGTGGGACTGGGCTATGTAACGCTAGGGCAACCGGCTACCACCCTTTCTGGGGGAGAAGCCCAGCGTATGAAGTTGGCTAGTGAACTCCACAAACGCTCGACAGGGAAATCTTTCTATATTCTGGATGAGCCGACGACAGGACTTCATACCGAGGATATCGCTCGCTTGCTTAAAGTCTTGGCTCGCTTTGTAGACGATGGCAATACTGTCCTCGTCATCGAGCACAATCTAGATGTTATCAAGACGGCAGACCATATTATCGATTTGGGACCTGAGGGCGGTGTCGGTGGTGGAACCATCATTGCAACAGGAACCCCAGAAGAAATAGCGGCCAATGAAGCCAGCTACACAGGACACTATTTGAAAGGAAAGTTACATCATGAATAAACGTGTGCAAGCATTTCTCGCTAAAATGCAAGAAAAAGAACTAGATGGTATCATCATCAACAACCTTAAAAACGTCTATTATTTGACTGGTTTTTGGGGTTCAAATGGAACAGTCTTTATCAGCCGTGACCGTCAGATTTTGGTGACAGACTCTCGTTATATCATTGCAGCTAAGCAAGAAGTGACAGGTTTTGAGATTGTGGCTGACCGCGATGAATTGGCTGTTATTGCAGGCATTGTTAAGGATATGGGCTTGTCTCGCATTGGTTTTGAGGACGAGATTTCGGTCTCTTATTACCACCGTATGCAGACAGCCTTTGCAGGAATCGACTTGCTTCCGCAGACTCAGTTTGTTGAAGCGCTTCGGATGATTAAAGATGAAGCGGAGATTGCGACTATTCGTAAGGCATGTTCTATCTCAGACCAAGCTTTCCGTGATGCGCTTGACTTTATCAAACCAGGAAAAACTGAGATCGAAATTGCCAACTTCCTTGATTTCCGCATGCGTGAGTTGGGAGCAGCAGGCTTGTCTTTTGATACCATTTTAGCAAGTGGCATCAACTCTTCTAAGCCCCATGCTCATCCAATGCACAAACCGGTTGAAGCGGGAGAAGCCATTACCATGGACTTCGGCTGTCTCTACGACCACTATGTCAGTGATATGACACGGACCATCTACCTCGGTCATGTCAGTGACGAGCAGGCAGAAATTTACAATACTGTCCTGAAAGCCAACCAAGCTCTGATTGATCAAGCTAAGGCAGGATTAGGTTTCCGTGACTTTGACAAAATTCCTCGTGATATTATCATCGAGGCAGGCTATGGCGACTACTTTACTCACGGTATTGGCCATGGTATCGGACTGGATATCCATGAGGAACCCTACTTTAGTCAAACTTCTACCGAGAGCATTCAAGCAGGTATGGTCTTGACTGATGAACCGGGTATCTATATTGAAGGTAAATACGGCGTTCGTATTGAAGACGATATCTTAATTACAGATAACGGTTGCGAATTGTTGACTCTAGCGCCGAAGGAATTAATTGTTATTTAAGAAAATTATGATAAATCATTGACTTTTATATTTTAAAGGTTTATACTGATAGACGAAAACGGTAGGTGAGGCTACCATAGGGATACGGATGACTACCGCAAAGCAGTGGAGACACTACTCGTTGGTCAACAGTCCTGGTCGCGAAGGCCAAGACTAAGCTCATTTCATTGCCCTATGGAGTTAAAGCTTGAACGAAAAACAGATAATTAGTTTTTTAATCCTGCCATTTTTATGGTAGGATTTTCTGCTGTTTTAAGAAAAAGAAAGGAGACAAACGATGCAAATTGACGATCATCCAGAACCGCACATACACAGCCAATCGCTGATTTGTGTCGTTCTGCCCTTATAAAGTGATTGGTCTCTGTGTATGAAATACATCATTCATACAGATAGGAGAAACCAATGAAAACTACAAAAGAAAGATTAGCAACAGCTATTCACACACCCTTAAACGAAACTCTATCTTTTTATAAGACAAGTCTAACAGGCTTGACTGAGGAGCAGGTGGAGAAAAATCGTGACCTATATGGCGAAAACACCATCACCAAGGGTCAAGAAGACAGTATCCTCAAAAAGATTTACGAATCCATTATCAATCCATTTACAATCATCCTTCTTGTCATCGCTATGATTTCCATGGTGACCAATGTCTGGTTGGCGAAGCCTGGACAAGAAGATCCGACGACCTCTATCATCATCGTTGTTCTCGTTCTAATCTCTGGTGGCATACGCTTTGTCCAAGAATTACGGAGCGACAAGGCTGCGACCAATCTATCAAAAATGATTGTGAATACAGCCACAGTCATTCGTGAAGGCCAGAGTTTAGAGGTCGCAATTGAAGATTTGGTCGTTGGAGATATAGTAAAATTAAGTGCTGGGGACATGATTCCAGCAGACCTCATTTTAATTGAATCACGCGATTTCTTTGTCCAACAGTCTGGTTTGACAGGTGAAAGTGACTCGGTTGAAAAACTGGCCTTGTCAAAAATGAGTCAGTCAAACTTTGATAGTCTACTAGAAGCAGAAGCGCTCGCCTTTATGGGAACCAACGTGATATCAGGAAGTGCCAAGGCTTTGATTCTAGCGGTCGGTGATGACACCATGATGGGAGAAATCGAGCAGACTCTTAATACCTATGACGAACCGACCTCTTTTGAACGGGAGATGAACAGCATCTCTTGGCTCTTAATCCGTTTGATGTTAGTCATGGTTCCCATCGTCTTTCTCTCCAATGGCTTGACAGATGGCGACTGGCTGGAAGCAGGTGTGTTTGCACTGAGTGTGGGTGTCGGGCTCACACCTGAGATGCTTCCCATGATTATCACGGCTAGTCTAGCAAAAGGCTCCATTATCATGGCCAAGGAAAAAGTCGTCATCAAAAAACTCAATGCCATACAAGACCTAGGTGCTATTGATATCCTATGCACTGATAAAACAGGAACCCTTACCCAAGACGAAATTGTCCTTGAATATCCTTTGGATATACATGGAGATTTGGATTTGTCTGTGTTGAGACGAGCCTACCTCAATTCCTATTTTCAAACGGGATTGAAAAACTTGATGGACCGTGCTATTATCAGTAGAACTGAAAAAGAAGCTAAAGAACACGCTATTCTACAAAATTTGGATACTAGCTTCCAAAAAATAGATGAATTACCTTTTGATTTTGAACGCAGGCGGATGAGTGTCATCGTCAAGGATGAGAACGAAGTTGTTAGTTTGGTAACCAAGGGTGCTCTAGAGGAAATGCTTGCGATTTCAACCCAGGTGGAATATCAAGGTCAGATTAGCCCTCTGACGGATGATATCCGAGTGGAGATCTTAAAAGAAGTAGACCAACTCAATCAACAGGGATTGCGAGTCTTAGGAGTCGCCTATAAAACAGGCCTAAAAGAAGGTTTTGCTTACTCAGTTGAAGATGAAAAAGAGATGATTCTAACAGGATATCTTGCCTTTCTAGATCCACCAAAACCATCAGCAGCACCTGCTATCCAAGCTTTGTTAGAACACGGTGTTCAAACGAAAATCTTGACGGGGGACAATGAGAAGGTAACCCAAGCAGTTTGCGAAAAAGTTGGTCTAGACGTTGATCAAATCTTGTTGGGTTCTGATATTGACGCCATGACGGACGAAGAGTTGGCTCAAGCAGTCGAACATGTGACCGTCTTTGCCAAACTCTCTCCGGATCAAAAAGCACGAATCATTTTGCAAATCAAATCTAATGGACATTGTGTCGGTTATATGGGAGATGGAATCAATGATGCCCCTTCTATGAAAGTGGCAGATGTGGGGATTTCTGTTGATACAGCAGTAGATATTGCCAAAGAAACGGCTGATGTCATTTTGTTAGATAAGGATTTGATGGTGCTTGAAAAAGGGCTGGTTGAAGGACGTAAGGTCTACGCTAATATGACCAAATATATCAAGATGACGGTCAGCTCTAATTTCGGGAACATTTTCTCCCTGTTAGTGTCTGGTATCTTTTTACCTTTCCTTCCTATGGCTCCGATTCACTTGATTGTCTTAAACCTCGTCTACGATCTTTCTTGCATTGCCTTGCCATTTGATAATGTGGATGAAGACTTTTTGAAACATCCTCATAAGTGGGAAGCTAAGTCTATTACTCGTTTTATGATTTGGATGGGTCCGATTTCTTCTGCCTTTGATATTTTGACCTTTATCTTACTCTATTTTGTCATTGTCCCAATGGCGACAGGCCAAGCCTATGCTCACGGAGCAGAGGCTGCAACGGGCTTTATCATCTTGTTCCAGACAGGTTGGTTCATTGAATCCATGTGGTCCCAAACCATGGTTATCCATATGCTTCGTTCAGCAAAACTTCCTTTCTTACAAAGTCGTCCATCATGGTTTGTTCTTGGAACAACCTTGCTAGCAGCTAGTTTTGTGACCTTCCTTCCCTACTCTTCAATTGCTAGCCTGCTTCATTTAACCCCTTTGGAACCAATTTATTTCCTCTTTTTGCTTTTGATTATCGTTCTCTATATGATAAGTGTTACAGTTGTAAAACGATTGTATATCAAAAAATTTAAAAGTTGGTTATAAATTGATTTTGTCAAGAAAAAAGTACGAAAATCGCGAAAAAAGTTAATTTTTTTAAAAAATAGGTCGCAAGTCGGATGTTTTTTATGGTATAATAGACTAAACTGATAGTAACATGTAGCGAAAGGGGTAGGTACATGATCAAAATTTATACAGTCTCAAGTTGTACTAGCTGTAAAAAAGCGAAAACCTGGCTCAATGCCCACCAGTTAAGTTATAAAGAACAAAATCTCGGTAAAGAAGGAATTACAAGAGAAGAGTTATTAGATATTCTCACGAAAACAGATAATGGAATTGCCAGTATCGTTTCGTCAAAAAACCGCTACGCTAAGGCACTTGGAGTTGACATCGAGGATTTGAGTGTCAATGAAGTGCTCAACTTAATCATGGAAACACCACGGATCTTAAAGAGTCCGATTCTCGTTGATGAGAAGCGCCTGCAAGTCGGCTATAAAGAAGATGATATCCGTGCCTTCTTGCCACGCTCTGTCCGTAATGTAGAAAATGCAGAAGCACGTCTACGTGCAGCTCTATAAAACATCAAGGCTGGGAGTGACTCCTGGCCTTGTTTGCTCTTTTGTTTTAAAATCAAGTGAGGAATTATGAAAAAGTTACTAATTGCTAGTTTTGCTCTCCTCTTTTTGCTTGCGGGATGTGGGCAAAAAAAGGAAACCCCTGCTGCTTCTACAACAGCATCTGAACCTCTCCAATCAAACCTTCCCGTTTTGGACAATGCCGAAAAGAATACGGTTGTCACCAAGACCTTGTTGATGCCGAAGTCAGAAAATGGAACGCAACAGATTCAAACCATTACCTATAAAGGTAATCAGTTTTTGACCTTGACCATCCAGCAAAAACGACCTGTCGGGGATGAACTCAAGACCTTTATCTCTGAAAATGGCCTAGAGGAGACGCAAAAAGCGCTTCTAGAAGCTGAAGAGAAGGATGAGACCATCCAAGAGGCACGCAAACTAGCAGGATTCAAACTGGAAACAAAGCTACTCAGCGAGACAGAAATCCAGACGACAACGACTTATGATTTTCAAGTATTGGATGTCAAAAAGGCATCTCAGCTGGAATATTTAAAAAATATCGGCCTTGAAAATCTCTTAAAAAACGAACCTAGCCAATATATTGCAGATAGAGTGGCAAATGGGGCGACAGAACAATAGAAAATCCAAATTAATAGACTGACTTATTTGTAGAACGTCAGGGAATGTGCTATAATAGTACTATTCTAAGGAAAGAGGGTGTTAGAATGGGATTTACTGAAGAAACTGTACGGTTTAAATTGGATGATTCCAATAAGAAAGAAATTAGCGAAACGTTGACAGACGTCTATGCTTCATTGAACGACAAGGGCTACAATCCGATTAACCAGATCGTCGGTTATGTACTGAGTGGAGACCCTGCCTACGTTCCTCGTTACAACAATGCACGAAATCAAATCCGTAAGTATGAGCGTGATGAAATTGTTGAAGAACTGGTACGCTACTACCTTAAAGGACAAGGAGTCGATCTATAATCTATGAGAATTATGGGATTGGACGTCGGTTCAAAAACAGTAGGGGTGGCGATTAGCGATCCTCTAGGATTCACCGCTCAGGGACTTGAAATCATCCATATTAATGAGGATCAGGGCCAGTTTGGTTTTGACCGTATCAAGGAATTGGTTGACAGCTATAAGGTAGAACGCTTTGTAGTAGGTTTGCCAAAGAACATGAACAATACCAGTGGTCCGCGAGTAGAAGCCAGTCAAGCCTATGGTGCCAAGCTAGAAGAACTCTTTGGTTTGCCAGTAGACTATCAGGATGAGCGTTTGACAACGGTCGCTGCGGAGCGTATGTTGATTGAACAAGCAGATATCAGCCGTAACAAACGCAAGAAAGTTATTGATAAGTTGGCTGCTCAGCTGATTTTGCAAAATTATTTAGATAGAAAATTTTAAGACAGAGGAGAAACTATGTCACACGATCACAACCATGACCACGAAGAACGTGAATTGATTACACTAGTAGATGAGCAAGGAAATGAAACTTTATTTGAAATCCTTTTGACCATCGACGGGAAAGAAGAATTTGGTAAAAACTATGTTCTTCTAGTGCCAGTTAACGCAGAAGAAGATGAAAATGGTGAAGTTGAAATCCAAGCTTACTCATTCATTGAAAACGAAGATGGAACAGAAGGCGAATTGCAACCAATCCCAGAAGACTCAGAAGACGAATGGAACATGATTGAAGAAGTCTTCAATAGTTTTAAGGAGGAGTAAAAACGTTCGGGGAACGTTTTTAGCCCTGCGCCAGAAATGAGAAACGCAGGAACGTTCGGGGAACGTTTTTAGCCCAGTTCCTTAAAATAAGAGAGAACTGGTTTGTTCAGTGAACATTTTTACCCTTACGCTAAAAATAAAGACCGTAAGTAAGTTCGGGGGATGTTTTTAGCCCACGTTGAAATTCATAGTAGCTAGTGATTAGCTAACCAGGTAAGAGGTCGGGATTGTTGTCCCGGCCTCGCTTTTTATTTACAGTAAAACTTTAGTGCGCTAGTTGATTGGATTGTTGTTAAGGAGACATGTATGTTTGAAGTAGAAGAATGGCTCCATAGTCGGATTGGTTTAAACTTTAGATCTGGACTTGGAAGAATGCAGCGAGCAGTGGATTTGCTAGGGAATCCTGAGAAGGCTTATCCCATTATCCATGTAACAGGAACTAACGGTAAGGGGTCAACTATTGCCTTTATGAGGGAGTTGTTTGTTGCTCATGGTAAAAAAGTTGGTACTTTTACCTCTCCTCATATCATCAGTATCCATGATCGAATCTGTATTAATGGGCTACCGATCGCAGATGAAGACTTTGTCCGTATAGCTAACCAAGTCAAGGAGATGGAGAAAACTCTTTTGGAAACACATGACCAATTGTCTTTCTTTGAGTTGTTGACCCTGATTGCTTTACTATACTTTAAAGAGCAGGGAGTGGATCTAGTTCTGCTAGAAGTGGGGATAGGTGGTCTACTTGATACCACTAATGTCGTAACAGGAGAGATTGCAGTTATTACCTCCATTGGGCTAGATCATCAGGAGACCTTGGGGGATAGTCTGGAGGAAATAGCCGAGCAGAAAGCTGGTATTTTCAAGGCTGGCAAGAAGGCAGTCATTGCTAAGCTCGCTCCAGAAGCTAAACTTGTCTGTCAAAAAAGAGCAAGAGAGTTAGCTGTTGAACTTTATCAAGCTGGGGGAGACTTCACCTTGAAAGCTGGGGATTTTTCAAGTAGTCTAGCTAGTTTTTCACAACTTGAAATCAGTTTGGAAGGTGCTTATCAGCAAGAAAATGCCGCCTTGGCTTTGGAAACTTTTCTTCTGTTTATGGCGTCAAGAGGTGAAAGGGTCGAAGAAGTGCTTGTCAGACGGGCCTTGCAAGAGACCCACTGGGCAGGTCGATTGGAACGGATTCGTCCGCAAATCTACCTAGATGGGGCTCACAATCTGCCAGCTTTAAGTCGTCTAGTAGAGTTTATCCAGGGGAAAATCCAGCAAGGTTACCAGGTTCGCATCCTTTTTGGAGCACTTAAACGCAAGGATTATCAGGGGATGCTAGGCTATCTATCTGAGCAGTTGCCTCAGGTAAAACTTAAGGTAACAGGCTTTGACTACCAAGGCTCTCTGGATGAAAAGGATGTGGTAGGTTATGATTTGATTCCTTCCTATGGCGACTTTATCAGAGAATTTGAAGATAAGGCCAATGGCCAGGACTTGCTTTTCGTGACGGGATCCCTCTACTTTATCTCGGAAGTCCGAGCAAGTTTGGTAGGAAGCGACGAGATTAGTTGACCTTATAGGTTTATGTTGCTATACTGTAGGTAGGAGGTATATCTGGAAACGATTCCAGCAAATTATTGGCACAAAAGAAAGGAAATCGCTATGAAAACGAAAACATTCACACTTTCTATTGCTTCCCTAGCAATTCTTAGTCTTTTAGCAGCTTGTGGACCTAAGGCACAAGCCCCTACCCAGCAATCGGCTCAGCAATCATCTACTCAACAAGAATCATCTTCTAGCGCTACGACAAGTGCTAGTCAACCACAGGCATCCTCAAGTCAGGACACTACTGTAGCTCAACCTACTAACATTGATGGTACCTATACTGGAAAAGATGAGAATGACCAAATCACTCTTGTTGTAACAGGTAAAACTGGTACATGGACTGAGGTCGAGCCAGATGGAGATAAGGAAATCAAGCAAGTCAGCTTTGAGCCAGAAAATCAACGTGTCATTATCGGTGATGATGTCAAAATTTACACGGTTAATGGTAATCAATTGATTATCGATGATATGGACCGAGAGGCATCTGACCGAGTGGTATTAACTAAGCAATAATGATTAAGTAAAAGTTCCAATGAGATGAAAGCTATCTTTTTGGAGCTTTTTTCTTGAAAAAGGGTTGGCTGTTCTTTACTAACTTTTTACTTAAAACGCTTACAAGTGTTTGTAAAACTTCTTATAAGGTCGTATACTTATAGTAAATAATCAATTAGCGCAGAGGCGCAGGAGGAAAAGCATATGGCTACATTTTACGTTCCATCAGTTAACCTTATCGGTAAAGGTGTTGTAAATGAAGTAGGCCCGTATATCAAGGAACTGGGGTATAAGAAGGCTCTTTTGGTGACAGACAAGTTCATCGAAGGCAGCGATATTTTACCTAAGGTCCTAAAACCATTAGATGGTGAAGGGATCAAATATGTGATCTTTAGCGATGTGGAGCCAAATCCGACTTGCAAGAACGTCACAGACGGAGTGGCTGTCCTGAAAGAGCATGGATGTGACTTCATCATCAGTCTTGGGGGAGGATCTCCTCAGGATGCGG
This sequence comes from Streptococcus sp. 27098_8_23, assembly GCF_041432195.1. GTDB lineage: Bacteria > Bacillota > Bacilli > Lactobacillales > Streptococcaceae > Streptococcus. The sequence goes on along the minus strand of NZ_JAPVZF010000002.1, from coordinate 117,385 downwards.
CTAGTTGTATCTCTATCATTGCTACAAATGGTGGCAAACCACAGGACTACGAAGGCCTCCACAAGTCTGCTAAAAAAGGATTGCCAGTGGTTGCGATCAATACAACAGCTGGAACTTCTGCAGAAATCACCATTAACTATGTTATTACTGACGAAGAGCGCAAGGTCAAGATGGTAATGGTTGATAAGAATAGCCTTGCCCTTATCTCTGTCAATGATCCAGAACTCATGCTTTCAAAGCCGAAAGGATTGACAGCAGCGACAGGTATGGATGCTCTTACTCACGCTGTCGAAGCCTTGGTAACACCAGGTGCTTATAATGTGACCAAGAAACTTTCTATCGGAGCGATTGAACTCATCAAGGAGTATCTTTCTCGTGCTGTGGCAAATGGCCAAGATATTGAAGCGCGTGAGGCTATGGTCAATGCCATCTTCCTCGGTGGTATGAGCTTTAACAACGCTGGTTTGGGCTACGTTCATTCTATGGCTCACCAACTCGGTGTGGTATATAACTTGCCACATGGTGTCTGTTGTGCCATGCTTCTCCCAGTTGTAGAGCGTGAAAATGCCAAACGTGTACCAGAAGCTTTCCGCAATGTAGCCAAGGCCTTGGGACTCCATGTGGAAGGGAAAACAGACCAAGAATGTGCTGACTATGCTATCGCTGAGATTGAGAAACTTTCTGAAACTGTTGGTATTCCGAAGAAACTCACTGAACTCGGTATCCAAGAAAAAGACTTTGACTTTGACTACCTTTCTAAGAATGCTTTGATCGATGCATGTGCGCCAGGCAATCCATTCATGCCAACTCTAGAAGAAACTATTGCTCTCTACAAAGAACTCTTCTAAAAATCAAGTAGAGTGGAAGCGACTTATTCCTCAAAATATAAATAGTATTAGAAAGAACTATCATTTTGGTAGTTCTTTTTTTAAAAATTTGCTATCCTAGACATATGAGAAAAATCAAAATTGATGTGGTTGTAGTTCCTTTGAGTGGGCATCTCTTCCCAACACTGAATTTACTTGCCCCTTTGTTGAAGGATCCCTTGTATGAGATTCGATTATTTACAGGGCCGCAACGAAAAACTGTAGCAGAGGAGATGGGATTCCGGGTGATTCCCATTTTAGAAAATTGTGTAGATGAGTTTGAGCGTGTAGCCAACAATGAAGGTCAATTAAACCTGTTTTCTGCTTATCGACAGTTGTCAGCTAGTCTTGATTTGATCAATGTGGTTTCAGATCAATTAGTGCAAGAGTGGCAGGAAAATAGACCGGATATTGTGATTGCGGACTTTATAACCCTCTCTGGAGGACTTGTTGCGGAACAGTTGAACATTCCCTGGATTACCACGATGGCGACACAGTTTGCCATTGAAACGACAGATGGACCGCCTTGTTTCTTTGGAGGAATGGGCAGTCCAAAAACATCTTTCCAATCTGGTCTGCAATGGCTAGGAAGAAAAGGGACTCGTTTAGGGAAACGAATCGTAAGCTTTTTATTGAGAGAACGCTTGAAACGTTACGATTTTAAGCCCTACAATCAGAAAGGTCAGGAAACCATCTATTCACCCTATTCCATCTTGGGAATTGGGATGAAAGAGTTGGAGCTGAAAAGTGATTTTCCAGAGCACTACCTTTGGGTGGGACCTTTTGGGTCTTCGATTGAGAGGGCAGAAAATTATCCCCTCGATTTGTCTCCTTATGCAGGGTATAAGAAGGTCCTTGTCTCCTGTGGCACTCAGCTAGCATGGGCTAAAGACAATCTCCTCTATCAGACACAACAATTGGCAGAAGCACATCCAGATTGCCACTTCTTTGTGACTCTGGGGTTTGGCGGACAAGACTTCCAATGTGAAGAGCTCATGGACAATGTTTCTGTGGTATCCTATCTTCCCTATAAGGAATACATTCCCCAGATGGATTATGTGATTCATCATGGTGGTGCAGGTATTTTTTACCAGTGTATCATCTATGGTAAGCCTGCCTTGATTCTCCCCCATGACTATGATCAGTATGACTATGCAGTTCGTGGATTAGAGGCAGGGATTGCCTTGACTGCTAAACGAGAGGATACGGAAGCGATTGGACGCGCCTTTGATGAGTTGTTGGCTAGAGATGACTGGCCAGACTTAAACAAACTTAGTCGAGCAGCTCAAATCTATCAGCCAACAGAGATTCTGAAGAGCGAAATACATCGGCTCTTAGGGGACAAGGAGAAGTAAAGAATGAAGAAAGTATTGGTAACAGGTGCTACGGGCTTTCTAGGTAAGTATGTTGTTGAAGAGCTTAGTCAGCAGGGCTATCAGGTACGCGCTTTTGGACGCAATCGCAAGGTGGGTCAGTCTTTAGAAAACTCCTCTGTGGCATTTTTTCAGGGGGATTTGACCAAGCAAGAGAACTTGGCTCGGGCTTGTCAGGGGATGGACATGGTTGTGCATGCGGGTGCTCTTTCTACCGTTTGGGGGCCTTGGGAGGATTTCTACCAGACAAATGTCTTAGGGACCAAGTATGTTCTGGATGCTTGCCGAGAGGCTGGTATTCAGCGTTTGGTTTATGTGTCCTCGCCTAGCATCTATGCTGCGCCTCGAGATCAGCTAGCTATCAAAGAAAGTGCTGCGCCTCAGGAAAATAATCTGAACAACTACATTCGTAGTAAGCTGGCTTCGGAGAAGCTGTTTAAGGATTATCCCGATGTTCCGAGTATTATCTTACGACCTCGTGGGCTTTTTGGGATTGGGGATACCAGTATTTTGCCCCGAGTTCTCAAACTCAGTCAGAAGATTGGCATTCCCTTGATAGGGGATGGTTGTCAGCTCATGGATATGACCTGTGTGGAAAATGTCGCTCTGGCAATTCGCTTGGCACTAGAGACCCCTCAAGCTAGTGGCGAAGTTTATAATATTACCAATGGGGAACCAAGAGCCTTTAAGGATTTGATAGAAGAAACCTTGAGAGGGTTGGGCTATCCAATAACATACAGAAAAGTGCCAACTCCTCTTCTTTCAGTTATTGCTAGTAGTTTAGAGTTTCTGTATAAGGTCTTGAAACTCAAAGGTGAACCGCCTATGACACGCTATACCTATTATCTGCTCCGTTATAGTCAGACGTTGGACATCAGCAAGGCGGAGCGAGACTTGGGGTATCGCCCTCAAATCAGTATTTCGGAAGGGATTGAACAATATGTCCAAGATTATCGAAAGCATTGATTATTTCCCAGCAGGCTACTGTACCAGCTACACAGGTTTGCTATTTAAGGGAGTTAAGAATCAAAAGATGACCTTTCCAGCAGGTGTTTTTCTTATCAAACACAGGGACAAGGGCTATCTCCTCTATGACACAGGCTATCATTACGATATTAAGACCCGGCTTCGCTATGGTTTCTATCGGCTAGGAACGCCCGTTCAAATGACGGAGAAGGACCAGATTTCACGTTTGCTGGAAGCGAAGGGAATCAAACCAGAAGAAATTAACTATGTTCTTCTATCACACCTACATCCAGATCATCTGGGAGGAGCTAGTTTCTTTCCTCGTGCAACCTTTATCTTGACAAAAGAAGTATATGAAGTCTACCAAAAACCCAAGTTGAAAGACTTGATTTTCAAGGAGTTTTTACCAGCTTCTTTTGAGAAAAATATAACCATTATCAGAGCTGACCAGCAAGTTTCAACTTTTCCCTATCGTCCGATTTGTGATCTTTTTGGAGATGGCAGTATCCTAGTAGCCTCTGTTGACGGGCATGCTAGGGGGCAAGCCTGTCTATATTTTCCAGACCTTAATCTCCTCATTGCAGCGGACCTCTGTTGGGGAATTGACCTCTTACCTTATACCAAGCAGATGCACCTGATTCCTTCCTTGGTCCAGGATAATAGGGCCGACTATATCAGGGGGACAGAGTTTTTGGAGGAAGTCTTAAAGGACGGTATCGAGGTAGTTGTTAGCCATGATCCTGTAGAAAGGATAGAGTCAATCTTACATGAAAAAAATAACCTTTCTTAAAACCTTTATCCAAACTCGATGGCTTCATCATTTCAAATCTCGAGAAGCTGTAGAAAACTATCAGAAAAAGCAATTAGCTAACTATATGGACTTTTTAAAGCGAGAGTCGCCCTACTTTAAAAATGGGGTTCCTAGCAACTTTGACCATATGGACAAGGCTTTTATGATGGAACATTTCAATGAGCTCAACACCCAAGGAGTGGATCGTGATGAAGCCTTATCCTTAGCTATTGAAAGTGAGAAGACCCGTGACTTCACTGAACTTAAAGGGGAAGTAGCCGTCGGTCTGTCTTCAGGGACGTCTGGACATCGGGGGCTCTTTATCACAACAGAGAAAGAGCGAAGTATGTGGGCTGCGGCTATCTTGGCAAAGATGTTGCCCAAGGGGCAGCTTTTTGGACACCGCATCGCCTTTTTCCTGAGAGCTGATAATGAACTCTATCAGACCATCAATACAGCGCTCATTCGTCTAGAGTATTTTGATATTTTCAAACATACAGATGAGCATATCGAGCGACTCAACAACTATCAACCAACGATTATTGTGGCGCCAGCCTCGATGTTGATTGAATTGAGCAAGCGTCTCAAGGATGGAGAGTTAGCTATTAACCCACAAAAAATCGTTTCGGTGGCGGAAATCTTGGAAGATAGTGATAGGGTACGGATCGCAGAAGCCTTTTCACTATCCATCATTGACCAAGTTTATCAGGCGACAGAAGGTTTCCTAGCCTGCACTTGCTCAGCTGGCAATCTACATCTCAACGAAGACATTATCTTTGTGGAAAAGCAGTATCTAGATGACCGCCGTTTTTATCCAGTGATTACGGACTTTAAGCGAAGTAGTCAGCCTGTTTATCGCTACCAGCTCAATGATATCTTGGTTGAAAATCCGGAGCCTTGTCCCTGTGGCTCCTACTATACACGGATTGACAAGGTCGAAGGACGCTCTGATGATATCTTCTACTTTGAAGGGCAGAATGGGGGACAGGTAACGATCTATCCAGACTTTATCAGACGTTGTATCCTCTTTGTGGAGAATGTAGGAGATTACCGAGTTAAGCAACATTCCGAGAAATTAGTGGAAGTTTGTCTAAGCCAACGAGATGAGGACGTAGAGACAGCAATTTTAGCACAGTTCCAACTCTTGGCCCAGCAAAAAGAGTTCATAGTTCCTCAAATCCAATTTTCAGATTATCACTGGGATACTAGCCGTAAACTCAAACGTATCCAACGTTTATGAAAGGAAAAAAGACAATGACAGAAGTAAAAAGACATGTAGAAATCGCAGGTTATGGCATTTGCCTTCCAAAGCATACAGTTCAATTTAAAGACCAGACCCGTTATCGTGTAGTTGAAAATGAAGAAACGCAACTTGACTTGGCAGAGGGAGCTATCCACCGTGCACTTGAACATGCAAATTTGGATATTAAGGATATCGATTGCCTTGTATCAGCTAGTGCAGTTGGTGTTCAGCCTATCCCTTGTACGGCTGCCTTGATTCATGAGCGCGTGGCAAAAGGACTCTCAATTCCAGCAATGGACATCAATACGACCTGTACCAGCTTTATTTCTGCTCTATCGACTATGTCCCACTTGATTGAGGCGGGCGAATACAATCGTGTCTTGATTGTGTCTAGTGAGGTTGGTAGTTTAGGGCTCAATCCCAAGCAGAAAGAAAGTTTTGAACTCTTTAGTGATGGGGCAGCAGCCTTTATTTTCCAAAAAAGTCATCAGGAAAAAGGGGTCATTGCTAGTCTCCAACGTACTTGGTCAGAAGGGGCTCACGATACGGAGATTCGTGGAGGTCTGACTTCTTTTCAACCAAAAGAGTACTCTGAAGCGACGAAGACCAACTATATGTTTGACATGAAGGGGAAGAAAATCCTCCTCTTGTCTGCTCGTAAAATCCCAGTCATGTTTGAAGAGTTTCAAGAAAAAACACAGCTAGCCTTGGCAGACGTGGACTATATCATTCCTCACCAAGCAAGTCGTGCTCTTCCTTTGGTCATGGAAAAACTAGGTGTGGCTGAGGATCAGTACCTCAATCTCGTCACTGACTATGGAAATATGGTGTCAGTCTCTGTACCGTTTGGCTTGGCTTATTCTTTGGAGAATGGACTTATCAAGGAGGGAGATGTCGTCTACCTTATGGGGACTGCAGCTGGTATGACGGTCAATATGTTGGCTCTGAAATTGTAATAATCATCTAAACACGGAACGACTGGAACTTGAGCAAAGGTAAACGGTTGCCATCTACCCCTGAACTGAGGTATACTAGTAGAAACAGTAGTTTATTAAGCAGTTAAGGAGAATGTTAGAAAAGGAAGGGGATGTATGACAGCTAGAAAAATGCAGCTACTCATGTCCAAATATGGTTTTAGTATTACCATCATGTTGGCAGAGTTGTTTATCGTCTTTGGTTTATTTCTCTATCTAGGGCAAATGGCTCCAATTGTCTGGATTATCCTAGTCATTTTAGTGAGTTTAGCGACCATTGTATCGATTGTCAATCGGTCTATGAATCCTGAGAGTAAGGTAACATGGCTGTTAGTAGCCTTTGTGCCAGTGTTTGGCCCATTGCTCTATATCATGTTTGGAGAGCGTCGTTTATCTAAAAAAGAAATGAAGCAGCTAAAGCAGCTCCAATCAATGGTTGATCGAGAGGACAATAGCAGAGCTCTCCGTTTGGAGTTAAAAGAGCAGGACAAGTCAGCTTACGGAGTTATCAAATCACTCCTCAGTATGGATACGAATGCCGATGTCTATGATCGAACGGATACACAATTTTTTGCATCTGGTGAAAGCATGTGGCATCAGATGCTAGAGGATCTCAAGAAAGCTGAGAAGTTTATCTTTCTCGAATACTATATAATCGAAGAAGGTTTGATGTGGAATAGTATTTTGGAGATTTTGGAAGAAAAGGCAGCTCAAGGAGTAGAAGTGAAGCTTCTCTATGATGATATTGGTTGTATGGCAACCTTGCCTGGAGATTACACCATCCAGCTTCGTGGCCGAGGGATTGAAGCCCACAAATTTAATAAGGTGATTCCACGTTTGACTGTTGCTTATAACAACCGTGATCACCGTAAAATCATGATTATCGATGGTCAAATTGCCTATACAGGTGGTATCAATCTGGCTGATGAGTATATCAACCATATCGAACGCTTTGGTTATTGGAAGGATAGCGGTATTCGTCTGGATGGACCGGCAGTTAAAGCTTTTACCAGACTCTTTTTATCTGCCTGGTATATCAACCGTGGAGAGATTAGTGACTTTGACCAATACCATCTCGAAAATCAGCCCAAAGATGGGATGGGGCTCTGTATTCCCTATAGTAGTGGGCCAAAACCCATCTACAGAGCTCAAGTTGGAAAAACGGTCTACCAAAATCTTATCAATCAAGCTACAGATTACGTCTATATCACGACTCCCTATCTGATCGCCGACTACGATCTAACTGAAAGTATCAAAAATGCAGCTCTGAGAGGGGTAGATGTGCGAATTGTGACACCGTGTATCCCAGATAAGAAGGTTATTCAGTTAGTTACTCGAGGAGCTTATCCAGACTTGTTATCTGCAGGGGTTCGTATTTATGAGTACAGTCCGGGATTCCTTCATAGCAAGCAAATGCTTGTCGATGGAGAAGTGGCCACCGTGGGAACCATCAATTTTGACTATCGGAGCTTGCTTCACCACTATGAAAATGCCGTCTTACTTTATAGAACGCAGTCTATCATCGATATTGAAAGGGACTTCGAAGAGATTTTTAAAGTTTCTCAAGAAATTTATCCTCACACTATCAAAACCAGCTGGTATCAAAGCCTAATCAAGGAAATTGTCCAGTTGTTTGCACCTATGCTCTAACTATCGACCAAGATCTAGCCCAAGGCTGGGTCTTTTTTGTCTTCTTACGAATAGATAAGTAAAGGAGAAAACCATGCTTAATCTAGAAGATGATGATTTTATCAGAGAGTATAGAAATAGTCGCTTCCACCGTTTTCGTGAAATCGAACGCTTTGCGCTATTGGATAAGAAATTCAGCAAATATCAATCCCAAGCTGACATTCCTGTAAGATTTTGATATACTAAAACAGATAAACTTAGAGGAGAAAATGAATGAACGTATACGGGAAAATAGATGAGAAACAAGAAGAATCTCATTACCAAGACTGGTCAGTGCCAGAGAAACGAGAAGGAGCTCCCATTCCCTTTTTTAGTATTTTGCTTTGGAGTTTAGTGGCCACAGCCATTTCGGTTGCCCTACCTAATATTTTTGGTTTAGTCAGTCCGCAACAAACCCAGGATCTTTATACCGGTTGGGCCTTGCATCAAAATGGTCAAATGTATACAGATTATTTTGGGACGGAGGGATTGCTCTATTATGTGCTAACCTACCTTTTTCAAGGCAGTATTCTGATTGCTTTGGTTGAGTGGTTGGCTTTGTTTGGAGCAGGTGTTTTTCTTTTTAAGGCTGCGGATACTCTTGTCGGCCAAGAAAATGAAGCGAAGCGAGTTGTCTTTATTCTATACTTGCTTGTAGCGGGCCTCGCTTTTGGTGGCGGTTATGCTCTCTTGCTAGCCCTGCCTTTCCTATTTTATTCATTGAGTATCGTTACAAATTATCTAGCTTTTCCAAAGGATGATAAAGGATTTGTACGAGTGGGGATGAGCCTTGCTCTCGCTTTCTTCCTTGCGCCAATCCCAACCGTCTTGTTTGCGGCTGTACTGGCCTTGGGCATCATCGGCTATAATCTAGCTAAAGGTCACTTTGTTCATGGCTTATATCAGTTCTTTGCGTCAGCCCTAGGATTTTCACTCTTATTCTATCCTTTAGGCTACTATACAGTGTGGACAGGTAGTTTTGGAGATGCCATTAGCCAGACCTTGTATCCGGTAAATACTCTTAGCCTCTTTTCAAATTCGCATTTGCTTGAAAATGCAGCCTTCTACGGTTTGCTTGCTATTGGATTAGGTTCCCTTGTCTTGCTCTTTACAGGCTTGTTCCAGTCAAAACCAGCCAAGCAATATGCCCTCTCAATTGCTGCTAGCTTGGGATTGTTGGTTTCTTTGGGAATCTTGATTCTCTCCAAAGAACCTATCAACGGTACTCGTCTTGTGGTGCTAATTCCTTTCTTGGTCTTGCTCCTTCTGACAGGAATCAAGGAAGATGTTTCGGATGGAGGCGGTCGTCGTAGAAGAAGACGTGAGAAACAAACTTCTTTCCTTAAAGGAAATTTCTATCTACCACTGATTGCCCTTGCCTACCTTATTGTTCTTCCTATCGTGAGTCGCTACCTTTCGCACCCAGCGACTTATCAGGAGAGAGACCGTCTTGCTAGCGTGGTTAAACAACAAACGAGTTCTGAGGATCGTGTCTATGTTTGGGATGATCGTCCTGATTTCTACCGTACCAGTGAGCGCTTGGCGCCAACTTCTCTATCAACTCCAACACTCTATACTGCAAGCGATGAAAATAAAACTAAACTGATGAATGATCTGAAAGAGAATCAACCGAAGATGATTGTGGTCAATCAAAAAGTTGCCTTGTGGTCAGATGTAGAGAGCTGGCTCAGTGAAAACTATGAGCTTGTTCAGACAGATACTAGCGAGTTCAAACTTTATAAATCCAAATAACAAAAAATCAATATCTTGTGGAATTTTAAAATTTTTAGGATTTTTAACACAAGATATTGATTTTTATTTTTAGAGTGGTATAATACTTCATAGAACAACATTTTAGAAAAGAGCATGGATATGATTGTATTAGAAGAAAAGCTTGCAACCGTTCCCACCTTGTTCGTTGAAAAACGAGATGGTAGACGTGTGGTGTTTGATGTAGACAAGATTGACAAGGCTCTCCACAAGGCGGCGGAAAAGGTTATGGACGTTACGCCTCTAGTAGAAAAACGCCTAAATGGTCTAGTTGAAAGAATCGTGACTGAAATTCACAGTCGCTTCCCTCAAGGTGTCAAGATTTACGAAATTCAAAATGTCGTAGAACATGAACTCCTTGAAGCCAAAGAGTATGCGCTGGCTGAGGAGTATATCACTTATCGGACACAAAGGGATTTTGAGCGCTCAAAAGCGACAGATATAAACTTTAGTATCCATAAACTTCTCAATAAAGATCAAGCAGTTGTCAATGAAAATGCCAATAAAGACAGCGATGTCTTCAACACCCAACGTGATTTGACAGCAGGGATTGTTGGGAAATCAATCGGGCTACAAATGCTTCCTAAGCACGTAGCTAATGCTCACCAAAAAGGGGATATCCACTATCATGACTTGGACTACAGCCCCTACACTCCGATGACCAACTGCTGTTTGATTGATTTTAAAGGCATGCTGGAAAATGGTTTTAAGATTGGAAATGCAGAGGTAGAGAGTCCTAAGTCTATCCAGACTGCGACAGCTCAAATTTCACAAATCATCGCCAACGTTGCTTCTAGCCAGTACGGGGGCTGTTCAGCTGACCGTATCGATGAAGTCTTGGCGCCTTATGCGGAGAAGAATTACCAAAAGCACCTCAAGGATGCGGAAGAGTGGGTCTTGCCCGAGAAACGGGAAGATTATGCTTGGAAGAAAACGCAAAAGGACATCTACGATGCCATGCAATCTCTTGAGTATGAAATCAATACCCTCTTCACTTCAAATGGACAAACACCTTTTACTTCACTAGGTTTTGGTCTAGGAACTAGTCGTTTTGAGCGGGAAATTCAAAAAGCTATCTTGACCATCCGAATCAAGGGGCTTGGTTCAGAACACCGCACAGCCATCTTTCCTAAACTCATCTTTACGCTGAAAAGAGGACTCAACTTAGAGGAAGGTTCACCTAACTACGACATCAAACAGTTGGCTCTTGAGTGTGCAACCAAGCGGATGTACCCAGATGTCTTGTCCTATGATAAGATTATCGAACTGACTGGTTCTTTCAAGGTTCCTATGGGTTGTCGCTCCTTCCTCCAAGGCTGGAAAGATGAAAATGGTGTTGAGGTCAATTCAGGTCGTATGAATCTAGGTGTTGTGACGGTTAATCTGCCTCGTATCGCCCTCGAGTCTGAAGGAGATCTGAATAAGTTTTGGGAAATCTTCAACGAGAGAATGAACATTGCGGAGGATGCTCTGGTTTATCGTGTCGAACGAACCAAGGAAGCAACACCAGCAAATGCCCCTATCCTTTATCAGTATGGAGCCTTCGGCCGCCGTCTCGGAAAAGAAGAAAGTGTTGACCAACTCTTTAAGAATCGCCGTGCGACAGTTTCGCTGGGCTACATCGGTTTGTACGAAGTGGCTACAGTCTTCTTTGGAAATAGCTGGGAAAGCAATCCTGAAGCCAAGGAATTCACATTGGATATTATTCGCGATATGAAACGTCGTGTGGAAGAGTGGTCTGACCAATATGGTTACCATTTCTCGATCTACTCCACACCGTCTGAAAGTCTGACAGATCGCTTCTGTCGCTTAGACACAGAGAAGTTTGGTTCTATTCCTGACATCACGGATAAGGAATACTACACCAACTCGTTCCACTACGATGTCCGGAAAAATCCAACGCCGTTTGAAAAATTAGACTTTGAGAAAGTTTATCCAGAAGCAGGTGCGTCAGGTGGTTTTATCCATTATTGTGAGTATCCAGTTCTTCAACAAAATCCTAAAGCCTTGGAAGCTGTTTGGGACTATGCCTATGACCGTGTCGGCTATCTAGGGACCAATACTCCTATTGATCGTTGCTACAAGTGTGACTTTGAAGGGGATTTTGAACCAACTGAGCGAGGATTTGCTTGTCCAAACTGTGGCAATAGCGACCCTAAAACAGTAGATGTGGTCAAACGTACGTGTGGGTATCTGGGCAATCCTCAAGCGCGTCCGATGGTTAATGGACGCCACAAGGAAATCGCTGCGCGTGTCAAACACATGAACGGTTCAACAATTAAAACAGCAGGACATGAAGTAACAAATTAGAAGGAAATGGAATGGGGAAATACCAATTAGACGATAAGGGACGCGCACAAGTGACCCGTTATCACGAGAAACACTCGAAAGGTGGAACAGGTAAAAAAGAACGCTTGCTCAACCTCAGAGAACAGTTTTTAAACAAGAATAAGAAAAAATAAAAGTGAGAGTCTGCTCTCACTTTTCTCTTAATTGGAGGTGAAAATGATACTACGCAGACCGATATTGGCAGATAAAGAAACAGTTTTAGAGATGATGGCAGAGTTTGAACAAGCACATTCTCCTCATGATGGTGGGTTTTGGGAGACAGAGGCTTTTTCTTATGAAGAGTGGTTGGAAACAAATATGCAAAAAGAGATGGGAATAAACTTGCCTGAAAATCGTGTTCCTTCTATTCAATTTGTATCATTTGATGATGTAGGTCGTGCTCTAGGATTTTTGAATCTGCGATTGAAACTAAATGAGGGCTTGCTGAATCATGCTGGCCATATTGGCTACTCCATCCGCCCTTCTGAAAGAGGTAAAGGTTATGCCAAAGAAGCCCTCAGACAAGGCCTGCAAGTTGCTAAGGAAAAGAACATCAAAAAAGCACTTGTGACCTGTAGTACGGAAAATCCTGCTAGTAGGGCGGTGATTGTGGCAAATGGTGGGGTGTTTGAGGATGTTCGCAATGGTGTAGAACGTTACTGGATAGATTTGGAGTAAAAGGATGACATGGAATACACCAAAACCAGGTGAATGGAAAAGTGAGGAACTTAGTAAAGGGCGGATCATTGATTATAAGGCCTTTAACTTTGTCGATGGAGAAGGTGTGCGCAACTCTCTCTATGTATCAGGTTGCATGTTTCACTGCGAGGGATGCTATAATGTTGCGACTTGGTCTTTCAACGCAGGCATTCCCTATACGGCAGAATTAGAAGAACAAATCATGGAAGACCTTGCCCAACCCTATGTTCAAGGTTTGACCTTGCTAGGAGGAGAACCCTTTCTTAATACGGGCATTCTCTTGCCTCTCGTTAAGCGCATTCGAAAGGAATTACCAGAAAAAGACATCTGGTCCTGGACGGGTTATACTTGGGAAGAAATGATGCTGGAGACTCCAGATAAACTGGAACTCTTATCATTGATTGACATCCTTGTCGATGGACGGTATGATAAAAGCAAACGCAATCTTATGCTCCAGTTTCGAGGGTCTTCTAATCAACGAATTATCGATGTGCAAAAATCCCTCAAAAGTGGGCAAGTGGTGATTTGGAACAAGCTTAATGACGGAAAAGAAAGCTATGAGCAGGTGAAGAGAGAATGAAGAAAAAAGACCTGATAGAACAACTGGTTTCAGAGATCGAAACGGGAAGAATTAGGACGCTGGGGATCTACGGTCATGGGGCTTCAGGTAAATCAACCTTTGCACAGGAATTACATCAAGCCCTAGATTCTACTACAGTAAATTTACTAGAAACAGATCCCTATATCACCTCAGAACGTCACCTGGTAGTACCAAAGCAAGCGCCAGATCAAAAGGTGACAGCTTGTCTCCCAGTGGCGCATGAACTGGCAAGTTTACAGAGAGATATTCTCGCCTTGCAGGCAGGTATGGATGTCTTAACAATCGATGAACCGTGGAAGGCTAGCGAGGTCTTGTCTGGAGCCAAGCCGATTCTGATTGTTGAAGGGATGTCTGCGGGCTTTCTACCCAAGGAACTCTTTGACAAAACCATCTGTTTCTACACGGATGAGGAGACCGAATTAAAGAGGCGTCTAGCTCGAGATACGACTATGAGAAATCGCGATGCATCTTTTGTATTAGCTAGCCATCAGATGAGAAGGGAGCAGTACCTGCGATACTATAGAGAAACCGAATCTAAAGCGGACATTTTAGTAGATCAATCAGAAGATAAACTCAAGGTCAAAATGACACACATTATATAGAAAAAAGACGGTTTTTTATAGATATAAATCCGTAATCTTAGAAAGATTAAAAGAGAAAACAGTTTCATCCTAAAAAAACGAAAAAAAGCTTACAAATCCCTTGCAATCGCAGGGGCTTTGTGTTATTCTATTATGGTGCTGTAAATTACAGCCTTAGCTTTGATGCAAGAGGTTGCGACACGCTCGGTTGCATTGCCACGCAACGCGCGTCGGTTTTCTTGTGGAGCTAGCCTATTATCTTAAATAGACGAAAAGGAGAAAAAGATGGCAAACAAAAAAATCCGTATCCGTTTGAAAGCTTACGAACACCGTACGCTTGACACAGCGGCTGCAAAAATCGTAGAATCAGCTACTCGTACAGGTGCACAAGTTGCGGGTCCAATCCCACTTCCAACTGAGCGTAGCCTCTACACAATCATTCGTGCGACTCACAAATACAAAGACTCTCGCGAACAATTTGAAATGCGTACACACAAACGTTTGATCGATATCGTTAACCCAACTCAAAAAACAGTTGATGCGTTGATGAAATTGGATCTTCCAAGTGGTGTAAACGTAGAAATCAAGCTTTAATCCAAAGCTTGAAACCTTGAGCATGAAAAACGCTCGTTAAAAACTTTTTGAATAAAAAATATAGAAAAGGAACTATTTTCTCATGACAAAAGGAATCTTAGGGAAAAAAGTGGGAATGACTCAAATCTTCACTGAAGCTGGCGAATTGATCCCTGTAACAGTTATTGAAGCAACTCCAAACGTTGTTCTTCAAGTTAAAACTGTTGAAACAGACGGATACAACGCTATCCAAGTTGGTTTCGATGACAAACGCGAAGTTTTGAGCAACAAACCTGCTAAAGGACATGTAGCGAAAGCTAACACGGCTCCTAAGCGCTTCATTCGTGAATTCAAAAACGTTGAAGGCTTGGAAGTTGGTGCTGAAATCACAGTTGAAACATTCGCAGCTGGAGACGTTGTTGACGTAACTGGTACTTCTAAAGGTAAAGGTTTCCAAGGTGTTATCAAACGCCACGGACAATCACGTGGACCAATGGCTCACGGTTCTCGTTACCACCGTCGTCCAGGTTCTATGGGACCTGTTGCACCTAACCGCGTGTTCAAAGGTAAAAACCTTGCAGGACGTATGGGTGGCGACCGCGTAACAATTCAAAACCTTGAAGTTGTACAAGTTGTTCCAGAAAAGAACGTTATCCTTATCAAAGGTAACGTACCAGGTGCTAAGAAATCTCTTATCACTATCAAATCAGCAGTTAAAGCTGGTAAATAATAAAGAAAGGGGAAATCAGTCACAATGGCAAACGTAACATTATTTGACCAAACTGGTAAAGAAGCTGGCCAAGTTGTTCTTAACGATGCAGTATTTGGTATTGAACCAAATGAATCAGTTGTGTTTGATGTGATCATCAGCCAACGCGCAAGCCTTCGTCAAGGAACACACGCTGTTAAAAACCGCTCTGCAGTATCAGGTGGTGGACGCAAACCATGGCGTCAAAAAGGAACTGGACGTGCTCGTCAAGGTTCTATCCGCTCACCACAATGGCGTGGTGGTGGTGTTGTCTTCGGACCAACTCCACGTTCATACGGCTACAAACTTCCACAAAAAGTTCGTCGCCTAGCTCTTAAATCAGTTTACTCTGAAAAAGTTGCTGAAAACAAATTCGTAGCTGTAGACGCTCTTTCATTTACAGCTCCAAAAACTGCTGAATTTGCAAAAGTTCTTGCAGCATTGAGCATCGATTCTAAAGTTCTTGTTATCCTTGAAGAAGGAAATGAATTCGCAGCTCTTTCAGCTCGTAACCTTCCAAACGTGAAAGTTGCAACTGCTACAACTGCAAGTGTTCTTGACATCGCAAATAGCGACAAACTTCTTGTCACACAAGCAGCTATCTCTAAAATCGAGGAGGTTCTTGCATAATGAATTTGTATGATGTTATCAAAAAACCTGTTATCACTGAAAGCTCAATGGCTCAACTTGAAGCAGGAAAATATGTATTTGAAGTTGACACTCGTGCACACAAACTTTTGATCAAGCAAGCTGTTGAAGCTGCTTTCGAAGGTGTTAAAGTTGCCAATGTTAACACAATCAACGTAAAACCAAAAGCGAAACGTGTTGGACGTTACACTGGTTTTACTAACAAAACTAAAAAAGCTATCATCACACTTACAGCTGATTCAAAAGCAATCGAGTTGTTCGCTGCTGAAGCTGAATAATCTAAGGAGGAAATATCGTGGGAATTCGTGTTTATAAACCAACAACAAACGGTCGCCGTAATATGACTTCTTTGGATTTCGCTGAAATCACAACAAGCACTCCTGAAAAATCATTGCTTGTTGCTTTGAAGAGCAAGGCTGGTCGTAACAACAACGGTCGTATCACTGTTCGTCACCAAGGTGGTGGACACAAACGTTTCTACCGTTTGGTTGACTTCAAACGTAACAAAGACAACGTTGAAGCAGTTGTTAAAACTATCGAGTACGATCCAAACCGTTCTGCAAACATCGCTCTTGTACACTACACTGACGGTGTGAAAGCATACATTATCGCTCCAAAAGGTCTTGAAGTAGGTCAACGTATCGTTTCAGGTCCAGAAGCAGATATCAAAGTCGGAAACGCTCTTCCGCTTGCTAACATCCCAGTTGGTACTTTGATCCACAACATCGAGTTGAAACCAGGTCGTGGTGGAGAATTAGTTCGTGCAGCTGGAGCTTCTGCTCAAGTATTGGGTCAAGAAGGTAAATACGTTCTTGTTCGTCTTCAATCTGGCGAAGTTCGTATGATTCTTGGAACTTGTCGTGCTACAGTTGGTGTTGTCGGTAACGAACAACATGGACTTGTAAACCTTGGTAAAGCAGGACGTAGCCGTTGGAAAGGTATCCGCCCAACAGTTCGTGGTTCTGTAATGAACCCTAACGATCACCCACACGGTGGTGGTGAAGGTAAAGCACCAGTTGGTCGTAAAGCGCCATCTACTCCATGGGGCAAACCTGCTCTTGGTCTTAAAACTCGTAACAAGAAAGCGAAATCTGACAAACTTATCGTTCGTCGTCGCAACGAGAAATAATAGTAAGCTAGTCGCCTAAGCAACTAGGAAATCCGCCAGCTCGGTAGCGCTCCATGTGAGCGCAAGCCGCTGTGGTACAACATTTAAAGGAGAAAATATAAAAATGGGACGCAGTCTTAAAAAAGGACCTTTCGTCGATGAGCATTTGATGAAAAAAGTTGAAGCTCAAGCTAACGACGAAAAGAAAAAAGTTATCAAAACTTGGTCACGTCGTTCAACGATCTTCCCAAGTTTCATTGGTTACACTATTGCAGTTTATGACGGACGTAAACACGTACCTGTTTACATCCAAGAAGACATGGTAGGTCACAAACTTGGTGAATTTGCACCAACTCGTACTTACAAAGGTCACGCTGCAGACGACAAGAAAACACGTAGAAAATAAGGAGAACATAAATGGCAGAAATTACTTCAGCTAAAGCAATGGCTCGTACAGTACGTGTTTCACCTCGTAAATCACGTCTTGTTCTTGACAACATCCGTGGTAAAAGCGTAGCTGATGCTATTGCAATCTTGACATTCACACCAAACAAAGCTGCTGAAATCATCTTGAAAGTTTTGAATTCAGCTGTAGCTAACGCTGAAAACAACTTTGGTTTGGACAAAGCTAACTTGGTAGTATCTGAAGCATTCGCAAACGAAGGACCAACTATGAAACGTTTCCGTCCACGTGCGAAAGGTTCAGCTTCACCAATCAACAAACGTACAGCTCACATCACTGTGGCTGTTGCAGAAAAATAAGGAGGTAACATCGTGGGTCAAAAAGTACATCCAATTGGTATGCGTGTCGGCATCATCCGTGATTGGGATGCCAAATGGTATGCTGAAAAAGAATACGCGGATTACCTTCATGAAGATCTTGCAATCCGTAAATTCGTTCAAAAAGAACTTGCTGACGCAGCAGTTTCAACTATTGAAATTGAACGCGCAGTAAACAAAGTTAACGTTTCACTTCACACTGCTAAACCAGGTATGGTTATCGGTAAAGGTGGTGCTAACGTTGATGCACTCCGTGCAAAACTTAACAAATTGACTGGAAAACAAGTACACATCAACATCATCGAAATCAAACAACCTGATTTGGATGCTCACCTTGTAGGTGAAGGAATTGCTCGTCAATTGGAGCAACGTGTCGCTTTCCGTCGTGCACAAAAACAAGCAATCCAACGTGCAATGCGTGCTGGAGCAAAAGGGATCAAAACTCAAGTATCAGGTCGTTTGAACGGTGCAGATATCGCCCGTGCTGAAGGATACTCTGAAGGAACTGTTCCACTTCACACACTTCGTGCAGATATCGATTACGCTTGGGAAGAAGCAGATACTACATACGGTAAACTTGGTGTTAAAGTATGGATCTACCGTGGTGAAGTTCTTCCAGCTCGTAAAAACACTAAAGGAGGTAAATAACCAATGTTAGTACCTAAACGTGTTAAACACCGTCGTGAATTCCGTGGAAAAATGCGCGGTGAAGCAAAAGGTGGAAAAGAAGTAGCATTCGGTGAATACGGTCTTCAAGCTACAACTAGCCACTGGATCACTAACCGCCAAATCGAAGCTGCTCGTATCGCCATGACTCGTTACATGAAACGTGGTGGTAAAGTTTGGATTAAAATCTTCCCACACAAATCATACACTGCTAAAGCTATCGGTGTGCGTATGGGATCTGGTAAAGGGGCACCTGAAGGTTGGGTAGCACCAGTTAAACGTGGTAAAGTGATGTTCGAAATCGCTGGTGTATCTGAAGAGATTGCTCGCGAAGCGCTTCGTCTTGCAAGCCACAAATTGCCAGTTAAATGTAAATTCGTAAAACGTGAAGCAGAATAAGGAGAAGGCATGAAACTTAATGAAGTAAAAGAATTTGTTAAAGAACTTCGTGGTCTTTCTCAAGAAGAACTCGCGAAGCGCGAAAACGAATTGAAAAAAGAATTGTTTGAACTTCGTTTCCAAGCTGCTACTGGTCAATTGGAACAAACAGCTCGCTTGAAAGAAGTTAAAAAACAAATCGCTCGTATCAAAACAGTTCAATCTGAAGCGAAATAATAGACTAGGGAAGGAGAAATTTCAATGGAACGCAATAATCGTAAAGTTCTTGTTGGACGTGTTGTATCTGACAAAATGGACAAGACAATCACAGTTGTAGTTGAAACAAAACGTAACCACCCAGTCTATGGTAAACGTATTAACTACTCTAAAAAATACAAAGCACATGATGAAAACAATGTTGCCAAAGAAGGCGATATCGTACGTATCATGGAAACTCGTCCGCTTTCAGCTACAAAACGTTTCCGTCTTGTAGAAGTTGTTGAAGAAGCGGTCATCATCTAATCAAACCTGAAAGGAGAAAACTGAAATGATTCAAACAGAAACTCGTTTGAAAGTCGCAGACAACAGCGGTGCGCGCGAAATCTTGACTATCAAAGTTCTTGGTGGTTCAGGACGTAAATTTGCAAACATCGGTGATGTTATCGTGGCATCTGTAAAACAAGCTACTCCTGGTGGTGCGGTTAAAAAAGGTGACGTTGTAAAAGCTGTTATCGTTCGTACTAAATCAGGTGCTCGTCGTGCTGATGGTTCATACATCAAATTTGACGAAAACGCAGCAGTTATCATCCGTGAAGACAAAACTCCTCGCGGAACACGTATCTTTGGCCCAGTTGCACGTGAATTGCGTGAAGGTGGCTTCATGAAGATCGTGTCACTTGCTCCAGAAGTACTTTAATTTGTTGCTTAAAGAAAATTAAAACAAGTCTAGGAAGTAAGACGAAAGCATAACTTAAGTTAGGTGAGTTGAAACTGACGAAGGATTGCTTTGATTTTCGCAGAGCAAAAACAAACAAACTAGTCCCCTAGCTTCAGGCTAGGGTGCCCTTATGGGCGTAAGAAAAATCAAGGAGAAACCTAATGTTTGTAAAAAAAGGCGACAAAGTTCGCGTAATCGCTGGTAAAGATAAGGGAACAGAAGCTGTTGTCCTTACTGCCCTTCCAAAAGTAAACAAAGTTATCGTTGAAGGTGTTAACATCGTTAAGAAACACCAACGTCCAACTAACGAGCTTCCTCAAGGTGGTATCATCGAGAAAGAAGCAGCTATCCACGTATCAAACGTTCAAGTTTTGGACAAAAATGGTGTAGCTGGTCGTGTTGGTTACAAATTTGTAGACGGTAAAAAAGTTCGCTACAACAAAAAATCAGGCGAAGTGCTTGATTAATCACGAAGGAAAGGAGAAGTATAATGGCAAATCGTTTAAAAGAAAAATATCTTAATGAAGTAGTTCCTGCTTTGACAGAACAATTCAACTACTCATCAGTGATGGCTGTGCCTAAAGTAGATAAGATCGTTTTGAACATGGGTGTTGGTGAAGCTGTATCAAACGCTAAAAGTCTTGAAAAAGCTGCTGAAGAATTGGCACTTATCTCAGGTCAAAAACCACTTATCACTAAAGCTAAAAAATCAATCGCCGGCTTCCGTCTTCGTGAAGGTGTAGCGATCGGTGCAAAAGTTACCCTTCGTGGTGAACGTATGTACGAATTCTTGGACAAATTGGTTTCAGTTTCACTTCCACGTGTGCGTGACTTCCACGGTGTTCCAACAAAATCATTTGATGGACGCGGAAACTACACACTTGGTGTGAAAGAACAATTGATCTTCCCAGAAATCAACTTTGATGACGTTGACAAAACTCGTGGTCTTGACATCGTTATCGTAACAACTGCTAACACTGACGAAGAGTCACGTGCATTGCTTACAGGCCTTGGAATGCCTTTTGCAAAATAATATAGGAGGTAAATCTAATGGCTAAAAAATCAATGATTGCTAAGAACAAACGTCCAGCGAAGTTCTCTACTCAAGCTTATACTCGTTGTGAAAAATGTGGTCGTCCACATTCAGTTTACCGCAAATTTAAACTTTGCCGTGTTTGCTTCCGTGAATTAGCTTACAAAGGACAAATTCCTGGTGTAACAAAAGCATCTTGGTAATATCATGATACAAAGAGCGTAACAACCACAGCAAAAATAGGAAATTTGGAGAAGGAGCGATGCTCCAAAACAAATTTATCTTTTTTGCACAGGTTGTAGCTCGTGTTCAAATAAGAGTTCTCTCATTTGAATGTGTCAATACTATCTGAGCCCAGCTCAATCATTAACTAGCAAGTGCAACTTGCAAACTACTAGTAAGAGGAGAAAAACAAAATGGTTATGACTGACCCAATCGCAGACTTCCTAACTCGTATTCGTAACGCTAACCAAGCGAAACACGAAGTACTTGAAGTACCTGCATCAAACATCAAAAAAGGGATTGCTGAAATCCTTAAACGCGAAGGTTTTGTTAAGAACGTAGAAATCATCGAAGATGACAAACAAGGCATCATCCGTGTATTCCTTAAATACGGACCAAACGGTGAAAAAGTTATCACTAACTTGAAACGTGTTTCTAAACCAGGGCTTCGTGTCTACAAAAAACGTGAAGATCTTCCAAAAGTTCTTAACGGACTTGGAATTGCTATCCTTTCAACTTCTGAAGGTTTGCTTACTGATAAAGAAGCTCGCCAAAAGAACGTTGGTGGAGAAGTTATCGCTTACGTTTGGTAATATTTAGCTCCCAATTTCTTTGAGACTCGTCGTTATCGTCTCTTGCCTAACCCAAAGTTATGCCGGCGAGACGATGCCTAGATTCACTTTGAAATTGAAACCTAAATGTTCCTTTAAATCGAGAAATCGATTTAACCCCCCGTGAAAACTGGCCATTCTGGCCTGACAATTTAACAGGAGAAAATAAACATGTCACGTATTGGTAATAAAGTTATCGTGTTGCCTGCTGGTGTTGAAATCACTAACAATGACAACGTTGTAACTGTAAAAGGACCTAAAGGAGAACTTACTCGTGAGTTCTCAAAAGATATTGAAATTCGTGTGGAAGGTACTGAAGTAACTCTTCACCGTCCAAACGATTCAAAAGAAATGAAAACAATCCACGGAACTACTCGTGCCCTTTTGAACAACATGGTTGTTGGTGTATCAGAAGGATTCAAGAAAGAACTTGAAATGCGCGGGGTTGGTTACCGTGCACAACTTCAAGGATCTAAACTTGTTCTGGCTGTTGGTAAATCTCATCCAGACGAAGTTGAAGCTCCAGAAGGAATTACTTTTGAACTTCCAAACCCAACAACAATCGTTGTTAGCGGAATTTCAAAAGAAGTAGTTGGTCAAACAGCTGCTTACGTACGTAGCCTTCGTTCACCAGAACCATATAAAGGTAAAGGTATCCGTTACGTTGGTGAATTCGTTCGCCGTAAAGAAGGTAAAACAGGTAAATAATGTTGAGTGGTTGATTTTTAACCACCAACCTAATTTCCAACTTAGTGCATAGCACACGATTTAAAACTAAAGAGGTGAAAACTGTGATTTCTAAACCAGATAAAAACAAACTCCGCCAAAAACGCCACCGTCGCGTTCGCGGAAAACTCTCTGGAACTGCTGATCGCCCACGTTTGAACGTATTCCGTTCTAATACAGGCATCTACGCTCAAGTGATTGATGACGTAGCGGGTGTAACGCTCGCAAGTGCTTCAACTCTTGACAAAGAAGTTTCAAAAGGAACTAAAACTGAACAAGCCGTTACTGTCGGTAAACTCGTTGCAGAACGTGCAAACGCTAAAGGTATTTCAGAAGTGGTGTTCGACCGCGGTGGATATCTATATCACGGACGTGTGAAAGCTTTGGCTGATGCAGCTCGTGAAAACGGATTGAAATTCTAATAGGAGGACACTAGAAAATGGCATTTAAAGACAATGCAGTTGAATTAGAAGAACGCGTAGTTGCTGTCAACCGTGTTACAAAAGTTGTTAAAGGTGGACGTCGTCTTCGTTTCGCAGCTCTTGTTGTTGTTGGTGACCACAACGGTCGCGTAGGATTTGGTACTGGTAAGGCTCAAGAAGTTCCAGAAGCAATCCGCAAAGCAGTAGAAGATGCTAAGAAAAACTTGATTGAAGTTCCTATGGTTGGGACAACAATCCCACACGAAGTTCTTTCAGAATTCGGTGGAGCTAAAGTATTGTTGAAACCTGCTGTAGAAGGTTCTGGAGTTGCCGCTGGTGGTGCAGTTCGTGCCGTTGTGGAATTGGCAGGTGTGGCAGATATTACATCTAAATCACTTGGTTCTAACACTCCAATCAACATTGTTCGCGCAACTGTTGAAGGTTTGAAACAATTGAAACGCGCTGAAGAAGTTGCTGCCCTTCGTGGTATTTCAGTTTCTGATTTGGCATAAGAAAGGGGATAAAATGGCTCAAATTAAAATTACTTTGACTAAGTCTCCAATCGGACGTATTCCATCACAACGTAAAACTGTTGTAGCACTTGGACTTGGCAAATTGAACAGCTCTGTTATCAAAGAAGACAACGCTGCTATCCGTGGTATGATCACTGCAGTATCTCACTTGGTAACAGTTGAAGAAGTAAACTAATAATTTTTAGGGGATGTGGCAATACTCATCCCCTAAAACTAGGTATAGTCATCTAAGATGACCATGTATAGGCGAGTTGATAAGGGAGACAACCTTTTCTCTCTTATCGGCGCTAGCATTTTACAAAAGAGGAGAAAATAATAATGAAACTTCATGAATTGAAACCTGCAGAAGGTTCTCGTAAAGTACGTAACCGTGTTGGTCGTGGTACTTCATCAGGTAACGGTAAAACATCTGGTCGCGGTCAAAAAGGTCAAAAAGCTCGTAGCGGTGGCGGAGTTCGCCTCGGTTTTGAAGGTGGACAAACTCCATTGTTCCGTCGTCTTCCAAAACGCGGATTCACTAACATCAACGCTAAAGAATACGCAATTGTAAACCTTGACCAATTGAACGTCTTTGAAGACGGTGCAGAAGTAACTCCAGTTGTGCTTATCGAAGCAGGAATTGTGAAAGCTGAAAAATCGGGAGTTAAAATTCTTGGTAACGGTGAGTTGACTAAGAAATTGACTGTGAAAGCAGCTAAATTCTCTAAATCAGCTGAGGAAGCTATCACTGCTAAAGGTGGTTCTGTAGAAGTCATCTAAGAGAGGTGACCCATGTTTTTTAAATTACTAAAAGAAGCGCTCAAGGTTAAACAAGTTCGATCAAAAATTCTCTTTACGATTTTTATCATTCTTGTTTTTCGTATTGGGACAAGTATCACTGTTCCAGGTGTGAATGCCAAAAGTTTAGAAGCTCTCAGCGGTTTATCTTTCTTGAACATGCTTAGTCTTGTTTCAGGGAATGCCATGAAGAACTTCTCCGTTTTTGCACTCGGAGTAAGTCCGTATATCACTGCTTCTATCGTTGTTCAATTGCTACAAATGGATATTTTACCGAAGTTTGTAGAATGGGGCAAACAAGGGGAAGTAGGACGGAGAAAACTAAATCAGGCTACTCGTTATATTGCACTTGTACTTGCATTTGTTCAATCTATCGGGATCACAGCAGGATTTAACACTCTATCTGGAGCGAAATTATTAACGACAGCTTTAACTCCACAAGTCTTTGTTACTATTGGTATTATCCTCACGGCAGGTAGTATGATTGTAACTTGGCTCGGGGAACAAATTACAGATAAGGGATACGGAAACGGTGTTTCTATGATCATCTTCGCAGGTATTGTTGCTTCAATTCCTGAGATGATTAAAGGCATCTATGTTGACTACTTCGTCAATATTCCAAGTAGCCGTTTGACTTCATCTATTATTTTTGTCGTTATTTTGATTATCGCTGTCTTGTTGATTGTGTACTTTACAACCTTTGTTCAACAGGCAGAATATAAAATTCCAATCCAATATACAAAAGTTGCTCAAGGAGCCCCATCAAGCTCATACCTTCCACTGAAGGTAAACCCAGCGGGGGTTATCCCAGTTATCTTTGCAAGTTCCATTACAGCAGCACCTGCAGCCATTCTTCAGTTTTTGAGTGCTACAGGTCACGATTGGGCTTGGGTACGTACAGCACAGGAAATGTTATCTACAACATCTCCGACTGGTGTTGCTATGTATGCCTTGTTAATCATTCTCTTTACATTCTTCTATACATTTGTACAGATCAATCCAGAGAAAGCGGCAGAAAACTTGCAAAAGAGTGGAGCCTACATTCATGGTGTCCGTCCTGGTAAGGGAACTGAAGAATTCATGTCGAAACTTCTTCGTCGCCTTGCGACGGTCGGATCAATCTTCCTTGGTGTGATTTCCATCTTGCCGATTGTGGCAAAAGATGTCTTTGGTCTTTCAGAAGCTGTTGCTTTTGGGGGAACTAGTCTTTTGATCATTATCTCAACCGGTATCGAAGGAATCAAACAGTTAGAAGGTTACCTATTGAAACGTAAGTATGTTGGTTTCATGGACAAAACAGAATAAAAGCAAAATTACTTTTGCTTAGAGAGTGGAGTATGAAGGTCTATCTATCAGAGAGATTTTCGTCTCCCCTCTTCTATTTTGTTTTTAAATAGGGGTTGAAACGAATTTCTGCTTCTATTTAAATACAAAATAAGGAGATCCTATCATGAATCTTTTGATTATGGGCTTACCTGGAGCAGGTAAGGGAACGCAAGCAGCTAAAATTGTGGAGCAATTCCACGTGGCACACATTTCAACTGGAGATATGTTCCGTGCTGCTATGGCAAATCAAACTGAAATGGGTGTACTTGCAAAGTCATACATCGACAAAGGTGAGTTGGTTCCAGATGAAGTTACAAATGGAATTGTTAAAGAACGCCTTTCACAGGACGACATCAAAGAAACAGGTTTCTTGTTAGATGGTTACCCACGTACGATTGAACAAGCTCATGCCTTGGACAAAACATTGGCGGAACTCGGTATAGAACTAGAAGGTGTGATCAATATCGAAGTGAATCCAGACTGTCTCTTGGAACGTTTAAGCGGCCGTATCATCCACCGCGAAACAGGTGAAACCTTCCACAAAGTTTTCAACCCACCAGTTGACTACAAAGAAGAAGATTACTACCAACGCGAAGATGACAAACCTGAGACAGTGAAGCGTCGTTTGGATGTCAATATCGCACAAGGAGAACCAATCATTGCTCACTACCGTGCCAAAGGATTAGTCCACGATATCGAAGGAAATAAAGATATCAATGATGTGTTCAAAGACATCGAAAAAGTATTGACAAATTTGAAATAAAGCGTTTTTCACACTTGCAAAAAATCGCTACAAATGTTATACTGAGATAGTCTGACTTATAATTGTTGTCTCTGTTTTCAGAGGCATCGAATCGAAATTTATGGAGGTGCTTTTGCGTGGCAAAAGACGATGTGATTGAAGTTGAAGGCAAAGTAGTTGATACAATGCCTAACGCAATGTTTACGGTTGAACTTGAAAATGGACATCAGATTTTAGCAACAGTTTCTGGTAAAATTCGTAAAAACTATATTCGTATTTTAGCGGGAGATCGTGTTACTGTCGAGATGAGTCCATATGACTTGACACGTGGACGTATCACTTACCGCTTTAAATAATCGAAAAACTTGGAGGGATAAGAAATGAAAGTAAGACCATCGGTCAAACCAATTTGCGAATACTGTAAAGTAATTCGTCGTAATGGTCGTGTTATGGTAATTTGCCCAGCAAATCCAAAACACAAACAACGTCAAGGATAAGATAGAAAGGAGAAAACATGGCTCGTATTGCTGGAGTTGACATTCCAAATGACAAACGCGTAGTAATCTCATTGACTTACGTTTATGGTATCGGACTTGCAACATCTAAGAAAATTTTGGCTGCTGCTGGAATCTCAGAAGATGTTCGTGTACGTGACCTTACATCAGATCAAGAAGATGCTATCCGTCGTGAAGTGGATGCAATCAAAGTTGAAGGTGACCTTCGTCGTGAAGTAAACTTGAACATCAAACGTTTGATGGAAATCGGTTCTTACCGTGGTATTCGTCACCGTCGTGGACTTCCTGTCCGTGGACAAAACACTAAAAACAACGCTCGCACTCGTAAAGGTAAAGCTGTTGCGATTGCTGGTAAGAAAAAATAATATAGGAGGTAAAAGTCTTGGCTAAACCAACACGTAAACGTCGTGTGAAAAAGAATATCGAATCTGGTATTGCTCATATTCACGCTACATTTAATAACACTATTGTTATGATTACTGATGTGCATGGTAATGCAATTGCTTGGTCATCAGCTGGTGCTCTTGGTTTCAAAGGTTCTCGTAAATCTACACCATTCGCTGCTCAAATGGCTTCTGAAGCTGCTGCTAAATCTGCACAAGAACACGGTCTTAAATCAGTTGAAGTTACTGTAAAAGGTCCAGGTTCTGGTCGTGAGTCAGC
This sequence comes from Streptococcus sp. 27098_8_23, assembly GCF_041432195.1. Lineage (GTDB taxonomy): Bacteria > Bacillota > Bacilli > Lactobacillales > Streptococcaceae > Streptococcus. Next base: position 90,118 of record NZ_JAPVZF010000002.1, on the reverse strand, counting down.
TATTCGTGCGCTTGCTGCCGCTGGTCTTGAAGTAACAGCAATTCGTGATGTGACTCCAGTGCCACACAATGGTGCTCGTCCTCCAAAACGTCGCCGTGTATAATCATCGCATTACACTGCTTTTCGTTTAAGAGGGAGTAACTAAATGATTGAGTTTGAAAAACCAAATATAACAAAAATTGATGAAAATAAAGATTATGGCAAGTTTGTAATCGAACCACTTGAACGTGGCTACGGTACAACTCTTGGTAACTCTCTTCGTCGTGTACTACTAGCTTCTCTACCAGGAGCAGCAGTGACATCTATCAACATTGAAGGTGTCTTGCATGAGTTCGACACAGTTCCAGGTGTTCGTGAAGACGTGATGCAAATCATTCTGAACATTAAAGGGATTGCAGTAAAATCATACGTTGAAGACGAAAAAATCATTGAGCTTGACGTTGAAGGTCCTGCTGAAATTACAGCTGGAGACATTTTGACTGACAGTGATATTGAGATTGTAAATCCAGATCATTATCTCTTTACAATCGGTGAAGGTTCTTCTCTAAAAGCGACAATGACTGTTAACAGTGGTCGTGGATATGTACCTGCTGATGAAAACAAAAAAGATAATGCACCAGTTGGAACACTTGCTGTAGATTCTATTTATACACCAGTTACAAAAGTCAACTATCAAGTTGAACCTGCTCGTGTAGGTAGCAATGATGGATTTGACAAATTAACCCTTGAAATCTTGACTAATGGAACAATTATTCCTGAAGATGCTTTAGGGCTTTCAGCACGTATCTTGACAGAACATCTTGATTTGTTTACAAATCTTACTGAGATTGCTAAGTCAACTGAAGTGATGAAAGAAGCTGATACTGAATCTGACGATCGTATTTTGGATCGTACGATTGAGGAACTGGACTTGTCTGTGCGTTCATACAACTGTTTGAAACGTGCCGGTATCAACACTGTGCATGATTTGACAGAAAAATCTGAAGCAGAGATGATGAAAGTACGAAATCTTGGACGCAAGAGTTTGGAAGAAGTGAAACTCAAACTCATTGACTTGGGTCTTGGATTAAAAGATAAATAAAGGAGGAATACATGGCTTACCGTAAACTAGGACGCACTAGCTCACAACGTAAAGCAATGCTTCGCGATTTGACAACTGACCTTTTGATCAACGAATCAATCGTGACAACTGAAGCTCGTGCTAAAGAAATCCGTAAAACTGTTGAAAAAATGATTACTCTAGGTAAACGTGGTGATTTGCATGCACGTCGTCAAGCAGCTGCTTTCGTACGTAATGAAATCGCATCTGAAAACTATGATGAAGCAACTGATAAGTACACTTCTACTACAGCACTTCAAAAATTGTTCTCAGAAATCGCACCTCGTTATGCTGAACGTAACGGTGGATACACTCGTATCCTTAAAACTGAACCACGTCGTGGTGATGCTGCGCCAATGGCGATCATCGAATTAGTATAAAATCATCAATTTTGTTGAGTGTTATGATGATGGAGTCTTGTGCTCTTAGTCTAGCTCTGGTCTACCGCTGGGACTTCGGTCCTAGCGGGAACACTCATCATCATTTGATAGGGTAGACGCTTGTTTACGAAATTGTTTTTTTCTTAAGAACAACTTCGTAAGCAGGCGTTTTTTAGTATTTTCTATGGAAATATGCTATACTAGGAAAAAAGAAAATCAAAAACGTTCAGGTTTTCTAAAAATCGTAGAAATGGGGTATAAGGATGAAGGCTATTATTACAGTGGTTGGTAAGGACAAGGCTGGGATCGTTGCAGGCGTGTCTACTAAGATTGCAGAGTTGGGTTTGAATATTGACGATATTTCTCAGACGGTGTTGGATGAATATTTTACTATGATGGCGGTCGTTTCTAGTGACGAAAAACAGGATTTCACTTATCTACGAAATGAGTTTGAAACTTTCGGTCAGACCTTGAATGTTAAAATCAATATTCAAAGTGCAGCGATTTTTGACGCCATGTATAATATCTAGGAGGTCATCATGGATATTAGACAAGTTACTGAAACCATTGCCATGATCGAGGAGCAGAACTTCGATATCAGAACCATCACCATGGGGATTTCCCTTTTGGACTGCATTGATCCAGACATCGAACGTGCTGCTGAAAAGATTTACCAAAAAATCACCACTAAAGCTGCAAATCTAGTGGCTGTAGGAGATGAAATTGCTGCAGAACTTGGGATTCCTATTGTTAATAAACGGGTATCGGTGACTCCGATTTCTTTAATTGGTGCTGCGACTGATGCGACAGACTATGTTGTTTTGGCAAAGGCTCTTGATAAGGCTGCCAAGGAGATTGGTGTTGACTTTATCGGTGGATTCTCAGCTTTGGTACAAAAAGGCTACCAAAAAGGAGATGAAATTCTCATCAATTCTATCCCACGCGCTCTAGCTGAGACAGACAAGGTTTGTTCGTCTGTTAACATTGGCTCGACCAAGTCAGGTATCAACATGACTGCGGTCGCTGATATGGGACGTATCATCAAGGAAACAGCTGCGCTATCAGATATGGGTGCGGCCAAGTTGGTCGTATTTGCTAATGCTGTTGAGGACAATCCTTTTATGGCAGGGGCTTTCCATGGTGTTGGCGAAGCAGATGTTATCATCAATGTCGGGGTTTCGGGTCCTGGTGTGGTCAAGCGTGCCTTGGAAAAGGTTCGTGGAGAGAGCTTTGATGTAGTAGCGGAAACAGTCAAGAAAACAGCATTCAAGATTACTCGTATCGGTCAGCTGGTTGGACAAATGGCGAGTGAACGCCTTGGTGTTGACTTTGGAATTGTCGACCTAAGCTTGGCACCTACTCCTGCAGTTGGTGATTCTGTGGCTCGTGTCCTTGAGGAAATGGGCCTAGAAACAGTTGGTACGCATGGGACAACGGCTGCTCTCGCTCTTTTGAATGACCAAGTTAAGAAGGGCGGAGTGATGGCTTGTAACCAAGTCGGTGGCTTGTCAGGTGCCTTTATCCCAGTTTCTGAAGACGAAGGGATGATTGCTGCGGTGCAAGATGGCTCTCTGAATTTAGAGAAACTAGAGGCTATGACAGCTATCTGTTCTGTTGGACTGGATATGATTGCCATTCCAGAAGATACGCCTGCTGAAACCATTGCAGCTATGATTGCGGATGAGGCGGCAATCGGTGTTATTAACATGAAAACAACGGCTGTTCGTATCATTCCAAAGGGCAAAGAAGGCGATATGATTGAGTTTGGTGGCTTGCTAGGGACAGCTCCAGTTATGAAGGTCAACGGTGCTTCGTCTGTTGATTTCATTTCTCGCGGTGGGCAAATCCCAGCTCCAATCCATAGTTTTAAAAATTAATAAAAAAGCGAGAGGATTTAAGTTGAGTTTAAGGATGACTGTGTATACTATAATCATTAAATAAAGACCTCCTAACTTTATTTAATAGAAATCCTAAACTTTTTCATAATAATCTCCTAGGGAAGCTACCATGAGGGTAGCTTTTCTTTTGGATAATTTACAAATGTTGGCTTCGCTTTTGAAAGCCAAATATTTCTTTGATCCATGATATAATAGAAGAAAATGGAGGATAGAAAATGTCTAAAGTAAGATTGTACTTGGTCCGTCATGGAAAAACGATGTTTAACACGATTGGACGTGCTCAAGGATGGAGTGATACGCCTCTAACCGCAGAAGGTGAGTTGGGAATCCATGAACTGGGAATTGGCTTGAGAGAGTCTGGTTTGCAGTTTGACCGGGCTTATTCCAGTGATTCAGGGCGCACTATTCAAACCATGGGAATTATCTTAGAAGAACTTGGATTGCAGGGGAAAATCCCTTACCGCATGGACAAGCGAATCCGTGAGTGGTGTTTTGGTAGTTTTGATGGGGCCTATGATGGGGACCTCTTTATGGGGGTTATTCCTCGTGTTTTCAAGGTGGATCATGTTCATCAGTTATCCTATGCAGAGTTAGCAGAAGGTCTAGTTGAGGTTGATACTGCAGGCTGGGCAGAAGGTTGGGAAAAACTCAGTGGTCGAATCAAGGAAGGCTTTGAAGCGATTGCCAAAGAAATGGAAGAACAAGGTGGGGGCAATGCTCTCGTCGTAAGCCATGGAATGACCATTGGTACCATTGTGTATCTAATCAATAGCATGCATCCGCATGGTCTCGATAATGGTAGCGTAACGATCCTTGAATATGAGAACGGGCAGTTTAGTGTAGAAGTTGTTGGTGACCGTAGCTACCGAGAACTAGGGTGTGAGAAGATGGGAGAAATAAAAAATTGATAGAAGTTAGCTCCGATTAGGAGCTAATTTTTTTCCTGTTAAATAAGGTGGATTTGCGACTCAGTATTTCTTGTTATCCAAGTCTAAAAGAACATTTCTCGACTTTCAAATTCCCCCAAAAATGGTATAATAGTAACATCATAAAATTGGAGAAATAGCATGAGTTTTTACAATCATAAAGAAATTGAGCCCAAGTGGCAGGGCTATTGGGCCCAACATCATACATTTAAGACAGGAACAGATGCTTCAAAACCGAAGTTTTATGCTCTCGACATGTTCCCTTATCCTTCAGGAGCCGGATTGCACGTAGGACACCCAGAAGGTTATACAGCAACGGATATTCTCAGCCGTTACAAACGTGCGCAAGGCTACAATGTTCTTCACCCAATGGGTTGGGATGCCTTTGGATTGCCTGCAGAGCAATACGCTATGGATACAGGGAATGACCCAGCAGAATTTACGGCGGAAAATATTGCCAACTTCAAACGCCAAATCAATGCGCTTGGATTCTCTTACGACTGGGATCGTGAAGTCAACACCACAGATCCAAACTACTACAAGTGGACGCAGTGGATTTTCACCAAGCTTTACGAAAAAGGCTTGGCCTATGAAGCTGAAGTCCCTGTAAACTGGGTTGAAGAGTTGGGAACAGCCATCGCTAATGAAGAAGTCCTTCCTGACGGGACCTCTGAGCGTGGAGGCTATCCCGTTGTCCGCAAACCGATGCGTCAATGGATGCTTAAAATCACGGCCTATGCAGAGCGATTGCTTAATGACTTGGATGAGTTGGATTGGCCAGAATCTATCAAGGATATGCAACGCAACTGGATTGGTAAATCAACTGGTGCCAATGTAACCTTTAAAGTTAAGGGAACAGACAAGGAATTCACCGTCTTTACGACTCGTCCGGACACTCTTTTCGGTGCGACTTTCACTGTCTTGGCTCCTGAGCATGACTTGGTTGACGCTATCACAAGTCCAGAGCAAGCTGACGCAGTTGCAGACTATAAACACCAAGCCAGCCTCAAGTCTGACTTGGCTCGTACAGACCTTGCCAAGGAAAAAACAGGGGTTTGGACTGGAGCTTATGCTATCAACCCTGTCAATGGTAAAGAAATCCCAATCTGGATTGCCGACTATGTTCTTGCAAGTTATGGAACAGGTGCTGTCATGGCTGTGCCAGCCCACGACCAACGTGACTGGGAATTTGCCAAACAGTTTGGTCTTCCAATCGTAGAAGTGCTTGAAGGTGGTAATGTGGCAGAAGCTGCTTATACTGAAGATGGGCTTCATGTCAATTCGGACTTCCTAGATGGACTTAACAAAGAAGAGGCTATTGCTAAGATTGTGGCTTGGTTGGAAGAGAAAGGTTGTGGACAAGAGAAGGTTACCTACCGTCTCCGCGACTGGCTCTTTAGCCGTCAACGTTACTGGGGTGAGCCAATCCCAATCATTCATTGGGAAGATGGGACTTCAACAGCTGTTCCTGAAAGTGAATTGCCACTTGTCTTGCCAGTCACCAAGGATATCCGCCCTTCAGGTACTGGGGAAAGCCCATTGGCTAACTTGACCGACTGGCTTGAAGTGACGCGTGAAGATGGTGTTAAAGGTCGTCGTGAAACCAACACCATGCCACAATGGGCTGGTTCAAGTTGGTACTACCTCCGCTATATCGATCCACACAATACTGAGAAATTGGCTGATGAGGACCTCCTCAAACAATGGTTGCCAGTAGATATCTACGTAGGTGGTGCGGAGCATGCCGTTCTTCACTTGCTTTACGCTCGTTTCTGGCACAAATTCCTCTATGACCTCGGTGTTGTTCCGACTAAGGAACCATTCCAAAAACTCTTTAACCAAGGAATGATTTTGGGAACAAGCTACCGTGACCACCGTGGAGCTCTTGTAGCGACTGATAAGGTTGAAAAACGTGACGGTTCTTTCTTCCATGTGGAAACAGGAGAAGAGTTGGAGCAAGCACCAGCCAAGATGTCTAAATCCCTCAAGAACGTTGTTAACCCAGACGATGTGGTGGAACAATATGGTGCCGATACCCTTCGTGTTTATGAAATGTTCATGGGGCCACTTGACGCTTCCATCGCTTGGTCTGAGGAAGGTCTGGAAGGAAGCCGTAAATTCCTTGACCGTGTTTACCGTTTGATTACAAGTAAAGAAATTGTCGCGGAAAATAATGGTGCTCTTGACAAGGTCTACAATGAAACAGTCAAATCTGTCACTGAGCAAATCGAATCCATGAAATTCAACACAGCCATTGCCCAACTCATGGTCTTTGTCAACGCTGCCAACAAGGAAGACAAACTCTATGTGGACTACGCCAAAGGTTTTATCCAATTGATTGCCCCATTTGCACCTCACTTGGCAGAAGAACTCTGGCAAACAGTTGCTGCAACAGGTGTGTCCATCTCTTATGTAGCTTGGCCAACTTGGGACGAAAGCAAATTGGTTGAAGACGAAATCGAAATCGTCGTCCAAATCAAAGGAAAAGTCCGTGCCAAATTGATGGTTGCTAAAGACCTATCACGCGAAGAATTGCAAGAAATTGCTCTGGCTGACGAAAAAGTCAAAGTGGAGATTGATGGCAAGGAAATCGTGAAGGTGATTGCAGTACCTAATAAATTGGTTAATATCGTTGTGAAATAAGATAGGAATCCTTCAGAGTAGAATCTGGAGGATTTTTAAATTGGATTATGCTATAATAGTCCCAACTAAGATAAAAACACAGTTCTGGTTGGTAGTCCAGACGTAGGCAAGCCTATCAGTAACCTTCCTCCTTGGTTGTCCATTCTTAGGGATAGATTTAAGGAGGTGCTGTCGTGGAAATCGTTTCAATTGGCTTGACAGTTTATTTTGAAGATGGATTTTGGCATGGATTGTTTGAACAAGAGTATGAGGGAACTTATCAAGTTTGTCGAGTGACATTTGGTCAGGAACCAAAAGAGGATGAAATTTTGAAACTTTTACAGACTCAGTTTGTTCGGTTATCTTTTAGTCCAGAGGCAACAGTCAAACAGCATGTGAAGATTAAGAATCCGAAGCGTCTGCAGCGAGCTGTAAAGAAACAGGTGAAGCAGAAAGTTTCTTCTAAGTCACAAGAGCTTTTACAGTTGCAGTATGAGGAACGAAAAAAGCATTCAAAACAACAGTCCAGTCTCCAAAAGCAATTGCTCAAGCAAGAGAAATTTGAACGCAAACAGCAAAAACGTAGAGAGAAGCACAAGGGGCACTAGTGACTCTCTCTTTCATAAAATAGAACAGCTCTTCTTGGATAACAAGAGCTGTTTTTGCTTGTATTGAAGATTTCTTTCCTAATAGATAGACTTATCGTTAATGGCAGTTTCAAATTCAGGACCATACTTGCTTGCTTCAAATTCAATCCTGCCCCATTCAGCATTTTCATTTTACTAGAAGGGAGTGCGTGCCATGATTTCTGATTCATTTTTTATTGTTTGGTTTAGCGAGAACAATACTATTGACTCCTGGATTTTTCTGCCGGATGCTATAAAACATCTCTTTTATAGCGTATGTTTAAAATTATAATGTATGGTTATAAGTGTTTTTCAACATCCTCTAGTGATTCGATGGTAGAAAAACGGTTGCAGCCTGCACCACTTTAATTTAACCCCCATTATTTTACCACTTGGCCTTTCATTTTAACTGCTTATCTCAAAAGTCGATTTTTCTTTCATTCTTTTTGTTAAACTAGTGTGGTTAAGAGGAGGAAAAAATATGATTTTACAAACTAAACATTTGACTAAACGGTACGGCAATCATATGGCTGTCAATGATATTCAGTTAGAGTTTGAAAAAGGAAGTTTCAATGCTATTTTGGGACCCAATGGTGCAGGGAAATCAACCACCATTTCCATGTTAATCGGTTTGAAAAAGCCGACACAAGGTCAGATTCGATATGCGCCAAATACGAAAATCGGAGTGGTTTTTCAAGCCAGTGTACTGGATGAGATGTTGACGGTTAGGGAAAATCTCACGATTCGTGCTCAACAGTATAAGGAGATTGCAGCAAGTCGTGTGGATGATTTGATTCATCAACTGGGTTTGACTGCTTTCCAGAAACAACTCTATGGGACCTTGTCAGGTGGGCAAAAACGTCGGGTTGATATTGCGCGTGCTCTTCTTTCGCGACCAGATATTCTTTTCTTGGATGAACCAACGACAGGTCTTGATATTCAAACTCGCAAATCCATCTGGGATCTACTGTATCTACTACAAAAGGATGAAGGGATGACTATTATCTTAACGACTCATTATCTGGATGAAGCGGATGAAGCGGATCAGATCTATATCGTTGATCATGGGAAAGTGATTGCGCAAGGTTCTGCGACTGCTATTAAAAGTCAGTATGCATCTAATATCCTAAAAATTCGTTTTAAAGAAATGAAGGATTTAGAAAAGCTGCTACAGACTGGAATGACAGTAGAGGAAGAAAATGAGTTGGAATATCTTTTTTATCCAAGGACGTCACAGGAGGCCATTGAATATTTGGCAAAAGTTCGAGAAGAAATTGATTCTTTTGAGTTTCGCCCAGGTACTATGGATGATGCCTTTATTGCACTTACAGGAAGAGAGGTTCGCTAATGATAGCTTTATTGAAACGGAATTTTATCTTATATTTTCGTAATCGTTCGGGAGTATTTTTCTCATTATTGGGGGCATTGATTTCCTTCCTCCTTTATATCATTTTTTTGCAGAAGAATTTGACGGATTCTTGGTCCCAACTCCCTAATAGTACGAACCTTTTAAATAACTGGCTGATGGGTGGGACGTTGGCTGTGACTGGGATGACAACCAGTTTTACAGCTCTTAAACAAATGGTTCAGGACCGCGAAAATCAAGTGGATCAAGATCTCTTCTTGACAGATTTAGGTAACTGGGGCTTACAGGCGTCCTATCTAATCAGTAGTATTGTCATTTCTTTTGTCATGCAGGTGTTTATGTATGCTGTTATGAGTTTTTATTTTAAAGAGAGCCCAGTTATCAGCCATTTACCGGAAATTGCTTTGATTATGTTGTTAAGCAGTCTGATTTCAAGTTTGGTAAATGTTCTCTTGATTTACCGTTTTCAATCTGTAGATAGCCTTGGTAAACTAGCAACGATAGTGGGAACTGCTTCTGGATTTTTAGTAGGAACTTATATCCCCATTGGAGTATTACCTGATTCTGCACAGCTTTTCATGAAATGTACCCCTGCAACTTATATTGCTTCTCTCTATCGACAAGTCTTGATGAAAGAGCGGTTAGAGACCGCATTTTCAGGAAATAACAGTCTGTTACAGGAATTTCAAGAAAAAATGGGAATCCAAATCAACTGGCAAGAACTATTGACAAAGGAAGAAACATACTTTATAGTGGTTATTATCAGTCTCGTCGCTATTCTTCTTTGGATGTTATTTGTTAAAGTGTTTAGCAAGAGAAAATAAAGATGTATTGGAGAGAAAATGAAGATTCATTTTGAAATGAAGACAGAGTTTTCAGAAAAAGACCCACACATTTTAATTCAGGCAGCTCAGTTAACCGACCAAGCAAGAGAGGTCATGGAGTATTTAGAACAATTTTCAACGACCAATCAGGTGGTCATTCCTATTCGAACGGATGATCATCTGGTTATGGTGAAAATTGAGGATCTTATTCTAGCAGATATCGATAAGAATTTGTTGACCATTTATACGGTAGACGGGATTTATAAAACTAAGGAAACATTGACAAACTTTCAGAATCGGATTAACCGGCGTAACTTTATACAGATATCGCGTCATTCAGTTATAAACATTGACCATTTAGAGTCATTATCGGATAGCTTTTCAGGGAACATGATGGCTAAGATGACTCGGGGTCTCAAATCGAGTGTGAGTCGGAAATACGTTAAGTCCTTAATGGATTATCTAGGTTTATAGGAGAAAATCATGAAGCGATTGATTGCTTATTTTGTATCGGGAATGCGTACGGCCTCCTTTGTTTATTTGAGTTTGGTGTTATTGGCTCAGTTTTATTCAGGTATTACCTATCCTGCACCAACGACAAAAAATATTCTAGCTTTGTTTTTGATGAGTGGAATTATGGGGGCATTGACCTTAATCCTTGAAAGGCTAGAGTTTCTTGCTTATAGTATGCGTGTAGGAGTTCATTTGTTAGCGACAGCTACTATTTTAGTATTGACCTACCTATTTTTTGGCTGGGGTTCGGCATTGTTGAGTCCCTTGCTGTGGTTCTTTTTCTTATTAATTTATGGACTGATATGGTTGTACCAGATCTGGCAAACTCACAAGCTCACCCAACGAATTAATCAAGCCTTAGAAGATAAAAGAAAGAAAACGAATCACTAATGTAGTGAGTGGATGAGGTTTGAGGAGAGTGCTAGTTTCCATATAGAGCAAATTATGATATAGTATTTTCAGCGTAAAACAAGGAGAAAACAATGCCAGTAAATGAATATGGTCAGATAATTGGTGAGTCAATGGAAGGTTATACACCAGGTGAATTGCCTTCCATTGATTTCTTAGAAGGGCGCTACGCTCGGATAGAGGCTCTTTCGGTGGAAAAGCATGCTGAGGATTTGCTAGCTGTTTATGGTCCAAATACACCTCGGGAGATGTGGACCTACCTCTTTCAGGAACCAGTGGCAGATATGGAGGAACTGGTTAGCCTTTTAAATCAGATGTTAGCTCGTAAGGATCGCTTTTACTATGCAATCATAGATAAGGCAACTGATAAGGTCTTGGGAACTTTTTCTCTCATGCGCATTGACCAGAATAACCGAGTAATAGAAGTGGGAGCTGTCACTTTTTCTCCAGAACTCAGGGGAACACGGATAGGGACAGAAGCCCAGTATCTCCTGGCACGGTATGTTTTTGAGGAGCTTAACTATCGTCGCTACGAGTGGAAATGTGATGCTCTAAATCTCCCATCCAGACGAGCTGCGGAGCGTTTGGGCTTTGTTTATGAAGGAACCTTCCGCCAGGCAGTTGTTTATAAGGGGCGCACGAGGGATACGGATTGGTTGTCTATGATTGATAAGGACTGGCCTCAAGTCAAAGCTCGTTTAGAAACATGGTTGGCTCCTGAAAATTTTGATAAAAATGGACGGCAGTACAAGAGCTTGAGAGAATTCTGAGAGGTATTGAGATGATGACTATTAGAAGGCAAGAAATTGTCAAGCTAGAGGATGTTTTGCATCTCTATCAGGCAGTTGGATGGACAAATTATACACATCAACCTCAGATGTTGGAGAAAGCTCTGTCTCACTCACTAGCGATTTATTTGGCACTTGATGGTGATGCCGTGGTAGGCTTGGTCCGTTTGGTCGGAGATGGTTTTTCATCGATTTTTGTCCAGGATTTGATCGTTTTGCCTAGCTATCAGCGCCAAGGGATTGGTAGCGACTTGATGAAAGAGGCTTTAGGTGATTACAAAGATGCCTATCAAGTCCAACTAGTGACCGAACAGACAGAAAAAAACTTGGGATTCTATCGATCTCTGGGATTTGAAACCTTATCTACTTATGATTGTACAGGAATGATTTGGGTGGATCGAAAAAGATAAAAAAATTATTTTTTCTTAAGTAAAGTTTAAGTATCCTCTTGTATCATATAGTTATTAAATAAAGACCTCCTAATACTCTTCGAAAATCTCACCATACTTCGTTAGAGTCGACTTAGCTAACTATAGTTACGCTTGCGTCTATCTGCCTAGTCTGATTTCGATTTTCATTGAGTACCCTTTATTTAATGAAATCCCAAACTTTTCTTTTTCATCATAATCTCCTAAAGAAGTCACCCAATCAGGTGGCTTTTTATGACTTGGAGAGGAAAAATCCATTTGTAAAAAAATTTTTTAAAAAATGATAAATCAGAGAAAAAGTTAAGTTAGCTTTAAGATTCATCTTGTATCATATAATCATTAAATAAAGACCTCCTAACTTTATTTAATGAAATCCTAAACTTTTCTTTTTCATAATAATCTCCCTAAAGAGGCCACCCAATCAGGTGGCTTTTTTGTTTGAAAAAACTCCTTAGAAAAGACTAAGGAGAAAGAATTATGTTTTCTTTTTTAGTTGTTGATTTCGATACTGTCTAGGTGTTAGGTAATAGTGCTGCTTAAATTGACGGTTGAAGTTTGAAAGGTTGGTGAAACCGACCTGGCTTGCAATTTCTTGAATGCTGAGGTTGGTTTGGACGAGTTTCTCACAGGATTTCTCAAGACGTAACTGGAGCAGGTAGTCCATACAACTGGCTCCAGTATGTTGCTTGAAAATACTCATAAAGTGATTTTTACTATATCCAAATGTTGCAGCCAGTTGCTCAATATGAATGGGTTCTGAGTAATGCTGTTCAAGGTAGCAAATCACTTCTTTTAGTTTTTGGTATTTTTGGTAGGTATCATCTGTATAGTGTCGATGGACGTATCTATACTTAAAGAGAAGATGAAGCAATTCGTATAGTTTAGATTTTATGAGTAGGTCGTAGTATATGCCTTTTTCTTCAAGGATAGAAAAGAGGGAAAGAAGGCAGGATTGAATTTGATCATAGGCCTTATCGCCTGGTGATATTTGAGGAGTGAGGCAAAAGTGACCAGAGTGGAGGGGTTGGATATAGCGTTGGCTAAAGCTGTCAATTTGACTTCTACCAAGATAATCTAGATGAATCCGAAAGCTGGTAGAAAATAGTTCTTGATCTTTGTGAGAATAGATAGCATGGAGAGAGGTCGGTTGGATAAGAAAAATATCTCCTTTACGACTTTCAAAGCGTTCTGAGTTGATATGAACGATGGCAGAACCCTTTGTAACATAAATAATCTCTAGCTCAGGATGACAATGATAGATTGTGTCAGGAGATGTTTTGGATAAGATTTGTTTTTCAAAATCATATGGGAAGTCAGATGGGTTATCTCGTAAGAAACGTGAACGGTCTGCCATGGTAAATCCTCCCAATATTCTATTACTACTTTTATTCAAAGAAAAATAGCATAAAAATCTAGTTATCCGCATAAAAACTGGACTTATCACACTTTATCAAGGTCAAAACCACTCAATTTACTACTAATTTACTACTTATGAATGAGCTTTGATACGACGATTTATCCTTGAAAAGTGAAGATATAAAGATACTTCCAATAAAATTTGAATATTTAATAGGTAGACACTTCAAAAAATGAGGTGTCTATTTTTTTACCCGATTTTGAAAGGAAGTGAACTTATGAAAACAAAAAATCAAGAATCAAAAGGTCGTTCCCCACTCTTTAAGACCATCAAACATTCATTCAGCCAATAAAAAAGAAAGGATAGGTAAAAATATGGAACTTAAATTTGTGATTCCCAACATGGAAAAAACATTCGGCAATTTAGAATTTGCTGGCGAGGATAAAGTCGTTCAGCGAAGAATCAACGGACGGCTAACTGTCTTATCAAGAAGCTATAATCTCTATTCTGATGTTCAAAGAGCAGATGATATTGTGGTGGTGCTTCCTGCTGAAGCTGGCGAAAAACATTTCGGCTTTGAGGAACGTGTGAAGTTAGTCAATCCACGTATTACCGCAGAGGGCTACAAAATCGGCACTCGTGGTTTTACAAATTACCTTTTACATGCTGACGACATGATAAAAGAATAAAGAAAGAGAGGAAAAATGATGAGATTAGCAAATGGCATTGTATTAGATAAAGACACGACTTTTGGAGAATTGAAATTCTCTGCTCTACGTCGTGAAGTGAGAATCCAAAATGAAGACGGGTCGGTTTCAGATGAAATCAAGGAACGTACCTATGACTTAAAATCCAAAGGACAAGGACGCATGATTCAAGTAAGTATTCCTGCCAGCGTGCCTTTGAAAGAGTTTGATTATAACGCACGGGTGGAACTTATCAATCCCATTGCGGACACCGTTGCTACTGCCACCTATCAAGGAGCAGATGTTGACTGGTATATCAAGGCAGACGATATTGTGCTGACAAAGGATTCTAGTTCATTCAAAGCTCAACCACAAGCAAAGAAAGAACCGACACAAGACAAATAGTCGCTAGGTAGAAAGGAGACTTTTTCGCATGAAACAGCGTGGTAAAAGGATTCGCCCATCTGGTAAAGATTTAGTCTTTCATTTTACGATAGCGTCACTCCTGCCTGTTTTCCTGCTGGTTGTCGGACTGTTTCATGTGAAGACAATCCAGCAGATCAACTGGCAGGATTTTAACCTATCACAAGCAGATAAGATTGACATTCCCTATTTAATTATCAGTTTCAGTGTCGCAATTCTTATCTGCTTGCTGGTAGCGTTTGTATTCAAACGGGTTCGCTATGATACGGTTAAACAACTTTACCACCGTCAAAAACTGGCAAAGATGATACTTGAAAACAAGTGGTATGAATCTGAACAGGTCAAAACAGAGGGTTTCTTTAAAGATAGTGCTGGTCGTACAAAGGAAAAGATAACCTACTTCCCTAAAATGTATTATCGACTTAAAAATGGCTTGATACAGATACGGGTGGAAATCACGCTGGGAAAATATCAAGACCAACTCTTACACTTGGAAAAGAAATTAGAGAGTGGCTTGTACTGTGAGCTGACGGATAAAGAGTTAAAGGATTCCTATGTGGAATATACTTTGCTCTATGACACCATAGCCAGTCGTATTTCTATTGATGAAGTAGAAGCTAAAGATGGTAAACTTCGCTTAATGAAAAACGTATGGTGGGAATATGATAAGCTCCCTCATATGTTGATTGCTGGTGGTACAGGTGGCGGTAAAACTTACTTTATACTGACACTGATTGAAGCCTTGCTTCATACAGATTCAAAACTGTATATTCTTGACCCGAAAAATGCTGACCTTGCGGACTTAGGTTCTGTGATGGCAAATGTCTACTATAGAAAAGAAGACTTGCTTTCTTGCATTGAAACATTCTATGAAGAAATGATGAAACGTAGTGAGGAAATGAAGCAGATGAAGAACTATAAGACTGGCAAAAATTATGCTTACTTAGGTCTCCCGGCACACTTCTTAATCTTTGATGAATACGTCGCTTTCATGGAAATGCTGGGAACAAAAGAAAACACCGCAGTTATGAATAAGCTGAAACAGATTGTCATGTTAGGTCGTCAAGCTGGCTTCTTTCTAATACTGGCTTGTCAACGTCCAGACGCAAAATATTTAGGCGACGGAATCCGTGATCAGTTTAATTTCAGAGTGGCTTTAGGTCGTATGTCTGAAATGGGCTATGGCATGATGTTTGGCAGTGACGTACAAAAGGATTTCTTCTTAAAGCGAATCAAAGGTCGTGGCTATGTTGATGTAGGAACAAGTGTCATATCAGAGTTTTATACTCCCCTTGTACCAAAAGGATATGATTTCTTGGAGGAAATTAAAAAGTTATCCAACAGCAGACAGTCCACGCAGGCGACGTGCGAAGCGGAAGTCGCAGGTGTGGACTGATCTTGCTGGCTGGTGTGGCAATAGCCACGCCAGCACTTAACCCCCCGTATCTAACAGGGGGGTACAAATCGACAGGAAACAGTCAAAAAAACATTAGAAAATCCTTTGGTTACAAGGGATTTACAAAATTTCAGCGTATGTCAAATGGGCTTTAAAAGTTGACATACGCCTTTTTGATTGGAGGGATTTTTACTGAATGAACAAACTTGGTTACAGCATTTAAAAGAAAAACGCTTGGCTTATGGACTATCTCAAAACCGTTTAGCTGTTGCGACTGGTATTACAAGGCAGTATCTAAGCGATATTGAAACAGGAAAAGTCAAGCCATCAGAGGATTTACAGCAGTCCCTTTGGGAAGCTCTGGAACGCTTCAATCCCGACGCTCCCCTTGAAATGCTGTTTGATTATGTAAGGATTCGCTTTCCGACAACAGACGTACAGCAGGTGGTCGAAAACATCTTACAACTGAAACTGTCCTATTTTCTTCATGAGGACTATGGTTTCTATTCTTATTCAGAGCATTATGCTTTAGGCGACATATTCGTCCTTTGCTCCCATGAACTGGACAAAGGAGTTCTGGTGGAATTGAAAGGTCGTGGGTGCAGACAATTTGAAAGCTATCTTCTGGCACAACAAAGAAGCTGGTATGAGTTCTTTATGGACGTTTTGGTGGCTGGCGGTGTGATGAAACGCCTTGACCTTGCCATTAACGATAAGACAGGGATTTTGAATATCCCTGTACTCACTGAAAAGTGCCAACAGGAAGAATGTATCTCCGTCTTCCGCAGTTTTAAAAGCTATCGCAGTGGCGAACTGGTACGCAAAGAGGAAAAGGAATGTATGGGAAACACCCTCTATATCGGTTCATTACAAAGTGAAGTTTATTTCTGTATCTATGAAAAGGACTACGAGCAGTACAAGAAAAATGATATTCCCATTGAAGACGCAGAAGTAAAAAACCGTTTTGAGATTCGATTGAAAAATGAGCGTGCCTATTATGCAGTCCGTGATTTACTCGTCTATGACAATCCAGAGCATACCGCCTTTAAAATTATCAATCGGTATATCCGTTTTGTAGATAAAGACGATTCCAAACCTCGTTCTGATTGGAAACTGAATGAAGAATGGGCTTGGTTTATTGGGAACAATCGTGAACGATTAAAACTAACCACAAAACCAGAGCCTTACTCCTTCCAAAGGACGCTGAACTGGCTATCTCATCAAGTTGCCCCGACCTTAAAGGTTGCGATTAAACTTGATGAAATCAACCAGACGCAGGTTGTAAAAGACATTCTCGACCATGCGAAACTGACAGACCGACACAAGCAGATTTTGAAGCAACAGTCAGTAAAAGAACAGGACGTGATAACAACAAAAAAATAACTCAAATACAAATTCATTGAATATAGAGAGGAGAACATTTTTATGAATTTTGGACAAAACCTTTATAACTGGTTTCTATCAAACGCTCAATCACTGGTGCTTTTAGCAATCGTTGTGATTGGCTTGTATCTTGGCTTCAAGCGTGAGTTTAGCAAACTGATTGGCTTTTTAATTATTGCGATTATTGCGGTTGGCTTAGTCTTCAACGCTGCTGGAGTAAAAGACATTTTACTAGAGCTATTCAATCGCATTATTGGTGCTTAAATAAAACCGTTCTTTTGTGGAATATAAGTGGTTTTCTTATGTTCCGCAAAGGAATGGTACACCAAACGAAGTGCGGTAGGGATTTTTGAATCTCTACAAAGAAAGGACGTGAATATATGGACGATATGCAAGTCTATATTGCGAATTTAGGCAAATACAATGAGGGCGAATTGGTCGGTGCGTGGTTTACCTTTCCCATTGACTTTGAGGAAGTCAAAGAGAAAATCGGCTTGAATGATGAATATGAGGAATACGCCATTCATGACTACGAGTTACCCTTTACGGTTGACGAATACACTTCCATTGGCGAACTCAATCGACTATGGGAAATGGTATCGGAATTACCCGAAGAATTACAATCGGAGCTATCTGCTCTGCTCACTCATTTTTCAAGCATTGAAGAACTAAGCGAACATCAAGAGGATATTATCATTCATTCCGATTGTGATGATATGTATGACGTGGCACGCTACTACATTGAAGAAACGGGTGCTTTAGGCGAAGTACCAGCTAGTCTTCAAAACTATATTGATTATCAAGCCTATGGTCGGGATTTAGACCTTTCAGGAACGTTTATCTCAACCAATCATGGGATTTTTGAAATCGTCTATTAAATCTGTCGGTACATTACTACTGGCAGATTTTCTATTTTACGGGGTGGCTCAATCAGCTACCCCTATTTTTTATGAAAGGATTGATTACATGAAGAAAATACGAAGCTATACCAGTATCTGGTCTGTGGAAAAGGTACTGTATTCTATCAATGATTTTAGACTTCCGTTTCCCATAACTTTTACGCAAATGACATGGTTTGTCGTGTCACTCTTTGCAGTGATGATACTTGGCAACTTGCCCCCTCTTTCCATGATAGAGGGAGCATTTCTCAAATACTTTGGGATTCCTGTGGCTTTCACATGGTTTATGTCTACAAAAACTTTTGATGGTAAAAAGCCTTATGGATTTTTGAAGTCTGTCATTGCTTATGCACTGCGACCAAAGCTGACCTATGCAGGAAAAAAAGTAACGCTTGGCAGAAACCAGCCACAAGAAGCCATTACAGCAGTTAGGAGTGAATTTTATGGCATATCCAATTAAATACATTGAAAACAATCTCGTCTGGAATAAAGACGGGGAATGTTATGCTTACTATGAGCTTGTTCCTTACAATTACTCATTTCTAAGTCCAGAACAGAAAATACAAGTGCATGATTCTTTCAGACAGCTTATCGCACAAAATCGTGATGGCAAAATTCATGCTTTACAAATCAGTACAGAATCCAGCATACGTTCTGCACAAGAGCGTTCCAAAAATGAAGTCACTGGCAAGCTCAAAGCGGTTGCCTATGACAAAATCGACCAACAGACAGACGCTTTAATATCCATGATTGGCGAAAATCAAGTGAACTACCGTTTCTTTATCGGCTTTAAGTTGCTTCTCAACGATCAGGAGTTTTCTATGAAAAGTCTTACCGTTGAAGCAAAAAATGCTTTGTCTGATTTTGTCTATGATGTGAACCATAAGCTGATGGGCGATTTTGTTAGTATGAGTAATGATGAAATCCTGCGTTTTCAGAAGATGGAAAAGCTCTTAGAAAATAAAATCTCTCGTCGTTTCAAAATCCGCAGGTTAGATAAGGACGACTTCGGCTATCTGATTGAACACCTTTACGGACAGACAGGCACTGCCTATGAAGAGTATGAGTACCATCTATCAAAGAAAAAGCTGGATAATGAAACGCTGATTAAATACTATGACTTGATTAAGCCTACTCGCTGTTTGGTGGAAGAAAAACAGCGATATTTGAAAATCCAGCAGGAAGATGAAACCGTCTATGTAGCTTACTTTACCATTAACAGCATTGTCGGAGAACTGGACTTCCCGTCCTCTGAAATCTTCTACTACCAGCAACAGCAATTTACATTCCCGATTGATACGTCAATGAATGTGGAAATTGTAGCGAATCGTAAAGCCCTATCTACTGTCCGCAATAAAAAGAAAGAACTGAAAGACTTGGATAACCACGCTTGGCAAAGTGATAATGAAACCAGCTCCAATGTGGCGGAAGCTCTGGAAAGTGTGAATGAGCTGGAAACCAATTTAGACCAAAGCAAGGAATCTATGTACAAGCTGTCTTATGTGGTAAGGGTATCAGCAAATGATCTTGACGAACTCAAACGTCGTTGTAATGAAGTGAAAGATTTTTATGACGATTTAAGCGTAAAACTGGTACGACCATTTGGGGATATGCTCGGCTTACATGAAGAATTTTTACCTGCCAGCAAGCGTTATATGAATGATTATATTCAATACGTGACCTCTGATTTCCTCGCTGGTTTAGGTTTTGGTGCTACTCAAATGCTGGGGGAAAATGAGGGGATTTATGTTGGCTACAGCTTAGATACTGGACGCAATGTCTATCTGAAACCTGCTCTTGCCAGTCAAGGGGTTAAGGGTTCAGTAACCAATGCGTTAGCGTCGGCTTTTGTTGGTTCGCTGGGTGGTGGTAAATCCTTTGCGAATAACCTTATCGTCTATTATGCGGTGCTTTATGGGGCACAAGCAGTGATTGTAGACCCAAAAGCAGAACGTGGCAGATGGAAAGAAACCTTGCCAGAGATTTCCCATGAAATCAATATCGTCACTCTGACTTCTGATGAGAAAAACAAAGGCTTACTTGACCCTTATGTGATTATGAAAAATCCCAAAGATTCTGAATCACTGGCTATTGATATTCTGACATTCCTTACGGGGATTTCCTCTCGTGATGGGGAACGCTTCCCAATCCTTAGAAAAGCCATTCGTGCAGTAACCAATAGTGAAGTACGAGGGTTGATGAAAGTGATTGAGGAATTACGGGTTGAGAATACGCCACTAAGTACCAGTATAGCCGACCATATCGAAAGTTTTACAGACTATGACTTTGCACATTTATTATTCAGTAATGGTTATGTGGAGCAGTCTATCAGCTTAGAAAAACAACTGAACATTATACAGGTTGCGGACTTGGTACTTCCCGACAAGGAAACTTCCTTTGAGGAATATACCACTATGGAGCTTTTATCCGTTGCTATGCTGATTGTCATTAGTACCTTTGCTTTAGACTTTATCCATACAGACCGAAGCATTTTCAAGATTGTAGATTTAGACGAAGCATGGAGCTTTTTACAGGTAGCACAAGGAAAAACACTATCTATGAAGCTGGTTCGGGCTGGTCGTGCTATGAACGCTGGGGTATATTTCGTGACCCAAAATACAGACGACCTCTTAGATGAAAAACTGAAAAATAACCTCGGCTTAAAATTTGCATTTCGTTCCACTGACCTTAACGAGATTAAAAAGACCTTAGCCTTTTTTGGTGTAGACCCAGAGGACGAAAACAATCAGAAGCGATTGCGTGATTTGGAAAACGGGCAATGCCTTATCAGTGATTTATATGGTCGTGTCGGTGTGATACAGTTCCACCCTGTATTTGAAGAACTGCTCCATGCCTTTGATACCAGACCACCTGTGCGAAAAGAGGTGTAAATGTGAAACCATCAATAGTAAACAGAATAAAATCAAACTGGACGCTGAAACGTCTAGGTAAAGTGGCAATGACAGTGGCTTTCACACTTGTGATTGCCATTTTTCTTTTAGCCATGCTGGGAACGGTGGTTCAAGCTGCGGGCTTGGTAGATGAAACGGTCAATGTGGCAAATGAATACAGCCGATACCCACTTGAAAACTATCAACTGGATTTTTATGTGGATAATAGCTGGGGCTGGCTTCCGTGGAACTGGTCGGACGGGATTGGAAAACAGGTCATGTATGGACTATATGCCATTACCAATTTTATTTGGACAATCAGTTTGTATGTTTCCAATGCGACAGGTTACTTAGTACAGGAAGCCTATTCCTTAGACTTCATTTCCGCTACAGCAGATTCCATTGGTAAGAATATGCAGACCTTAGCTGGTGTGAGTGCAAACGGATTTTCAACAGAGGGTTTCTATGTTGGATTCCTCTTACTCTTGATTTTGGTTCTTGGGGTTTATGTTGCCTATACGGGACTGATAAAGAGAGAAACCACAAAGGCAATTCATGCCATTATGAATTTTGTGCTGGTGTTTATCCTATCGGCTTCCTTTATTGCCTACGCTCCCGACTACATTAAAAAAATCAATGACTTTTCATCAGACATCAGTAATGCCAGTTTATCACTTGGCACGAAGATTGTCATGCCCCATTCCGATAGTCAAGGCAAGGACAGCGTGGACTTAATCAGAGATAGCCTGTTTTCCATACAGGTTCAGCAACCGTGGCTACTGCTTCAATACAACAGTTCAGACATTGAAAGTATCGGTATTGACCGTGTGGAAAGCCTGCTCTCCACCAGCCCAGATTCCAACAATGGCGAAGACAGAGAAAAAATTGTTGCGGAAGAAATTGAAGACAGAAGCAATACCAATCTAACCATTACAAAGACCATTAACCGTTTAGGTACAGTCTTCTTCCTATTTGTCTTCAATATTGGGATTTCCATATTTGTATTCCTATTAACAGGAATCATGATTTTCTCGCAGGTACTTTTTATCATCTATGCTATGTTTCTGCCTGTGAGCTTTATTTTAAGCATGATTCCATCATTTGATGGTATGTCAAAACGAGCCATAACAAAGCTCTTTAATACCATTTTGACACGAGCTGGAATCACATTGATTATTACGACAGCATTTAGTATTTCAACCATGCTCTATACCTTATCGGCTGGTTATCCGTTCTTTTTGATTGCTTTTCTACAGATTGTGACCTTTGCAGGAATCTACTTCAAGCTGGGCGATTTAATGAGTATGTTTTCTCTACAGAGTAACGATTCTCAAAGTGTGGGAAGTCGTGTGATGAGAAAACCTCGTATGCTTATGCACGCTCACATGCACCGTCTACAGCGGAAACTTGGACGTTCCATGACTACTCTAGGGGCTGGGTCTGCCATTGTTACAGGTAAAAAAGGACAGTCGGGTTCGGGGAGTTCTGCAAGGACACAAGCAGATCACTCCCGACCAGACGGAAAGGAAAAATCAACACTTGGAAAACGTATCGGTCAAACCATCGGTACAGTAGCTGATACCAAAGACAGAATGGTAGACACTGCTAGTGGTTTGAAAGAACAGGTTAAAGATTTGCCGACCAATGCAAGATATGCAGTATATCAAGGAAAATCCAAAGTAAAAGAGAATGTCCGTGATTTAACCAGTAGTATTTCTCAAACCAAAGCGGACAGAGCCAGTGGACGCAAGGAACAGCAGGAACAAAGGCGAAAAACCATTGCGAAGCGTCGCTCTGAAATGGAACAGGTCAAACAGAAAAAACAGCCTGCTTCTTCTGTTCATGAAAGACCGACTACAAGACAAGAACAATATCATGATGAACAGACCTCAAAACAGTCTAATATTCAGACTTCATATAAGGAATCTCAACAAGCCAAACAAGAGCGTCCAGCAGTTAAGTCCGATTTTTCAAGTCCAAAAGTGGAACGCCAAGGCAATACCGTTCAAGAAAAAACCGTTCAAAAGCCAGCAACTTCAACCACTACAGCAGATAGAACTTCACAACGTCCAATCACAAAAGAACGTCCGTCTACTGTTCAAAGAGTACCACTACAAAATACAAGAAGTAGACCACCAATCAAAACCGCCACCATTAAGAAAGTCGGTAAGAAACCATGAAGTTGAAAACTTTAGTGATTGGTGGTTCTGGATTATTCTTGATGGTCTTCTCACTGCTTCTGTTTGTTGCCATTTTATTTTCAGATGAACAGGACAGCGGAATTTCCAATATTCATTATGGAGGTGTGAATGTTTCCGCAGAAGTGCTGGCTCATAAGCCTATGGTAGAAAAATATGCCAAAGAATATGGCGTTGAAGAATATGTCAACATACTTCTTGCGATTATACAGGTGGAATCGGGCGGTACTGCGGAAGATGTTATGCAGTCCTCGGAATCCCTCGGTCTTCCACCTAATTCATTGAGTACAGAAGAATCCATTAAGCAAGGTGTGAAGTATTTCAGTGAATTATTAGCCAGTAGCGAAAGGCTCAGTGTAGATTTAGAATCGGTTATCCAGTCCTACAATTATGGTGGTGGTTTCTTAGGGTATGTGGCTAATCGTGGAAATAAATATACCTTTGAACTGGCTCAAAGTTTCTCAAAAGAGTATTCAGGTGGCGAAAAAGTGTCTTACCCCAATCCCATAGCCATACCTATCAATGGGGGCTGGCGATACAACTATGGCAATATGTTTTATGTGCAACTGGTAACGCAGTATCTTGTCACAACAGAGTTTGATGATGATACGGTACAAGCCATCATGGACGAAGCACTGAAATATGAGGGCTGGCGATACGTTTACGGTGGAGCTTCCCCGACTACTTCTTTTGATTGTAGCGGACTGACACAATGGACGTATGGAAAAGCTGGAATTAACTTACCACGAACCGCACAACAGCAATATGATGTGACCCAGCATATCCCACTATCGGAAGCACAAGCTGGCGATTTGGTTTTCTTTCATTCTACCTATAACGCTGGCTCTTATATTACTCATGTTGGGATATACCTTGGCAATAACCGTATGTTTCATGCAGGCGACCCAATCGGTTATGCCGACTTAACAAGCCCCTACTGGCAACAGCATTTAGTGGGAGCAGGACGAATCAAACAATGAGAAAGGAAGATTTAATGATGAAATTTAGAAAAAATCAGAATAAAGAAAAACAGATACCAAAGGAAAAGAAACCTCGTGTCTACTATAAGGTCAATCCTCATAAAAAGGTTGTGATTGCCTTGTGGGTACTTTTAGGGCTTAGTTTCAGCTTTGCGATATTCAAGCACTTTACAGCTATAGATACTCATACTATTCACGAAACAACTATCATAGAAAAGGAATACGTTGATACTCATCATGTAGAAAATTTTGTAGAGAACTTTGCGAAAGTCTACTATTCATGGGAGCAATCCGATAAGTCCATTGATAATCGAATGGAAAGTCTAAAAGGCTATCTGACAGATGAACTTCAAGCTCTCAATGTTGATACAGTACGCAAAGATATTCCTGTATCGTCTTCTGTAAGAGGATTTCAGATATGGACGGTAGAGCCAACTGGCGACAATGAGTTTAATGTAACCTACAGTGTAGACCAGCTCATTACAGAGGGAGAAAATACAAAGACCGTCCACTCTGCTTATATAGTGAGTGTCTATGTAGATGGTTCTGGAAATATGGTACTGGTTAAGAATCCGACCATTACCAACATACCTAAGAAATCAAGTTATAAACCAAAAGCCATTGAAAGTGAGGGGACGGTTGATTCCATTACAACCAATGAAATCAATGAGTTTTTAACGACGTTCTTCAAGCTCTATCCTACAGCGACAGCCAGTGAACTTTCCTACTATGTGAATGACGGGATATTAAAACCAATCGGAAAAGAGTACATCTTTCAAGAACTGGTAAATCCTATTCACAATCGTAAGGATAATCAAGTCACGGTATCGCTGACAGTGGAGTATATCGACCAGCAGACCAAAGCAACGCAGGTATCTCAATTTGATTTGGTACTTGAAAAGAACGGGAGTAATTGGAAGATTATAGAATAACAAATATTGGTACATTATTACAGCTATTTTGTAATCACGTACTCTCTTTGATAAAAAATTGGAGATTCCTTTACAAATATGCTCTTACGTGCTATTATTTAAGTATCTATTTAAAAGGAGTTAATAAATATGCGGCAAGGTATTCTTAAATAAACTGTCAATTTGATAGTGGGAACAAATAATTGGATGTCCTTTTTTAGGAGGGCTTAGTTTTTTGTACCCAGTTTAAGAATACCTTTATCATGTGATTCTAAAGTATCCAGAGAATATCTGTATGCTTTGTATACCTATGGTTATGCATAAAAATCCCAGTGATAAAAGTATTTATCACTGGGATTTTTATGCCCTTTTGGGTTTTTGAATGGAGGAAAATCACATGAAAATTATTAATATTGGAGTTTTAGCTCATGTTGATGCAGGAAAAACTACCTTAACAGAAAGCTTATTATATAACAGTGGAGCGATTACAGAATTAGGAAGCGTGGACAAAGGTACAACGAGGACGGATAATACGCTTTTAGAACGTCAGAGAGGAATTACAATTCAGACAGGAATAACCTCTTTTCAGTGGGAAAATACGAAGGTGAACATCATAGACACGCCAGGACATATGGATTTCTTAGCAGAAGTATATCGTTCATTATCAGTTTTAGATGGGGCAATTCTACTGATTTCTGCAAAAGATGGCGTACAAGCACAAACTCGTATATTATTTCATGCACTTAGGAAAATGGGGATTCCCACAATCTTTTTTATCAATAAGATTGACCAAAATGGAATTGATTTATCAACGGTTTATCAGGATATTAAAGAGAAACTTTCTGCCGAAATTGTAATCAAACAGAAGGTAGAACTGTATCCTAATATGTGTGTGACGAACTTTACCGAATCTGAACAATGGGATACGGTAATAGAGGGAAACGATGACCTTTTAGAGAAATATATGTCCGGTAAATCATTAGAAGCATTGGAACTCGAACAAGAGGAAAGCATAAGATTTCAGAATTGTTCTCTGTTCCCTCTTTATCATGGAAGTGCAAAAAGTAATATAGGGATTGATAACCTTATAGAAGTTATTACTAATAAATTTTATTCATCAACACATCGAGGTCCGTCTGAACTTTGCGGAAATGTTTTCAAAATTGAATATACAAAAAAAAGACAACGTCTTGCATATATACGCCTTTATAGTGGAGTACTACATTTACGAGATTCGGTTAGAGTATCAGAAAAAGAAAAAATAAAAGTTACAGAAATGTATACTTCAATAAATGGTGAATTATGTAAGATTGATAGAGCTTATTCTGGAGAAATTGTTATTTTGCAAAATGAGTTTTTGAAGTTAAATAGTGTTCTTGGAGATACAAAACTATTGCCACAGAGAAAAAAGATTGAAAATCCGCACCCTCTACTACAAACAACTGTTGAACCGAGTAAACCTGAACAGAGAGAAATGTTGCTTGATGCCCTTTTGGAAATCTCAGATAGTGATCCGCTTCTACGATATTACGTGGATTCTACGACACATGAAATTATACTTTCTTTCTTAGGGAAAGTACAAATGGAAGTGATTAGTGCACTGTTGCAAGAAAAGTATCATGTGGAGATAGAACTAAAAGAGCCTACAGTCATTTATATGGAGAGACCGTTAAAAAATGCAGAATATACCATTCACATCGAAGTGCCGCCAAATCCTTTCTGGGCTTCCATTGGTTTATCTGTATCACCGCTTCCGTTGGGAAGTGGAATGCAGTATGAGAGCTCGGTTTCTCTTGGATACTTAAATCAATCATTTCAAAATGCAGTTATGGAAGGGATACGCTATGGTTGCGAACAAGGATTATATGGTTGGAATGTGACGGACTGTAAAATCTGTTTTAAGTATGGCTTATACTATAGCCCTGTTAGTACCCCAGCAGATTTTCGGATGCTTGCTCCTATTGTATTGGAACAAGTCTTAAAAAAAGCTGGAACAGAATTGTTAGAGCCATATCTTAGTTTTAAAATTTATGCGCCACAGGAATATCTTTCACGAGCATACAACGATGCTCCTAAATATTGTGCGAACATCGTAGACACTCAATTGAAAAATAATGAGGTCATTCTTAGTGGAGAAATCCCTGCTCGGTGTATTCAAGAATATCGTAGTGATTTAACTTTCTTTACAAATGGACGTAGTGTTTGTTTAACAGAGTTAAAAGGGTACCATGTTACTACCGGTGAACCTGTTTGCCAGCCCCGTCGTCCAAATAGTCGGATAGATAAAGTACGATATATGTTCAATAAAATAACTTAGTGTATTTTATGTTGTTATATAAATATGGTTTCTTGTTAAATAAGATGAAATATTTTTTAATAAAGATTTGAATTAAAGTGTAAAGGAGGAGATAGTTATTATAAACTACAAGTGGATATTGTGTCCTGTATGTGGAAATAAAACACGATTAAAGATAAGGGAAGATACTGAATTAAAAAAATTCCCCCTCTATTGTCCGAAATGCAGACAAGAAAATTTAATTGAAATAAAGCAGTTCAAAGTAACTGTGATTACAGAGCCAGACGCAAAGACGCAGAGCCGATAAAATGAGATTAATACAATCTCATTTTATCGGCTCTTTCCGTTATGTATGGATTCTTTTAATTAGTCTTCGATGTTTCTTGCTTCGTTGATACCGCTGGCTAAAGATTCCATTAAGGATAGTTCTTTGTCTGTAAAGCTATCCATGTATTTCTCTATCTGTAATCGTCGGGTGCTTTTTACCAAGTTATTAGCAGGTAAGAAAAATTCATCAACGGAAACATGAAGTAACGATACAAGGTCATAAAGAACTTGTATGCTGGGGTGTTGCCCTTTATTTTCAATATTAGTTAAGTACCGTGGGTCAATTTCAATCAATGCTCCCACTTGTTCACGAGTTAAACCTCGTTTCAATCGAGCTTCTTTAATGGCTAAACCAAAGGCTCTAAAATCATATTTATCTTCTTTTTTACGCATAGTAGACCACCTCTATACATTTTATTGTTCCTACTGAATTAAAAACAGGTATAGAAAAACGTGTTATATGGTTTATAGGTTTATATTTAATAAAAAGCACTACTAAACGCCAATAAAAAAAACCGTTATATGGTAGTGCTATTTACGCTGTTAAAATATTGTATATTACTTCCAAATGGCGGTTTGTTGGAGGTCAACGTCGCCATGAAGTACATCATATACAATAAATTTCCTTACATTGGGTTCTTGTCAAAAAAAGTCGTCTATCTGCAATAGATAAGTACGTCCACCAATGTGGTTTTATAAATCATATAGATAGAATAACAGAAGCATGTAAACAGAGAAATAAATCTGTTTATATGCTTTTTTGGCTATTCAGAACTTTTTTACAAAGTTTATTTATCAGTAATGCAACAAATCCCCCTTTCACATTGGGACTAAGAGTGAAAGGAGATAAACGAGCAAGGCTCACTTCCTTTCCTAGACAGAAAGGGGGTGAGAAACATGAAACCATCTTCTTTTCAGACCACAATAGAAAATCAGTTTGACTATATCTGTAAACGTGCTATGGAAGACGAGCGAAAGAATTATATGCTTTATCTTTCAAGGATTGCAAAGCGTGAGGTGTCCTTTTCGGATGTTGGCGATTATCTTGTTAGCCAGTTTGCGACAACAGATAACTATTCAACTGACTTTCAGATTTTTACACTCAATGGGTTATCAGTAGGCGTTGAAAATGATTTGTTGAGTGAAGCATTACGTGAGTTGCCAGACAAGAAACGTGAAATTCTACTGCTGTTTTACTTTATGGACATGAGCGATTCAGAAATTGCAGACCTGTTGAAATTGAACCGTTCTACTGTCTATCGGCATAGAACCAGTGGACTAGCCTTAATTAAAAAGTTTATGGAGGAATTTGAAGAATGAAAACACAATATCCTATGATTCCCTTTCCTCTCATTGTAAAGGCAACAGATGGCGATACCGAAGCGATTAACCAGATTCTACATCATTACAGAGGGTACATAACGAAGCGTTCCCTACGACTTATGAAAGATGAATATGGCAATCAAAGTATGGTCGTTGATGAAGTCTTACGTGGAAGAATGGAAACCAGACTGATTACAAAGATTTTGTCATTTGAAATTAAGTAATATCCTCTCTCCTTTCGTGGAAGCGTGCTAAACCATTCCACGCTTCCCGAACAGGGAGGTTTGTTATTCCACCAAAGCATATTGAGCTTTCAATGTGTTTTGATAGGCTAACGAGCCATTGTTCTTTGAAAACTGAATAAAAGTAATCGAATACGTTTCGATAAGAAAAGAGCCAACGGAACTAACCGCCATGACCTATCTTATAAAGATAGCGAGCGATTCATGTTAGTGATCCGAGAAGCAATCTTTAGCAGGATTGCCTGCAACGACATTCTTATCGTGATAATGATACTCCCATACAGTCAATAGTCCGAGCGTGATAAAACCGTCGCAGGCAATGAGTATGGCTACATGAGAACCATGCAGGGGTGGAACTCCCGTGAGCTTTGCTAAAGCTGTTCGATTGCTGGTAAAACAACTTTTATGAAATCCAAATAAGTGATTTGGAAAGGAGGATTTTATGAAGCAGACTGACATTCCTATTTGGGAACGTTATACCCTAACCATTGAAGAAGCGTCAAAATATTTTCGTATTGGCGAAAACAAGCTACGACGCTTGGCAGAGGAAAATAAAAATGCAAATTGGCTGATTATGAATGGCAATCGTATTCAGATTAAACGAAAACAATTTGAAAAAATTATAGATACATTGGACGCAATCTAGCGTCGCCAAAGGGTCTTGTATATGATAAAATAGTATTAAGTCGTATCAAGGCTCTTTCCATAAAGGAAAGGAGCAAATGCCATGTCAGAAAAAAGACGTGACAATAAAGGTCGAATCTTAAAGACTGGAGAGAGCCAACGAAAAGACGGAAGATACTTATACAAATATATAGATTCATTTGGAGAACCGCAATTTGTTTACTCGTGGAAACTTGTGGCTACAGACCGAGTACCAGCAGGAAAGCGTGATTGTATCTCACTTAGAGAGAAAATCGCAGAGTTACAGAAAGACATTCATGATGGTATTGATGTTGTAGGAAAGAAAATGACACTCTGCCAGCTTTACGCAAAACAGAACGCTCAAAGACCAAAGGTTAGAAAAAACACTGAAACTGGACGCAAATATCTTATGGATATTTTGAAGAAAGACAAGTTAGGTGTAAGAAGTATTGACAGTATTAAGCCATCAGACGCTAAAGAATGGGCTATTAGAATGAGTGAAAATGGTTATGCTTATCAAACCATCAATAACTACAAACGTTCTTTAAAGGCTTCATTCTATATTGCTATACAAGATGATTGTGTTCGGAAGAATCCATTTGACTTTCAACTGAAAGCAGTTCTTGATGATGATACTGTCCCTAAGACCGTACTAACAGAAGAACAGGAAGAAAAACTGTTAGCCTTTGCAAAAGCTGATAAAACCTACAGCAAAAATTATGATGAAATTCTGATACTCTTAAAAACAGGTCTTCGTATTTCAGAGTTTGGTGGTTTGACACTTCCAGATTTAGATTTTGAGAATCGTCTTGTCAATATAGACCATCAGCTATTGAGAGATACTGAAATTGGGTACTACATTGAAACACCAAAGACCAAAAGTGGCGAACGTCAAGTTCCTATGGTTGAAGAAGCCTATCAAGCATTTAAGCGAGTGTTAGCGAATCGAAAGAATGATAAGCGTGTTGAGATTGATGGATATAGTGATTTCCTCTTTCTTAATAGAAAGAACTATCCAAAAGTGGCAAGTGATTACAACGGCATGATGAAAGGTCTTGTTAAGAAATACAATAAGTATAACGAGGATAAATTGCCACACATCACTCCACATAGTTTGCGACATACATTCTGTACCAACTATGCAAATGCAGGAATGAATCCAAAGGCATTACAGTACATTATGGGACATGCTAATATAGCCATGACGCTGAACTATTACGCACATGCAACATTCGATTCTGCAATGGCAGAAATGAAACGCTTGAATAAAGAGAAGCAACAGGAGCGTCTTGTTGCTTAGTAGTACAAATGAATTTACTACTTATTTACCACTTCTGACAGCTAAGACATGAGGAAATATGCAAAGAAACGTGAAGTATCTTCCTACAGTAAAAATACTCGAAAGCACATAGAATAAGGCTTTACGAGCATTTAAGAAAATATAAAAAGATAATTAGAAATTTATACTTTGTTTATACCAAAAAAACTTCCTTATCTAGGAAGTTTTCGAGTTTTAAGCTTTCTTTTTCATATAAAAAATAGTAAGCATAAGTCCAATGAAGGCCAAAGCAATAGCCACATAAAAAGCTACACTATAATTTCCATTATTAGCCATTGCCATTTGAACAGCGACCTTGGGAGCGAAAAATGCTGCTAAAGAATATCCAGTGAAGACGATACCGTAGTTGACCCCTTGATTTGCAGGACCGTAATTTTCCATGACGATAGATGGGAAGACCCCCATAACACCACCAAAGCAGATACCAAGCCCAATAATTCCTAAGGTAAACCCGAATTGACCAGGAACGATAGTTAGGGAGAATAAAGCTAGGACAATGACAGAATAGATAATCAATAAGGTCTTTGAACGGCCGATTTTATCAGAAAGTGATCCCCAGATAAAACGACCACTAGAGTTTGCGATTGAATAAAGAGAGACATAGAGAGCTGCAGTGCCTGCAGAGAGTCCAAACATTGATTGACCGATTGGTGATGCTTGAGAGGCAATCATCAAACCAGAAAAGGCGCCAACAAAGAACATGCTAATGATAATGTAAAACAGAGGACTTTGTAGCATTTGTTTCCAGTTCTTATTAGTAGGTCCTTGTTTGGTTGGGATAGGAGCTTTCCAGCCTGCTGGTTGGTAGCCACTTGGAGCTGCCTTGATAAAGAAAATTGCACAGATGATAACAACAATATAGACTAGCCCAATTGTACGAAAAGCAAAGAAGGCATCTTGTTGTTGAATGAGATTGCTCGCGACTGGAGAAGCGATGACTGCGGCAAATCCCATGCCACCTGTCAGAATTCCAGAGGCTAAGCCACGTTTATCAGGGAAGAGGCGAAGTGAATTGGAGAGGGCACCTGAATAGGCAAAACCTTGACCAAGCCCGGCCATTAATCCATAGGTCAAATAAAGCATGGCTGGTGAATTGGCATAGCCGGTTAAGTAAAATCCGCTAGCAAATAGAAGAGCACCGAGGGCGATGGTCCATTTTACGTAACCTTTGTCAACTAAATAACCTCCAAGAATCATGGGGATAGGGCCGATTGCAGAGTTGATAGCAAATGCTAACATAATATCAGACATGGACCAGCCTGTTGAACTGCTAAGTGGTCCGGCAAAAACAGAAAAGGAATAGACGGCACCTGTGCAAAGAAGAATGACTGTAGACGCGACTAAAATCCGCCACCGATTGAATGTCTCTTTCATAAAAACATCCTCCTTAAATGTATATTTTTTCACCAAGACTATATCATAGTTAAGGAAGCTGGTCAATAGTTTATGAAGATATTTTGTTAATTTTTTCACGAACTTGTACTAAAGTACGATAATCTGATAGAATAACACGGTCTTTATTATCAAGGATTTACAAGATTTTCTAAAGTAGTATAATGAAAGTAGATTAAATAAATGAAAGGGGTACCAAGATGAAACTAGTTGCTATCGTTGGAACCAATTCAGATCGCTCAACCAATCGGAAACTCTTGAAATTTATGCAAAAGCACTTTTCGGATAAAGCCGACATTGAGGTATTGGAAATCAAACAATTGCCAGCATTTAACGAACCTGAGGACAAGCAAGCGCCAGCTGAAGTTCAAGCTTTTTCAGAAAAAATTCTTGTCGCAGATGGTGTGATTATTTCAACACCTGAGTACGACCACACGATACCAGCACCTTTGGCCTCTGCTTTGGAGTGGATTGCTTATACCAGTCGTGCTTTGGTTAACAAACCAACGATGATTGTCGGTGCTTCTCTTGGCTTGCTAGGAACATCTAGAGCGCAGGCACATTTACGTCAGATTTTAGATGCGCCGGAGCTTAAAGCAAGAGTTATGCCTGGTACAGAGTTCTTTCTAGGTCATTCTGAGCAAGTCCTAGATGATGAGTGTCATTTGAACAATCCTGAAAAGGTTGCAGAACTAGAAGAACATTTTTCAGAGTTTCAAAATTTTGTTGAACTAACAAAGGCTTTGGTCAAACCAGAAGATACAAATCGTAAGAAATCTTTCATTTGGGAAGAATGGTTGAAAGCATAAGTATTTCAAGAAAGGAGAACAATCCATGAAATTAGTAGCTATTGTTGGGACTAATGCAAAAAAATCCTATAATCGCAACCTGTTGCAATTTATAAAAAGACATTTTGCTTCAAAAGCGGATATTGAGATTTTAGAGATAACAGATGTACCAATGTTCAATGAAACAGATGATCAAACAGATACACCTATTATTCAGAAGTTTAATCAAGCTATTTCAGAAGCTGATGGTGTCATTATCTCGACACCCGAGCACAATCATACAATTCCATCAAGTTTGAATAGCTTGCTCGAGTGGTTGTCTTTTAACATTCATCCACTAGACGGAAAGCCGACCATGATTGTCGGAGCTTCTTACGATATTCAAGGTTCTTCACGTGCCCAACTTCATCTTCGTCAGATTCTGGATGCTCCTGGGGTAAATGCAACAGTTATGCCAGGTAGTGAGTTTTTACTTGGTCGAGCGCATCGAGCGTTTGATGACAATGGAGATTTGATTGATGAGCGAACCATTGATTTCCTAGATAGTTGTTTTTATCGCTTCCTTCGCTTTGTATCTATTGCAAACCAACTAAACCTTCCTGAAGAAGTCCGCTTTGAACCGGGGACTTACCATGTTACAACTGAAGGCCATAATGGTAAATTGCCGATGGATGTCACGGTTTCTGAGGACCGTATTGAAAAAATTGAAATCGATTCTTCTGGAGAATCTTCAGGAATCGCAGATGTCGTCTTTACCCGTATTCCAGCAGAAATCATTGAGGGGCAAACATTAAATGTTGATGCGGTGTCAGGAGCTTCTGTGACTTCAAATGGTGTTTTAGATGGAGTTGCGCGTGCAGTCAAACAAGCAGGTGTAAATCCAGATGTTTTACGCAAGCGTTCAAAAGCGCCATCTGCCCTAGATAAAGAAGATAAGACCTATCAGGCAGACGTTGTCGTCGTAGGAGGTGGGGGAGCTGGTTTAGCTGCGGTTGCTGCAGTCTTACAAGCTGGTAAGAAGCCAATTGTTGTTGAGAAATTTCCTGCAATTGGAGGAAATACTGTTCGTGCAGGTGGTCCAATGAATGCACCAGATCCAGCATGGCAAGGAACCTTCGCAGCTCATCCAGGTGAGGCACATACGCTTCAAGAATTGATTGCGACAGATGAATCAACGATTGACCCAGAATATTTAGAGGACTTTAGAGCCTTGAAAATTGAGGTTGAACAGTATTTGCAGGACCCAAGCTATTTGTTCGATTCTACC
The DNA here is from genome assembly GCF_041432195.1 of Streptococcus sp. 27098_8_23. Taxonomy (GTDB): domain Bacteria; phylum Bacillota; class Bacilli; order Lactobacillales; family Streptococcaceae; genus Streptococcus. Next base: position 55,497 of record NZ_JAPVZF010000002.1, on the reverse strand, counting down.
TTGCTCTATCGTATCCAAACCTATATCGGTGGGAAACGAAAAGATTTACAAGGAAATGAAATTCATGGCCAATATGATTTAGTATCTGTCCTAACTGAGCGGGCTCTAGAGTCTGTTCGTTGGTTGGAAGACATCGGCGTTGAATTTGTTCGTAGTGAAGTGACAATGCCAGTTGGAGCCCTTTGGCGTCGTGGCCATAAGCCGGTTCAACCAATGGGGTATGCCTTTATATCCGTCCTACAAAAATATGTTCTAGAACATGGTGGCAAGATTTTGACAGATTCTCCAGTTAAAGAATTGCTTGTAAAAGAAGGGGCTGTCAAGGGTGTCAGAGCAGAAGGTCGAAACGGTCAAACCATCATTGTCAATGCAGATGCCGTTGTTCTAGCTTCTGGAGGATTTGGTGCCAATACAAAGATGCTACAAAAATACAATACCTACTGGACTGAAATTGCAGATGATATTGCTACATCTAATACACCAGCTGTAACAGGAGATGGTATTCTTTTAGGGCAAAGTGTAGGTGCAGATTTGGTGGGTATGGGCTTTAGTCAAATGATGCCAGTATCCGATCCAGTGACAGGAGCTCTTTTCTCAGGACTTCAAGTTCCTCCAGCAAACTTCATCATGGTAAATACTGAAGGGAAGCGCTTTGTAGATGAGTACGGTAGCCGAGACAAGCTATCTCAAGCGGCGATTGATAATGGAGGCTTGTTCTATCTAATTGCAGATGAACGTATCAAGGAAACTGCCTACAATACTAGCCAAGAAAAAATCGATGCCCAAGTCAAAGCAGGTACTCTCTATCGTGCAGATACGATAGAAGAGTTGGCGGTTCAGATTGGTGTGGATCCACAAGTTCTAGTGGAAACGATTAAGAATTACAATTCCTATGTAGATGCAGGTTTTGATCCTGAATTTAATAAAGGTAGTTTTGATCTCAAGTGTGAGGTTGCGCCATTTTACGCAACACCGAGAAAACCAGCCGTTCACCATACAATGGGTGGACTCAAGATTGATACTTCAACACACGTTTTGAATGAAAACGGGCAGATTATCCATGGTTTGTATGCTGCCGGAGAAGTCGCAGGTGGACTCCATGCAGGTAACCGTCTAGGAGGAAATTCGCTTACGGATATCTTTACTTTTGGACGAATTGCAGGTCAAACAGCTGTTAAAGAAAATTGTTAGTGATGGATTTAAAAATTAAGGGAATTTTAAGTCTCCTTGTGTATTATATAATCATTAAATAAAGACCTCCTAATACTCTTCGAAAATCTCACCATACTTCGTTAGAGTCGACTTAGCTAACTATAGTTATGCTTGCGTCTATCTGCCTAGTCTGATTTCGATTTTCATTGAGTACCCTTTATTTAATGAAATCCTAAACTTTTCTTTTTCATAATAATCTCCCTAAAGAGGCCACCCAATCAGGTGGCTTTTTTGTTTGTGGCTTGGATTTTTGATATAATAGAGCCATGAGTAGAATTTTAGACAATGAGATCATGGGGGATGAGGAGTTAGTAGAACGTACCCTCCGTCCCCAATATTTACGTGAATATATCGGTCAGGATAAAGTCAAGGACCAGCTGCAAATCTTTATCGAGGCTGCCAAAATGCGGGATGAGGCGCTGGATCATGTACTCTTATTTGGACCTCCAGGTTTGGGGAAAACGACCATGGCCTTTGTTATTGCCAATGAACTGGGAGTCAATCTCAAGCAAACGTCTGGTCCTGTCATTGAAAAAGCGGGGGATCTGGTAGCGATTTTGAATGATTTGGAGCCTGGAGACGTTCTCTTTATTGACGAGATTCATCGCTTGCCCATGTCGGTGGAAGAGGTACTTTATAGTGCCATGGAGGACTTCTACATTGATATCATGATTGGAGCTGGTGAAGGCAGTCGCAGTGTTCATCTAGACTTGCCACCTTTTACCTTGATTGGTGCGACGACCCGTGCGGGGATGCTCTCAAATCCTCTGCGGGCACGTTTTGGGATTACAGGTCATATGGAATACTATGCCCACGCTGACTTGACAGAGATTGTTGAGCGGACAGCAGATATTTTTGAGATGGAAATCACCCATGAGGCAGCTGCTGAGCTGGCCTTGCGCAGTCGGGGAACTCCTCGTATTGCCAACCGTCTCCTCAAGCGCGTGCGCGACTTTGCCCAGATTATGGGAAATGGGGTTATCGATGATGTTATTACCGATAAGGCTTTGACCATGCTAGATGTAGACCATGAAGGTTTGGACTATGTAGACCAAAAAATCCTTCGTACCATGATTGAGATGTACGGTGGTGGTCCAGTTGGTTTAGGAACTCTTTCTGTTAATATTGCCGAGGAGCGTGAGACAGTCGAAGATATGTACGAACCTTACCTTATACAAAAAGGCTTTATCATGCGAACTCGTTCTGGACGGGTGGCAACTGCTAAGGCATATGAACATTTAGGTTATGAATACAATGAAAAATGAACAAGAAATTCTAGAGGTTTTTAGAGAAAATCCAGATATGATGACCATTCTGACCATCATTCGTGATCTTGATCTGAAAGACTCGTGGTTGGCAGCGGGTTCGGTTAGAAATTTCATCTGGAATCTCTTGTCAGACAAATCGCCTTTTGACCGTGAGACGGATGTGGATGTGATTTTCTTTGATCCAGATGTTTCTTATGAGGAAACAGTATCCCTAGAGAAAAAGCTGAGAGAAGTTTTTCCTCAGTATCAGTGGGAGTTGAAAAATCAGGTCTATATGCATCAGCACAGTCCCCACACTGTGCCTTACACGAGTTCTCGTGATGCCATGAGTAAATATCCCGAGCGCTGTACGGCGATAGGGCTTCGCTTGCATGCAGACGCAACTTTGGAGCTCTTTGCGCCTTATGGTTTAGAGGATATTTTTAACTTTCACGTATCCCCAACTCCTCATTTCCTAGATAATGAGGACCGAATGAAGCTCTATCAAGAACGCTTTTCCAAGAAAAATTGGCAAGAAAAATGGAAAAATCTGACTTTCTCAAAAAACTTAAGAAAAATTTAAGTTAGGGACGGTATACTAGGTTCATAAGTTAAGAGGAACTTAACTTAAACTCCTAAAACTTTTTCATAATAATCTCCCTATAAAACTAAGTCGCCCAATCAGGCGGCTTATTTTTTGTCTGTAAGGAGAGCTAATAACTTAGCAATAGAAGAAAATAGGGAAATATGGTATAATGAAACGATAGATTTTTGAATAGGAATAAGAACATGTTTGGATTTTTTAAGAAAGATAAAGCTGTAGAAGTTGAGGTTCCAACACAGGTTCCTGCTCATATTGGCATCATCATGGATGGGAATGGTCGTTGGGCTAAAAAACGGATGCAACCACGAGTTTTTGGTCATAAGGCGGGGATGGAAGCCCTCCAAAAGGTGACCAAGGCAGCTAACAAGATGGGAGTCAAGGTCATCACAGTTTATGCCTTTTCAACGGAAAATTGGACACGCCCAGATCAAGAAGTCAAGTTTATCATGAACTTGCCAGTCGAATTTTATGATAACTACGTCCCTGAATTGCACGCAAATAACGTTAAGATTCAGATGATTGGGGAGACGGACCGCTTGCCTAAGCCGACTTTTGAAGCTTTGAAAAAAGCAGAGGAGTTGACCAAGAACAATACGGGCTTGATTCTCAATTTTGCGCTTAACTACGGTGGTCGTGCTGAAATTACGCAGGCTCTTAAGGGCTTGGCTCAAGATGTTCTAGATGCTAAAATCAACCCTGGTGACATCACAGAAGATATGATTGGAGACTATCTTTTCACGCAACACCTGCCAAAGGATTTGCGAGATCCGGACTTGATTATCCGCACGAGTGGTGAGTTGCGTTTGAGTAATTTCTTGCCATGGCAAGCAGCCTATAGCGAGCTTTACTTTACGGATACCTTGTGGCCTGATTTTGATGAAGCCGCCTTGCAGGAAGCTATTGCTGCTTTTAACCATCGCAATCGCCGTTTTGGAGGAGTTTAGGAGAAGATATGACCAAGGATTTACAAAAGAGAACATTGTTTGCGGTATTGGCCCTGGCAATTTTCCTTCCAGTCTTGTTTGCGGGAGGGCTCTTGTTGCAGATAGGGATTGGTTTGTTAGCGATGCTAGGCGTCCATGAACTCTTGCACATGAAGGGGCTAAAGACTATGACCATTGAGGGCGCTTTGACTCTTTTTGCGACCTTCGCTCTAACAGTTCCTTTAGAAAATTACCTAACATTTTTGCCTGTTGATGGGAATGTGGTTGCCTACAGTGTTTTGATTACCATAATGCTAGGGACGACCGTCTTCAGTAAAAACTATACGATTGAAGATGCCGCTTTTCCAATTGCTGTGAGCTTTTATGTTGGTTTTGGCTTCAATGCCTTACTAGATGCTCGGGTGGCAGGTTTTGACAAGGTACTTTTGGCCCTTTTTATCGTTTGGGCGACAGATAGCGCAGCCTACCTGACAGGGATGAATTTTGGTAAACATAAGTTGGCACCAAGAGTTTCTCCTAATAAGAGTATTGAGGGCTTTGTCGGTGGTATTCTAGGTGCGGTACTGATAACAGTAATCTTCATGTTAGTGGATAGCACAGTTGCTCTTCCTTATGGGATTTATAGAATGAGTCTCTTTGCTGCCTTCTTCAGTGTGGCAGGTCAGTTTGGTGACTTGATTGAGAGTGCCATGAAACGCCATTTCGGTGTTAAGGATTCTGGAAAATTTATCCCTGGACATGGCGGTGTGTTGGATCGCTTTGACAGCATGCTGATTGTGTTTCCAATGATGCACTTATTTGGCCTGTTTTAAAGAAAGGAATATTGAATGATTGGATTGCTAACCTTTATCCTGGTTTTTGGGATTATTGTGGTGGTGCATGAGTTTGGACATTTTTATTTTGCCAAGAAATCAGGCATTCTAGTTCGTGAATTTGCCATTGGTATGGGGCCCAAGATTTTTTCCCATATCGGCAAGGATGGTACTGCTTATACCATTCGAATCCTTCCTCTAGGAGGCTATGTTCGTATGGCAGGCTGGGGTGATGATGCGACAGAAATCAAGACAGGAACTCCAGTCAGTTTAACACTTGCTGATGATGGTAAGGTCAAACGGATCAACCTCTCAGGGAAGAAACTGGATCAAACGGCTCTTCCTATGCAGGTAACCCAGTTTGACTTTGAAGACAAGCTCTTTATCAAGGGTTTGGTCTTGGAAGAAGAAAAGACTTTTACAGTGGATCATGATGCAACGGTTGTTGAAGAAGACGGAACCGAAGTGCGCATCGCTCCTTTGGATGTACAGTATCAAAATGCTTCTATCTGGGGCAAGCTCATCACCAACTTTGCAGGTCCCATGAATAACTTTATCTTAGGTGTTGTTGTTTTTTGGATCCTGATCTTTTTGCAGGGTGGTGTTAGAGACACTCAGACCAATCTCTTTCATGTCATGCCAGAAGGAGCTTTGGCTAAGGTGGGCGTAGCTGAGACAGTTCAAATCACCAAAGTTGCCTCCCACGAGGTTAAGAATTGGCAAGACTTGACCCAGGCTGTGGAAGCAGATACCAAGGACAAGACAGCCCCGACCTTGGATGTGACCATTTCTGAAAATGGTAGCGAAAAACAAGTCACTGTGACTCCAGAAGAAAATCAAGGACGTTATATTCTTGGGGTTCAACCGGGGATCAAGTCAGACTTTCTATCCATGTTTGTTGGTGGATTTACAACTGCTGCTGACTCAGGACTTCGCATCCTTTCGGCTCTGAAAAACTTGATTTTCCATCCAGATTTGAACAAACTCGGTGGTCCCGTTGCCATCTTTAAGGCAAGTAGCGATGCTGCTAAAAATGGAATTGAGAATGTCCTCTACTTCCTAGCCATGATTTCCATCAATATTGGAATTTTTAACTTGATTCCTATCCCGGCTTTGGATGGTGGAAAGATTGTGCTCAATATCCTAGAGGCAATTCGCCGGAAACCCCTTAAACAAGAAATTGAAACCTATGTCACCATGGCTGGTGTAGTTATCATGGTTGTCTTGATGCTAGCTGTGACCTGGAATGACATTATGCGACTCTTCTTTTAGATAATCGAGGAATATTATGAAACAAAGTAAAATGCTAATCCCAACGCTTCGCGAAATGCCAAGCGATGCTCAAGTTATCAGCCACGCCCTTATGTTGCGTGCTGGTTATGTTCGTCAAGTTTCTGCCGGTGTTTATTCTTACCTGCCACTCGCTAACCGTGTGATTGAAAAGGCTAAAAACATTATGCGCCAAGAGTTTGATAAGATTGGTGCTGTTGAGATGTTGGCTCCTGCCCTTCTCAGTGCTGATCTTTGGCGTGAATCAGGTCGTTATGAAACCTATGGTGAAGACCTTTATAAACTGAAAAATCGTGAAAAGTCAGACTTTATCCTAGGTCCGACACACGAAGAAACTTTTACAGCTATTGTTCGTGATTCTGTCAAGTCTTACAAGCAATTGCCACTCAACCTTTACCAAATCCAACCGAAATACCGTGATGAAAAACGTCCACGTAACGGACTTCTCCGTACGCGTGAATTTATCATGAAGGACGGCTATAGTTTCCATGCTAATTACGATAGTTTGGATGTGACTTATGACGAGTACAAAGCGGCCTATGAACGAATTTTCACTCGTAGTGGCTTGGACTTCAAGGCTATAATCGGTGATGGTGGCGCCATGGGTGGTAAGGATAGCCAAGAATTTATGGCCATCACACCAGCCCGTACAGACCTTGACCGCTGGGTTGTCTTGGACAAGTCAGTTGCCTCATTTGATGAAATTCCTGCAGAAGTGCAAGAAGAAATCAAGGCAGAATTGCTCAAATGGATGGTTTCTGGTGAAGACACCATCGCCTACTCAACTGAGTCTAGCTATGCAGCTAACTTAGAAATGGCAACAAACGAGTACAAACCAAGCAACCGTGTCGTTGCGGAAGAAGAAGTGATTCGAGTGGAAACTCCAGGTGTTAAATCCATCGATGAAGTTGCAACCTTCCTTAACATCCCAGAAGAACAAACAATCAAAACCCTCTTCTACATGGCAGATGGTGAGCTTGTTGCAGCCCTTCTAGTTGGAAATGACCAACTCAATGAAGTTAAGTTGAAAAACCACTTGGGAGCAGATTTCTTTGATGTTGCGAGCGAGGAAGAAGTAGCAAATGTTATCTCAGCTGGCTTTGGTTCGCTTGGCCCAGTTGGTTTGCCAGAAAATGTGAAAATCATTGCAGACCGTAAGGTACAAGATGTTCGCAATGCTGTTGTGGGGGCCAACGAAGATGGTTACCACTTGACGGGTGTGAACCCAGGTCGTGATTTCACTGCAGAATACGTGGATATCCGCGAAGTTCGTGAGGGTGAAATTTCACCAGACGGACAAGGCGTTCTTAACTTCGCGCGTGGTATCGAGATCGGTCATATTTTCAAACTCGGCACTCGTTATTCAGCAAGTATGGGCGCAGATGTTTTGGATGAAAATGGTCGTGCTGTGCCAATCATCATGGGATGTTACGGTATTGGTGTTAGCCGTCTTCTCTCAGCAGTTATGGAGCAACACGCCCGCCTCTTTGTCAACAAAACGCCTAAAGGGGAATACCGTTATGCTTGGGGAGTTAACTTCCCTAAAGAATTGGCGCCATTTGATGTGCATTTGATCACTGTCAATGTCAAGGATGAAGAAGCGCAAGCCTTAACAGAAAAACTTGAAGCAAGCTTGATGGGAGCTGGTTACGAAGTCTTGACAGACGACCGTAACGAACGTGTCGGAGTGAAGTTTAGCGATAGCGACTTGATTGGTCTGCCAATCCGTATCACTGTTGGGAAGAAAGCAGCCGATGGCATCGTAGAAGTTAAGATTAAGGCGACTGGTGACACCATCGAAGTTCATGCAGACAACTTGCTCGAAACCCTTGAAATCCTCAGCAAGAAATAAAAACTATAATCAGAAGAAAAACAAGGCAAAAATGTAACTAGTTTTTACCTTGTTTTTTCTATATAATGGGAAAAATGAATAAACGAAGAGGTAAAGCTATGCTAAAATTTCCAAAGGATTTTGTCTGGGGTTCCTCCACTTCTGGACCACAGACAGAAGGTCGTGTACCTGGTGACGGCAAGGGAGACAATCTCTGGGATTATTGGTTCCAAGTAGAGCCAAATCGTTACTACAATGGAATTGGACCTGATAAAACATCGACTTTTTACGAAAACTGGGAAAAGGATATTGAGCTTTTGGTAGAGACTGGGCATACAGCCTTCCGAACTTCTATCCAGTGGTCTCGTATTTTCCCACAGGGCCGTGAAGAGGTCAATCCGCAAGGGGTGGCTTTCTACCGTCAGGTCTTTGAAGCCATTAAGGCCAAGGGAATTCGTCTCTTAGTTAATCTCTATCACTTCGACCTGCCTTTTGCCCTCCAAGAAGACGGCGATGGTTGGGAAAATAAGGCAACTGTCAAGGCTTATGAAGACTATGCTCGTTTTTGTTTTGAGACATACGGTGACTTGGTGGACCAATGGATTACCTTTAACGAGCCCATCGTCCCTGTGGAGTTTGGCTATTTTTATGATGCTCACTATCCTCACAAGGTGGATGCCAAAGCGGCGGTTAAGGTTGCTTATCATACGCAACTGGCTAGTAGTCTTGCGGTTAAGGCTTGTCATGAGATTTTGCCTGATTCTAAGATTGGGATTGTCCTCAACTTGACACCAGCCTACCCACGTAGTCAGCATACCGCAGATGTCAAGGCTGCGCGCATTGCGGATCTCTTCCAAGCCCAATCTTTCCTAGACCCGTCTGTCTTGGGAGCTTATCCAGAAGAATTAGTAGAAATCTTGTCTGAGCATGATTTGCTGCCAGAGTACACTGTTGAAGAGTTAGAACTCATTCGGGAGCATACAGTGGACTTTCTTGGAGTCAATTACTACCAACCTTTGCGCGTTATGGCGCCACGTTTTGCCAAGCATCCAGACAGTCCACTCTTGCCAGAACATTTCTATAAGCCTTATATCATGCCGGGCCGTAAAATCAATCCTCATCGCGGTTGGGAAATCTATGAGCAGGGGATTTATGATATCGCTCAAAATATCAAGGAAAATTATGGCAATATTGAGTGGATGTTGACAGAGAATGGCATGGGTGTTGAAGGTGAAGATAAATTCCGTGTGAATGGCATGATTCAGGATGACTATCGTATCGACTTTGTCAAAGGACATCTGCGTGAACTTCACCGTGCCATTGAAGACGGAGCCAATTGTAAGGGTTACTTAATCTGGACCTTTATCGACTGCTGGTCATGGCTCAACAGCTATAAAAATCGCTATGGTCTGGTTGAGCTTGACTTGGAAACACAGGAACGTCGCCTGAAGAAATCAGGCCACTGGTTCAAAGAACTCAGCGACCATAATGGATTTTAAGAATAAAAAGAGTGAGATGGCGTTCATCTCACTTTTTATTACAATATCATCACCAAGGTCCCGATCGTAATCAGGATACAGCCAATAATTGTTTTAAACGTCAGGATATCTTGTAGGAAGAAAAAGGCTAGAACGAGGGTAAGGACGAGACTGAATTTATCGACAGCAGATACCTCAGTTGCACTGCCCATCTGCAAGGCCTTGTAGTAGCAGAGCCAAGAGGCGCCAGTGGCCAAACCAGATAAGATGAGAAAGAGCCAACTTTTTCTACTGATATTGACAATTTCGGTCTGACTATTGGTCAAGAAAACCATGGCCCAGGCCATAAGAATGACGACGACCGTACGAATAGCGGTTGCTAGATTGGATGGAACTCCCTCAATTCCAATCTTAGCTAAAATTGACGTTAAGGCTGCAAAGATAGCTGATAAAAGTGCGAAGAAAAACCACATGGCAAATACCTCCTCTTTTTATTATAAGTAATTGATGCTGACTTGTCAGGTATCAAGTGAAATCTTGATAAAACACCAGATAGAAAAACTATACCAATTTTTATCCTTGACAAGTGAGAAAAACAAGTATATACTGTTTTTGCTGATTCCGTAAAGTGAGAATTAGACTATACCAATTTAAGGAGAAAGCACAGCTGGTCTGTGTCGTATATACTATGTGTGGAATTGTTGGTGTTGTTGGAAACACAAATGCAACTGATATTTTGATTCAAGGGCTTGAAAAGCTCGAATACCGTGGCTATGATTCTGCGGGGATTTTTGTCCTAGGTGGTGCTGAAAATCACCTGGTTAAGGCTGTCGGTCGTATCGCAGAATTGTCTGCCAAGACAGCAGGTGTTGAGGGGACAACTGGTATCGGACATACTCGTTGGGCAACTCACGGGAAACCAACGGAAGACAATGCTCACCCACACCGCTCTGAGACAGAACGTTTTGTCTTGGTCCACAATGGGGTCATTGAAAACTACCTTGAAATCAAGGAAGAATACCTTGCAGGTCACCACTTCAAGGGACAAACAGATACAGAAATCGCTGTTCACTTGATTGGGAAATTTGCAGAAGAAGAAGGTCTCTCAGTTCTTGAAGCCTTCAAAAAAGCCCTTCACATCATTCGTGGTTCTTATGCCTTTGCCTTGATTGACTCTGAAAATCCAGATGTCATCTATGTCGCTAAGAACAAATCTCCACTTTTGATTGGTCTTGGAGAAGGTTATAATATGGTCTGCTCAGATGCTATGGCTATGATTCGTGAGACCAACCAATACATGGAAATTCATGACCAAGAGTTGGTAATCGTCAAGGCTGATAGCGTCGAAGTTCAAGACTATGATGGTAACAGTCGTGAGCGTGCTAGCTACACTGCTGAGCTCGACTTGTCAGATATCGGTAAGGGGACTTATCCTTACTACATGCTCAAGGAAATCGACGAGCAACCAACGGTTATGCGTAAACTCATCCAAGCCTACACGGATGAGGCAGGTCAAGTTGTCGTAGATCCAGCTATCATCAAGGCTGTTCAAGATGCAGACCGCATCTATATCCTTGCAGCTGGAACATCGTACCACGCAGGATTTGCTTCTAAGAAGATGTTGGAAGAATTGACAGATACACCAGTAGAACTTGGAATCTCATCTGAGTGGGGCTACGGTATGCCACTTCTCAGCAAGAAACCGCTCTTCATCTTTATCAGCCAGTCTGGTGAAACAGCTGACAGCCGTCAGGTTTTGGTTAAGGCTAATGAAATGGGAATTCCGAGTTTGACAGTGACAAACGTGCCAGGTTCAACTCTTTCACGTGAAGCCAACCATACCATGCTTCTTCACGCGGGTCCTGAAATTGCCGTAGCATCAACAAAGGCCTATACGGCACAAATCGCAGCCCTTGCCTTCCTTGCAAAAGCAGTTGGAGAAGCAAACGGCAATGCCAAAGCGCAAGCCTTTGACCTGGTTCATGAGTTGTCAATCGTAGCTCAGTCTATCGAATCAACTCTTTCTGAGAAAGAAAACATTGATGCCAAGGTTCGAGAGCTTCTTGAAACAACTCGCAACGCTTTTTACATTGGACGTGGTCAAGACTACTATGTAGCCATGGAAGCCAGTCTCAAACTCAAAGAGATTTCTTACATCCAATGTGAAGGCTTTGCGGCAGGAGAACTCAAGCACGGAACCATTGCCTTGATTGAAGAGGGGACACCTGTCTTGGCCCTCTTGTCAGATCCAGTCCTTGCTAACCACACTCGTGGAAATATCCAGGAGGTCGCAGCCCGTGGTGCTAAGGTACTTACAATCGCAGAAGAAAATGTTGCCAAAGAGACAGATGATATCGTTCTTACGACTGTCCACCCTTACCTCTCACCAATCTCAATGGTCGTACCAACGCAATTGGTCGCTTACTTTGCAACCCTCCACCGTGGACTCGATGTGGACAAACCACGTAACCTTGCTAAGTCAGTAACAGTAGAATAAACCAAGAAAGTCTAGTTCATCTAGACTTTTTTGCTCTCTCTTGGTATACTTGAGTGAGGAGTATTTTTGCTCGCCTTTAATTTTTTATAAGGAGAAGAAAATGAAGAAGAAAAAAAGTATTATTGCTATGCTGGTTGGTATCGTCTTGTCTAGTTCTTACTTGATACGTACGATCTTGATCCATCAGCAGAGACAAGCGAAAAAGCAAAACCTGGAACGGATTGCTGCAGTGCAAGAGACGGTTCAGTCTCAAGATCAAAAGAAAGCTGAAGAGCAGAAAGAACACTTTAAAAAGGCGTTTGAAGGTATGGATAAAACTTCTATTCTAATGAAAAACTATGATAGCCACACAAAGATTAATGGGGACTACAGTTTTGGTACAAAGGATGGCGTGTACTACCTAGTAGAATTAAAAACAGGGAATAAAGTAGCTCTGGAAGGTGTGGACAAGGCCTTTCCATTGTCTGTCAAAAATGAGGACACAAATAGTACGGAGCTTGCCCTGGTTGTCCGTAAAGACCAAGTCTGGTACATGATTGATACAAAGGGTGAGACGATTTACACTTTTGAACAAACAGAATTGACAGAAAACTCGAAGTTAACTCTGAAAGACAATAAACTACAGGTAGAATAAGCTAAGAAAGTCTAGTTCATCTAGACTTTTTCTAATGAGCAAATTTATTGAAAATAGAACTAATTAGTGATAAAATACCCTAAAACTAAAAGAGATAGCGAGGAAACGGGATGGTAGAATTAGGAATTTCAACATTTGGTGAAACAACAGCTCTAGAAGCGACTGGACAGATTTACAGTCATGATGAACGCATTCGTCAGTTGGTGGCAGAAATTGAGCTGGCTGATAAGGTTGGTTTGGATGTGTACGGGATTGGGGAGCATCATCGGGAGGACTTTGCGGTATCGGCGCCAGAGATTGTTCTTGCAGCTGGGGCAGTCAATACCAAAAAGATTCGTTTGACTAGTGCAGTCAGCATTCTCTCGAGTATGGATCCGGTTCGCTTGTTCCAACAATATGCCACTATTGATGCCTTGTCAAATGGCCGTGCAGAGATTATGGCTGGGCGTGGATCATTCACTGAATCCTTCCCACTGTTTGGCTATGACTTGAAAGACTACGAAGCACTTTTTGATGAGAAATTAGACTTGCTCCAGTTAGTCAATGAAAAGACCAAGATAGACTGGCAAGGTCAATTGACCCAAACGATTTCTGGCAAAGAAGTCTATCCTCGTCCTGTTCAGGACAAATTGCCATTGTGGGTGGCGACAGGTGGTCATGTAGAGTCAACAGTGAAGATTGCTCAGGCGGGGTTGCCGATTGTCTATGCCATTATCGGTGGCAATCCACGTTATTTTAAAAAGCTGATTCAAGCTTATCGTGAGATTGGTAGGGAAGACGGTCATGCGGAGAAAGACTTGAAAGTGGGAGCCCATTCTTGGGGCTGGATTGCTGAAGATGGCGAGCAGGCTGTCAAAGATTATTTCCATCCGACCAAGCAAGTGGTGGATGCAATTTCCAAGGACCGTCCGCACTGGCAGGAGTTGACCTATGAGCAATATTTGGAGCAAGTTGGTCCAAATGGTGCCATGTTTGTGGGAAATCCAGATCAGGTAGCAGAAAAATTGATTCGCATGATTGAGGATTTAGACTTGGACCGTTTCATGCTCCATCTACCGCTTGGTTCTATGCCACATGATCAAGTTTTGAGAGCTATTGAACTCTTCGGCACACAAGTGGCACCCAAAGTACGAGCTTACTTTGCCATGAAAGAGAGGATATAAAAAAATTCAATCGGTTGAGTCGATTGGTGAGGAACACCCTTGGATTCAGCAACAGGTGGAAGTGGTACAAGCGATAGAGCATACTATCTAGTGGAATATATACTAGTTTATACCAAGTACAAGATAAAATAGTGAAAAAGACGATCTCCGCTTGGAAATCGTCTTTTTTTGATATTCTCGCAAATACGATATCTTATAGTTGGTGTAAACTGGTAGATAGCTCTCTTATTTTATTTATCAAAACCTTGTAAGTTTTTTTGGCGCTCTTCAGTTTGACCCTTGGCATCCAATTTATTACCATTGTAAACAGTGCTTTCCCATGATCCGTACATTGGGTTAGGGAAAATGATGAATTTCTCACCAAACTCTTTTTGTAATTCCTCTAATTTTTGGTCGCGCTCAGTTTCAGAGGTCTTTGAAAACTCTGCAAAGTCCACAAGATTGTCTCCTAGTAGCATGACTAAGTTGGTTTTTTCTTGGACTGCTTGTCTACGACCTTCTTTAGATTTGACGCCTTTTTCTAAGAACATGAGATGATCGCGGCTTTGTACAGGAATTCCTTCGTTTTCTAGGTTTTTGATCGTATCATCTACCTGATCTATCGTGCGGTCAGATACATAGTAAATTTGGACACCGTTTTTGTCTGCAAATTGGAGGAAGTCTTTAGCACCTGGTACAGCCTTGGCTGCGGCTTTTTTTACCCAGACATCCCAGTTTTCTGGGGTAAATGCTGTTCCGTCTTTGACATTTTGCGCTTGATAAGGACTATTGTCTAATACAGTTTCGTCTAAGTCTAAAACGATAGAGTAGGGTTTATCTGTCTGTGTTTTTAGTAGTTCTTTCAAACGATCAGTAGCGACATTGTAACCTTGTAGATAGAGTGCCTTGGTCTCAGCTGCTTTTTGATACCAAAGAGTTGACATAGTATTTTCTCTTGAACGCAACTGATCATAGGTCATTGTAACCTGATTGTCAGATGTACTACTTTGAGTTGTCTGTGAATTTGCCGAATTTGTGCCACAGCCAGTCAGTAAAATGACGGAAGCAAGTGTAGAAGCAATTGTAATGGTAACTTTGGATATTTTCATAATCCCATCCTCCTAATAATAGTCTATTAATATTGTAGCGTTTTCATGGGATTTGTGCAAGGAAATATCGAGAGAAAAGAAATTTTTCAGTAGTAATTTGGTATTAGGATAAAATTATGTACTTAATTTGGGAATGAAGATGGATATAAAAAAATCCAATCGGCTTGATAGAAAATCTATATCAGCTTCTTTTTGGAAAATTGATGAAAATAAAGTGAATCTTTGAAAGGCTAGTAACATCAAGCTTTTTAGGGCTTTTTTTCTTTATAGATATAAAAAATTCTAATCGAGTTGATAGTCAATATATATTGGGAAAAGGGGAAAAGGAGTGGTAAGATGATTTCAATCCAAATGGAAGGAGAAAGGTATGGCAAGTAAAAGAGATCTAGTCTTTAGAGCGATTCGAGGCGATGAAGTGGAAAGAGTTCCTGTCGGATTTTGGTTTCATTTTGTAACACTCGAAGAAAAGGGGCAGGGATTAAATAATCCACGTATCTTTCAAAAAAGTGTTGACGGGCATCGCAACTATGTGGAAAGGATTCGCCCTGATTTTGTCAAAATTATGAGTGACGGTTTTTTCCTTTATCCAAGTAATGTCTATAATCCTAAGATTGCAAGCATTCAGGAGCTGACTTCTATTGAGTCGATTGGTGAGGAACACCCATGGATTCAGCAACAGGTGGAAGTGGTACAAGCGATTCGAGAGACCTTTACCGAAGAGATTGCTTCTTTCTACAATATCTTTTCGCCTATCTCCTACCTCAAGCGCTGGTTCCGTACAGAAACTTCTCGAGGAGATAGGGAAGTGGCTGATCTATTGCTTGAAAATCCTGAGCAATTCAGAGCGATTCTAGATGTGATTGCAGGAGATATTGCTATCCTAACTCAGAAAATCATCCAGCAAGGCGATGTCGACGGGATTTACCTCAGTACCCAGGAAATTCAAGATCAGCGCATCACACCAGCACTCTACCAAACCTATATCGAACCGAGCAATATAGCGATTTTGGAGGTAGCCAATCAGGTGGGTGGGACCAATATCCTCCATATCTGTGGTTTTGAAGGTGCGAGCAATGATGTGACGATATTTAAGGACTATCCAGCTCAAGTGGTCAACTGGGCGACCCACCATGAGGATGTTAGTTTGACACAGGGGCAAGAGTTGTTTCCAGGCAAGGCCGTTTTAGGTGGATTTGAAAACGGCAAGAAAAGCTTGCTTTATCAAGGTTCCAAGGCGGAATTGCAAGATGAAACAAGACGGTTGCTGGCTGAAGCTGGTAATAAAGGCGTTCTTCTGGGAGCTGACTGTACTGTTCCAGATGACTTTGACTTAGAGAGGTTGGACTGGATTCGGCAGGCAGCTGTTCTCTAAAAGGAGGAGCTATGAAAAGTAAAAGATGGGGAATCTTCATTGCAGTTGTCGGTTTGCTGGCCTTGGTTGCCATAAGCGTCGTAAAAAATGGGCACTGCAAAAATGGAGAGAGATGTCGTGGAGTTCAGGATTTTTCCAAGTCCAGTCTCCCCTTTCTACGCTCGAATGATATCGCAAGCAGTTTATTAGTTGAAAAAGTAAGAAATGGAGAATAAGAATGTCAGAAAAAAAAGAATGGGTTTTAAAAGCATTTAAAGGTGAAAAGGTTGATCGTGTGCCAGTTGGCTTTTGGCACCATTTCACATCCGAAGACGAATGGCTACACGGTTTCTCAAATCCAGTCATTATCGAGAAGAATATCGAGGGACATAAGCGCTTTATACGAGAAGTTCAGCCAGACTTTATCAAACTCATGAGTGATGGCTACTTTGCTTATCCAAATCCAGCGATTGCCAAAGGCAAATCACTTCAAGAATTGGCGACCATTCAACCACTCGGACCAGATCATGCTTGGATAAAAGAGCAGGTGAACTTGGTTAAGAAAATCAAGCAAGAGTTTACAGAAGATATCGTTGCGATTTACAATATTTTTGCTCCTGTGACCTATCTCAAGTGGCTACTGGGGGAAGTGTCTGGTGGAGATGACCTCATTGCAGATTTTCTGGTGGAAGATCCTGAAGCTTTGAAGAAGGTATTGGATGTGATTGCAGAGGATATTGCGAGTCTCAGTCGAGCTGTCATCGAGGAGACTGGTGCTGATGGAATCTATCTCAGCGTGCAAAGTATCCAAGATCAACGAGTGTCGGCAGCAGATTATCAAGCCGTCATTGCACCTAGCGAGATAACGGTTCTGGAAGCAGCTAGTGCTGTTGGTGGCGTCACTGTTCTTCATATCTGTGGTTACGAGGGAGCGCGAAATGATATTCACCTTTTTGCAGACTATCCAGCCCAAGTCTTTAACTGGGCTGTAGGACCAGAGGGAATCACTTTCAAGGAAGGTCGTGAGATTTTCAAGGGACGTACGGTTCTTGGAGGATTCGAAAATGGCAAGACAGGCTTACTGTATACTGGTAGCAAGGATGCCATTCAGGCTGAGGCAAAGAAACTAGTTGCAGAAGCTGGGGAGCAGGGCTTGGTACTTGGGGCAGATTGTACCATTCCAAGTGATATCACAGTTGAACGTATCCAGTGGGTGAGAGAAGCGCTTGAAAACTAAAGGAGAAAAAGATGAGTAAAAAAGCATGGATTATCGGTGGTGTAGCAGTTGTTGCAGTAATTGGGGCGACGATTATCGGGAGAAGTTTAGCTGGTGCTCCAGCCAAGGATGGAGAAACGGCTTCGTCTGCTGAAGTCATAACCTTGAAGGTTGCCCATACACAAAACTATGTACCTTATGACTTTGTCAATGAAAAAGGGGAATCAGATGGTTATGAAGTAGCTGTTTTGAAGGCTGTTGATGAGAAGTTGGCAAACTATCAATTTGAATATACGGGTACCAGTGATGATGACCTCTTGATTGGTCTGGAATCAGGTAAGTATGACATCGGAACCAAGGGAGCTTGGTACACAGATGAACGAGCTAAAAAGTTTGTCATTCCATCTGAACCAGTCGGAGCGAGCATCATCGGATTTACTGTCAGAAAAGAAGATGAACAGAAATACAAAACCATTGATGACTTTGCTAAGAATAAAGGGAAATTGGTTCCCATCTCTCCACAGAATGCTCAATGGAATGTTATCACTAGCTACAATGAAAAACATCAGGATGCACCGATTGAGCTAACAGCTGCTGAATCCTTTAAAGTGGCAGATGCCTATGCCTGGGTCTTAGAAGGACGTTATGACGCCTTCTTTGATATCAAACTGTCCTTTGAAAAAGCAGTTACTGCAGAAGATGGCCCTTACCACCAATATGCGGATAAACTCAGCTGGTTCCCATACAAGGGCATTCCAACTTATCCTTTGATTCACCGTGATGAAAAGGGTGAGCAATTCGCTAAAGAATACGAAAAAGCAATCAAAGAGTTGAAAGAAGATGGCACGCTTGCTAAGCTATCTCAGCAATACTTTAAAGAAGATGTCTTTAGTTATGTGGACAAAGACTAGACCAGAAATTCCAAGACTAGAAAGGGTTTTGCATGGTTTCTTATGATTTTTCCAAGGTCTTTCAGTTTTTACCGACCTTATGGCAGGCACTTCCTATGACCTTGTCCATTCTCTTTTTTACCACTCTTCTTGGTTCCCTTTTTGGAGGTCTCTTGGCCTGGGCACAAGTAGGAGAAGACAAGAGTTTTGCAGCGATTTCCAAAGGCTATATCTTTACCCTTCGTTGTACACCACCGATTGTCTTGCTTTTTCTAGTCTTTTATGGCTTGCCAGAATTTCTGAAATGGTGGCTTGGTTTGGATATCAACAACTGGTCTAAAACTATTTTTGTTCTCCTGACGATGATTCTCTTGTTTGCGGCTATTGTTGCCGAGGTTTTCAAGGCGGCCTATCAAGCTATTCCAAAGGGGCAGACAGAGGCCGGGCTTAGTATTGGTTTGACTCCAAGTCAGACTTTTTGGAGAATCATTTTTCCTCAAGCTTTTCAAGTTGCTCTTCCCAATATAACGACCGCTATTCTCAATCTCATGCGGGATGCTGCCTTGGCTTATACGATTGGTTTTGTTGATGTTATGGGGGCAGGCAATCTCTTGATTAGTCGCAATTTAGGGAACTACTCTCTGGAAACCTATACGGCAGTTGCGCTTCTTTACTGGGGGATTGCCTTGGTTATTTCTAGCTTGAGTCGTTTGCTTGAGAAGTCTTTGGAAACAAAAGGGAGGTAAGAAATGGATATAGACTATATTGTAAAGACCTTTCTGGAGACCTTGAAGGGTGTGCCAATCACCTTGATTATCATGATTGTGGCTATGGTCTTAAGCTTTTTACCGGCTCTATTTTTAGCCTTGGGGCAGATTTACAAGGTTCGAGGTGTGAGGAGTTTTTCTCTGGTCTATCTGGCCTTTATCCGAGCGACTCCTCCGATTTTATTGATTCTCTTCTTTTATAGTTTGTTTCCAAGCCTGCTGAATCAATTTCTCAAAAGCATAGGAAGTGACTTTGATATTTTCAAGCTTGATCCTCTCTATTATGCCTTTATCATTTATAGTTTGATGACAGTCGGGAGTTTATCGGAGATTTTGCGTTCAGCCATCTTGACGGTGGACAAGGGACAACTAGAGGCAGCGCATGCGATTGGCTTGACTACGACCCAGGCCTATCTAAGGATTGTTTTTCCTCAAGCCTTGCGCTCAGCCTTGCCTAACTTGGCCAATCTGGTGATCAATATCGTCAAAGGGACCTCCCTGGTCTTTGTTATGACTATCAAGGACATCACCGCTATTGCTCGTGTAGAAGCGTCCTACGGTTACCAGTATTTTGAGTCTTATTTTGTGATCTTTTTGCAGTATATTTTGATCTGTGGTTTGATTCAGTGGGGCTTCTCCCTACTGGAAAAAGGCTATGTGAAAAAAGAAAAAAGTGCAAAAGCATCTAGCGCGCGTTTCGTATAGGAGGACAGGATGTTACAAGTAGAACATATCGCAAAAACATTTGGTGAGAGGCAGGTCTTGGAGGATGTCAATCTTCAGGTTAACCAAGGGGATGTCGTCGTTATTTTAGGACCATCAGGTTCGGGGAAAACGACCTTTCTCCGTTGTCTTAATCACTTAGAAAAAGCTGACAGTGGCCGTTTGACCTTGGCAGGAAAGACCTATGACTTATCCAAATTGAGCAAGAAAGACATTCTAGAAATTCGCCAAAAAACAGCCTTTGTTTTCCAACACTACAATCTCTTTGCAAACAAAACTGCTCTGGAAAATATTCTAGAAGGCCTAATCGTGGCTCGTAAAGTTCCCAAGGAAGAAGCGCTCAAACGTGCAGAATCTGCCTTGGAAAAAGTTGGTTTACTGGCCTACAAAGACTACTACCCTTCACAACTATCTGGAGGGCAACAACAACGAATAGGAATTGCGCGTGCTATTGCCGTCAAACCCGAGGTCATTTTGCTAGATGAACCAACATCAGCACTAGACCCTGAGTTGGTTGGAGATGTTTTGGATGTTCTGAAACAGTTGGCGGGAGAAGGTGTGACCATGGTGGTCGTCACGCATGAGATGGGATTTGCTAGAGATGTCGCCAACCACGTTATTTTCATGGATGGAGGCCGTATCGTAGAGGAGAACAATCCCCACGATTTCTTTAGTCGTCCACAAGAAGAACGAACCAAGCAGTTTCTGGCTCGTATCTTATCAGACGCTAGCTATAGTGTAGAATATATGATTTGATAGCTAAGTGTATCATAAAAACAACACCCCATGACTAGAAGATTTTTCTGACCATGGGGTGTTTTCTCTATAGGAGGGCTAGGTTATACTCTTCGAAAATCTCTTTAAACCTCGTCAGCTTCGCCTTATCTACAACCTCAAACCAGTGTTTTGAGCAGCCTGCGGCTAGCTTCCTAGTTTACCCTTTGATTTTCATTGAGTGTTATTTCTTTTTCTTGTTCTTTATCAACCATCCAAGTCCGAGAAGGGCAAGGATGCTGAATCCAGCAAGGGCAAGGAGGGATTTGCTCTCAGTTCCTGTGTTTGGAAGGAGGTTCTGAGAGTGAGCCTCTGCAGCAGTTTCTTGAGTTTCAGGATTGGCTGCTAGGTTTTGAGCTTGACCTTGTTCTGGTTCAACTTCCAAGCTAGAAAGATCAAATTCTGGTTTTTCTTCCACAGCTGGAGCGACAATAGCACCTCCTTGAGACAAGCGGAGAACGACAGCAGTGAGAGCGTTCAATTTCAAGCCTTTTTCAGTCCATTCGAGACCTTGAGGTTTAGCGATTCCTACTGGTCCGGCTTGATTTTCATCTGCGAGGACTTCAGCCTTTCTCAAGTGAGCAAAGGCAGTTCCTAGAGTAAATTCACGAGCCTTATCATCCGCATTGACAAAGACAGCGTAGACATCACCGTTTGGAGCAGTGATTTGGTAGCCGATGGTCACATCTTCTTTTTCAACGCCATTTTGTCCTGGAACAGTAATGAGGTGGACGCGCTCTTTGATGTCTTGCAGACTCTTGAGTCGGAAGGCATCTGTCGATTGACGAAGGGCGATCAATCCCTTCATGTAGTTACGGCTCTTGACATTTTCAGGATAAGCTTTGCCATCTGTAGCTTTGGTCCAATCAAACTTGTTGACAGCATCACTAGAGTCGTAAGAGTCATGGATAAAGTAAGGATAGACAAATGGCTTGCCGTCTTTGTCACGCAACAAGTGAGACTTGTTTGGAACCTTATCTTCAGGGACAGGAGTCTTATAGGCTGGATCAAGGAATTGTTTGGTACGTCCATATTCCTGACCAGAGTGTATAAACGGAGTTCCTTGAGCAGTCAAGACCATGAGGTTTCCAAGTCGCAAACGACGATGGATCTCAGCGTAGTTTTCAGCCTTGCTAGGGTCTTTTTTGATAGACTGGGCAATGATGTCAAAGAGGGTCAAGTTATCATGGGCTGCGATATACTGGATAACATCTCCAGGATTGTCAGCTTCAAAGTTAGTTGGTTGGGCAATGAGATTTTTAAAGATGGTATTGATATCGCGTTTGCCACCTGTGATAAAGGCAGGTTGACCTTCGTTTGGATAGCCAGACTTGAGGTTGTTACGGATGTCGTCTGAAAAGACAGCGACAGTATCTGTTTTCTTCATCCAATCTTGGTCGGCAGGTTGTACAGGCGTATTTTCATCACCAGCATAGGTTCTCCAACCTTCGCCTAGCATGATAAGATTTGGATTGAGGGCGCGTGCAGCTTTGTACGCTTCTTCGATAGAAGCCGCATCGTGGTCACCCATCATATCAAAGCGGAAACCATCTACTTTGTAGGTTTCAACCAGATACTTGATGGAGTCTACCAAGACACGTTTAGACATGTAGTGGGTAGTTCCCAAACGGCCGCCTCCGAAGCTGGTACGAGGAGTTCCGTCTGCATCCATAAAGTGATAGTAGTTTGGCTCAATATCTTCAAAAATGTCAACCTTTGCAGTATGGTTGTAGACCACGTCCAGGATAGCACCCATGCCACGTTTGTGGATTTCGTTGATGAGGTTTTTGAATTCGGCAATACGTTTTTCTGGATCCTTAGGATTCCTTGAGTACATACCAGTCAAGGAGAAGTAGTTTTGAGGGTCATATCCCCAGTTGTAGTTGCTGTTGCTTGAAGCGTAGGCAGACAAACGTTCATGGTTTTTCAATTCATTGACAAAGTAGTAAGACAAGACTGGAAGGAGCTGGATGTGGGTCACACCCAAGTCTTTGAGATAGTCCAGTTTTTCGATAAAGGCTTCAAAGGTACCAAATGGCTTGGTCAAGTCTTTTGCGATCGCAGGATCCGAAGTGAAGTCACGTACATGAGCTTCATAGATAACGGCATCTTCACGTGATTTGAAGTTACGAATCTTTCCATAGGTCAAGTCTTGCGGACCTAACTTCGCTGGATCGACAAAGGCAGCTTTAGCGACCTTATGAGCGGCATCTGTTTTTGCTAGGTCACTGTTCCAAGCCGCTAATGATTTGGCATAAGGGTCAAGAACGAGGACAGTTTTACCTTGGCGCTCGATCTGGTAGTGGTAGTAATAGCCAGTGTAGTTGCTGATACCGAGACCAGAGTTTGCATCCAGAGTTTGTTTCCAGGTTCCTTTTTCTCCTTTTTCAAGGGCGACAGTTCCAACTACCTTTTCAGGGTCTTTCTTGTCATAGACAACAACGGAAACCTTATCAGCACTTGGAGACCAGAGCGTGAGGTCAACACGCTTGCCATCTTCTTTTAGAGTTGCGCCGAGTGGACCATCGTAACTGTAGGACTCATCCTTGAGGCGCCAGCTTGAACGTGTGGTAAAGCGGTCTGAATTGTAGCTGACAGTGTACGGGTGTTGAGTGTCAGAGAAGTCGCCGATGTAGGTCACTTTTTTACCTGCCTCATCCACTTCCACGTCTGTGATAGCTACTTTATTCCCTAGGTAATCAGTGATGCTGGAGTGTTTGAGGATATCGTCTTTCTTAGCTCCAACGAGGGTAGAAAAACTGCTTTCGATACGAGATTTAGCCACGTGTTGGGCACCAGTCATACGGATATCGTGAACGTAGTAGGGGTTGGTGTAGATGGTTTCGTCATCATCTTTGAGGAAAATCTGACTGTGATTTTTTAGATCAGTGAATTTATAATCTTCTTTTCTGATTTTCACATCATCGCCTTTCTTGCTTTCGTCTAGTAATAAAAATCCAAATTCTCTTGCAGCTTCATTGAGTGGGATATCAATGTAACGGCCATATTTTCCAGTTGCTGTAAAGTCAGTACCGTCAGGCCATTCTCCACTGCTTGGGTTTTTAACATCGCCCCAATACCAGAGAGATTTTTTGTCATAGTTGCCATCTGTGCGGTAATAGTTGACACGGACAGTTCCTGCTGGCTGAGGACGGTAGTTGTGTACCTTGTAGTTTTCATCTAGCCAAGCCTCATTCATTTTTGGAGAGAGGCGCTCTACAGAACGGTCCCCTGTCAGGTTATCCCCCTTGGTATTGTTGATAAGGAAGCTGACTTTCTTGGCTTGCTCATTTTTGAGTTTGACATCTAGGTAATAGCCGTAGTCATCTTGCTTGGCATCCTTGAAGGACTTGGCTCCATTGGGCCAGTTTTCAGATGGTTTTTCAACATCGTCCCAAGTCCAAAGACCTTGAGAATCTTTGTTCTCTTCAGGGAGTTTTTTTACATGGATACGGAAGTGGTTGTCTGCGATGGGTTCTTCAGAGGATGTGTCAGCTTGTGGTTTTTGATCTGAAGTTGGCGTTGCAGTGCTGTTATCTACTTTCTCTTCCTTGCTGTTAGCCTGGCTTGTAGTAGCATCTTCTGTTTTGGGTGTTTCTGGCGCTGTAGTAGTTTCCACAGCTGGAGCTTCTTTTTTAGAATCAAGGGAAGCGTTTGCATTCTTTTGTTCAGAAATAGGCGTTTCCTTTTGAGTTTGACTCGTTTCAGTCTCAGTAGGGGCCTTGATCACAGCGCTGGTATTTTCCTGAGTTTGAGGCAGGTTTTCGTTAGCCGAAATAGTTGGCATTGCAGCAGAAAGCAGGATAATGCTGGCACCAATAAGGACAGAACCAGTTCCGTTCTTCAAGGAACGGATACCGTAAATCATTTTTTTCTCAGTTTGAGATGGGATCTTTTTCATCACAATTCTCCTTGTGTAGTTGTTCCCTATCAGTATAGCACGAGGTAAACATTAGTGCAAGCGTTTTCCTAACTTTTAAGAGAAAATATAATGCTTCATTCTCTTGAAATTTTAAAATAATATATAGGAAAAGATTGTTTAAAAAATAGTAAAAAAACCTTGAAAAATCTAGCTAAATAAGGTATAATATGAGTAATCATTTGTCGTAGGTTTTGTCTGAAATATTGTCCAGACAAGGCTCACAGCAGTTAAATCTTCTGAAAAAGTCAGATTTAGCTGCTCTTTTTGTGCTTTTTTTCAGGTTTTTGAGTGCTTGTAACAAAGATTTAAAGATTCTGAAAATTCGTCAAAGGGACACGGTGATAGGGGTTTTTAAAACCATATGACGATTAGAAAAGCCTGATTGACAAGGCTTGGAATTTATTTACAAAGGAGAATCATCTTGGCAGGACATGACGTTCAATACGGGAAACATCGTACCCGTCGTAGTTTTTCAAGAATCAAAGAAGTTCTTGACTTACCAAATTTGATTGAAATTCAAACGGATTCATTCAAAGATTTCCTAGATCACGGTCTTAAGGAAGTATTTGAAGATGTATTGCCAATTTCAAACTTCACAGACACAATGGAGTTGGAATTTGTTGGATATGAAATCAAGGAACCAAAATACACGCTAGAAGAAGCTCGTATCCACGATGCTAGCTACTCAGCACCAATTTTTGTAACCTTCCGCTTGATCAATAAAGAAACAGGAGAAATCAAGACCCAAGAAGTCTTCTTTGGTGATTTCCCAATCATGACCGAAATGGGTACTTTCATCATCAATGGTGGTGAACGTATTATCGTATCTCAGTTGGTCCGCTCGCCAGGTGTTTACTTTAATGATAAAGTAGATAAGAACGGTAAAGTCGGCTACGGTTCAACTGTTATCCCTAACCGTGGAGCTTGGTTGGAACTTGAAAGCGACTCAAAAGACATCGCTTATACTCGTATCGACCGTACTCGTAAGATCCCATTTACGACCTTGGTTCGTGCGCTTGGTTTCTCAGGTGATGATGAAATCTTTGATATCTTTGGTGATAGCGAATTGGTTCGCAACACCGTTGAAAAAGATATTCACAAGAATCCAATGGACTCTCGTACAGACGAAGCCTTGAAAGAAATCTACGAACGCCTTCGTCCAGGTGAGCCTAAGACTGCTGAAAGCTCACGTAGCTTGCTTGTAGCGCGTTTCTTTGACCCACGTCGCTACGATTTGGCAGCTGTTGGTCGTTACAAGATCAATAAAAAACTCAATGTTAAAACACGCTTGCTCAACCAAACCATTGCGGAGCCATTGGTAGACCCTGAAACTGGTGAAATCTTGGTAGAAGCGGGTACCGTTATGACTCGTAGCGTGATCGAAAGTATCGAGAGTCACTTGGATGGCGACTTGAACAAAATTGTTTATATTCCAAACGATGCAGCTGTTTTGACAGAACCAGTTGTCCTTCAAAAATTCAAAGTTGTTGCCCCAACAGACCCAGACCGTGTTGTAACCATCATCGGAAATGCCAATCCAGACGACAAGGTTCGTGTTGTAACTCCTGCGGATATCCTTGCAGAGATGAGCTACTTCCTTAACTTGGCAGAAGGTATCGGACGTGTGGATGATATCGACCACCTTGGAAACCGTCGTATCCGTGCAGTTGGTGAATTGCTTGCCAACCAAGTACGTCTTGGACTTTCTCGTATGGAACGTAATGTCCGTGAACGTATGTCTGTTCAGGACAATGAAGTTTTAACACCACAACAAATTATCAATATCCGTCCTGTCACAGCTGCGGTTAAAGAATTCTTTGGTTCATCACAGTTGTCACAGTTCATGGACCAACACAACCCGCTTTCTGAGTTGTCTCACAAACGCCGTTTGTCAGCCTTGGGACCTGGTGGTTTGACTCGTGACCGTGCTGGATATGAAGTACGTGACGTGCATTATACTCACTATGGTCGTATGTGTCCAATCGAGACACCTGAAGGACCTAACATCGGTTTGATCAATAACTTGTCATCATATGGTCACTTGAACAAGTATGGATTTGTTCAAACACCATACCGTAAGGTTGATCGTGAAACAGGTGTAGTCACAAACGAAATTGTTTGGTTGACAGCCGATGAAGAAGATGAATTTACTGTAGCGCAGGCTAACTCTCGCCTCAACGAAGACGGTACTTTTGCTGAGAAGGTTGTCATGGGACGTCACCAAGGGGTCAACCAAGAGTATCCAGCAGAAGTGGTTGACTACATGGACGTGTCACCAAAACAGGTAGTTGCCGTTGCGACAGCATGTATTCCTTTCTTGGAAAACGATGACTCCAACCGAGCCCTCATGGGTGCCAACATGCAACGTCAGGCTGTGCCATTGATTAATCCAAAAGCACCTTACGTTGGTACTGGTATGGAATACCAAGCAGCTCATGATTCTGGAGCGGCTGTTATTGCTCAGTATGGAGGTAAAGTTACTTACGCAGATGCTGACAAGGTAGAAGTTCGTCGTGAAGATGGTTCACTAGATGTTTACCACATCCAAAAATTCCGTCGTTCAAACTCAGGTACTGCCTACAACCAACGCACTCTCGTTAAAGTTGGCGATGTTGTTGAAAAAGGCGATTTTATCGCTGACGGACCTTCTATGGAAAAAGGGGAAATGGCGCTTGGACAAAACCCAATCGTTGCCTACATGACTTGGGAAGGTTACAACTTCGAGGATGCCGTTATCATGAGCGAACGCTTGGTCAAAGACGATGTTTACACATCTGTCCACCTCGAAGAATATGAATCAGAAACGCGCGATACAAAGCTTGGACCTGAAGAAATTACTCGTGAAATTCCAAACGTTGGTGAAGATGCCCTTAAAGACCTTGACGAAATGGGTATTATCCGTATCGGTGCCGAGGTTAAAGAAGGGGACATCCTTGTAGGTAAAGTCACACCTAAGGGTGAGAAAGATCTCTCAGCTGAAGAACGTCTCTTGCACGCTATCTTCGGAGACAAGTCTCGTGAAGTGCGTGACACTTCTCTTCGTGTACCTCACGGTGCCGATGGTGTCGTTCGTGATGTTAAGATCTTTACGCGTGCAAATGGAGATGAGTTGCAATCAGGTGTTAACATGCTGGTTCGTGTCTACATCGCTCAAAAACGTAAGATCAAGGTCGGAGATAAGATGGCCGGACGTCACGGAAACAAAGGGGTTGTCTCTCGTATCGTCCCTGTAGAAGACATGCCTTACCTTCCAGACGGAACTCCAGTCGATATCATGTTGAACCCTCTTGGGGTACCATCACGTATGAATATCGGTCAGGTTATGGAACTCCACCTTGGTATGGCAGCCCGTACTCTTGGTATCCACATCGCAACACCAGTCTTTGACGGAGCAAGTTCTGAAGACCTTTGGGACACTGTTAAAGAAGCAGGTATGGATAGTGATGCTAAGACAATCCTTTACGATGGACGTACAGGTGAGCCTTTTGACAACCGTGTATCAGTTGGTGTCATGTACATGATCAAACTCCACCACATGGTTGATGATAAATTGCACGCGCGTTCAGTCGGACCATACTCAACTGTTACCCAACAACCACTCGGAGGTAAAGCTCAGTTTGGTGGGCAACGTTTCGGTGAGATGGAAGTTTGGGCTCTTGAAGCCTACGGTGCGTCAAATGTCCTTCAAGAAATCTTGACTTACAAGTCTGACGATATCAACGGACGTTTGAAAGCTTATGAAGCTATTACAAAAGGAAAACCAATTCCAAAACCAGGTGTTCCAGAATCCTTCCGAGTTCTTGTCAAAGAATTGCAATCTCTTGGTCTTGACATGCGTGTTCTTGACGAAGATGACCAAGAAGTGGAACTTCGCGACTTGGATGAAGGAATGGACGAAGATGTCATCCACGTAGATGACCTTGAAAAAGCCCGCGAAAAAGCAGCCCAAGAGGCTAAAGCAGCCTTTGAAGCTGAAGAAGCTGAGAAAGCAACAAAAGCGGAAGCAACAGAAGAAGCTGCTGAACAAGAATAAGCAGTTCACTTAGAATAGAAAGGGAAGAAATAGTGGTTGATGTAAATCGTTTTAAAAGTATGCAAATCACCCTAGCTTCTCCAAGTAAAGTCCGTTCATGGTCTTATGGAGAAGTCAAAAAACCTGAAACAATCAATTACCGTACCTTGAAACCAGAACGAGAAGGACTCTTTGACGAAGTCATCTTTGGTCCTACAAAAGACTGGGAATGTGCTTGTGGGAAGTACAAACGCATTCGTTACAGAGGGATTGTTTGTGACCGCTGTGGGGTTGAAGTAACGCGTACAAAAGTTCGTCGTGAGCGTATGGGGCACATCGAGTTGAAAGCTCCTGTATCTCACATCTGGTATTTCAAGGGGATTCCAAGCCGTATGGGCTTGACCCTTGATATGAGCCCTCGTGCCCTCGAGGAAGTTATCTACTTTGCGGCTTATGTGGTGATTGATCCGAAGGATACACCGCTTGAGCACAAGTCTATCATGACAGAGCGCGAATACCGTGAGCGCTTGCGTGAGTATGGTTATGGTTCATTTGTTGCCAAAATGGGTGCCGAAGCTATCCAAGACCTCTTGAAACAAGTAGATCTTGAAAAAGAAATTGCTGAACTCAAAGAAGAGTTGAAAACAGCTACTGGACAAAAACGTGTCAAAGCCATCCGTCGTTTGGATGTTTTGGATGCCTTTTACAAGTCTGGGAACAAACCTGAATGGATGATTCTCAACATCCTTCCAGTTATTCCACCAGATCTTCGTCCAATGTTGCAGTTGGATGGTGGCCGTTTTGCCTCATCTGACTTGAATGACCTTTACCGCCGTGTTATCAACCGTAATAACCGTTTGGCTCGTTTGCTTGAGTTGAACGCACCAGGTATCATCGTTCAAAATGAGAAGCGTATGCTTCAAGAAGCGGTTGACGCTTTGATTGACAACGGTCGTCGTGGTCGTCCAATCACAGGACCAGGTAGCCGTCCACTGAAATCATTGAGCCACATGCTTAAAGGGAAACAAGGGCGCTTCCGTCAAAACTTGCTCGGTAAACGTGTTGACTTCTCAGGACGTTCCGTTATCGCCGTTGGTCCAACGCTTAAGATGTATCAATGTGGGGTGCCACGTGAAATGGCGATCGAGCTCTTTAAACCATTCGTCATGCGTGAAATCGTTGCTCGTGACATCGTGCAGAACGTCAAAGCGGCTAAACGCTTGGTGGAACGCGGAGACGAACGTATCTGGGATATCCTTGAAGAAGTAATCAAAGAACACCCAGTACTTTTGAACCGCGCACCGACCCTTCACCGTTTGGGTATCCAAGCCTTCGAGCCAGTCTTGATTGATGGTAAAGCCCTTCGCTTGCATCCACTTGTCTGTGAAGCCTACAATGCCGACTTTGACGGTGACCAAATGGCCATCCACGTACCGCTTTCAGAAGAAGCTCAAGCGGAAGCTCGTATTTTGATGCTCGCTGCTGAGCACATCTTGAACCCGAAAGATGGTAAACCAGTTGTTACTCCGTCTCAGGACATGGTTTTGGGTAACTACTACTTGACCATGGAAGAAGCTGGTCGTGAAGGTGAAGGAATGGTCTTCAAAGACCGTGACGAAGCGGTTATGGCTTACCGTAATGGTTATGTTCACCTCCACTCACGTGTTGGTATCGCGACAGATAGCCTCAACAAACCATGGACAGAAGAGCAAAAACACAAGGTCTTGCTGACAACAGTTGGTAAAATCCTCTTCAACGACATCATGCCAGAGGGTCTGCCTTACTTGCAAGAACCAACAAATGCTAACTTAACAGAAGGTGTTCCAGCTAAATACTTCTTGCCACTAGGTGGAGATATCAAGGAAGCTATCAGCAATCTTGAACTCAACCCTCCATTCAAGAAGAAAAATCTTGGGAATATCATCGCTGAAATCTTCAAACGTTTCCGTACGACAGAAACTTCTGCCCTACTTGACCGCATGAAGAACCTTGGTTACCACCACTCAACTCTTGCAGGTTTAACAGTGGGTATTGCCGATATCCCAGTCGTTGAAGACAAGGCTGAAATCATCGAAGAATCACACAAACGTGTAGAACAAATCACCAAACAATTCCGTCGTGGTATGATCACAGACGACGAGCGCTACAACGCTGTTACAGCTGAATGGCGTGCAGCCCGTGAAAAATTAGAGAAACGTTTGGTTGCCAACCAAGATCCTAAGAACCCAATCGTTATGATGATGGACTCTGGAGCCCGTGGTAACATCTCAAACTTCTCACAGCTTGCCGGTATGCGTGGTCTGATGGCCGCTCCGAATGGACGTATCATGGAATTGCCAATCCTTTCAAACTTCCGCGAAGGTTTGTCAGTACTCGAAATGTTCTTCTCAACTCACGGTGCCCGTAAAGGTATGACCGATACGGCCCTTAAGACAGCCGACTCAGGTTACTTGACTCGTCGTTTGGTTGACGTTGCCCAAGACGTTATCATCCGTGAGGACGACTGTGGAACAGACCGTGGTCTCTTGATCCGTTCTATCGCAGAAGGAAAAGAGATGATCGAGTCTCTCGAAGAGCGTCTCAATGGTCGTTACACTAAGAAAACTGTTAAACACCCAGAAACTGGTGCAGTGATCATTGGTCCAAATGAATTGATTACAGAAGACAAAGCGCGTGAAATTGTCAATGCTGGTGTGGAAGAAGTGACTATCCGCTCTGTATTTACATGTAACACTCGTCATGGTGTCTGCCGTCACTGTTACGGTATCAACTTGGCGACTGGTGATGCGGTTGAAGTTGGTGAAGCAGTTGGTACAATCGCTGCCCAATCTATCGGGGAACCTGGTACACAGCTTACAATGCGTACCTTCCACACGGGTGGGGTTGCCTCAAATACCGATATCACTCAGGGTCTTCCTCGTGTCCAAGAAATCTTTGAAGCCCGCAATCCTAAAGGGGAAGCGGTCATCACAGAGGTCAAAGGACAAGTTACAGCTATCGAAGAAGACGCGTCAACTCGTACCAAGAAAGTCTTCGTTAAGGGTGAAACTGGCGAAGGTGAGTACGTGGTACCATTTACAGCACGTATGCGTGTCGAAGTTGGAGACCAAGTCTCTCGCGGTGCGGCATTGACAGAAGGTTCTATCCAACCAAAACGTCTCCTTGCTGTTCGTGATGTCTTGTCAGTTGAAACTTACCTTCTCGGTGAAGTACAAAAAGTTTACCGTAGCCAAGGGGTAGAAATCGGTGACAAACACATCGAGGTAATGGTTCGTCAAATGATCCGTAAAGTTCGTGTCATGGATCCAGGTGACACAGACCTTCTTATGGGTACTCTCATGGACATCAACGACTTTACAGATGCTAACAAGGATGTTCTTATCGCAGGTGGAGTTCCAGCGACTGGTCGCCCAGTTCTTATGGGAATCACCAAAGCCTCACTTGAAACAAATAGTTTCTTGTCAGCGGCTTCCTTCCAGGAAACAACTCGTGTCCTTACAGATGCGGCCATCCGTGGTAAGAAAGATCATCTCCTTGGACTCAAGGAAAATGTTATCATCGGTAAGATCATCCCAGCTGGTACTGGTATGGCTCGCTACCGTAACCTTGAACCACAAGCTATCAATGAAGCAGAATATCTGGCTCCAGAACAAGAAGAGGCAGAACTTGCTCCTGTAGAGGAAGTTGTGGAAATCCAAGTTGAAGAAACAGTAGAATAAAAGCAAACAAGAGAACCTTTGGGTTCTCTTTGCTTTATTTCAGAAAATTTTCCCACTTTTTCATAAAGTATGGTAGAATAGAAGAACTAAAATGCCAAGGAGGTGTCCGTATGGAACAAACATTCTTTATCATTAAGCCAGATGGTGTGAAAAGAGGGCTGGTTGGCGAAATTCTGCAAAGAATGGAGCAACGAGGTTTCAAACTCGAAAAATTAGAGTTACGTTCAGCAGTTTCAGAAGCTTTGATTGACCAACACTATCAAGACTTGGTTGAAAAAAGTTTTTATCCTCCTATCCGTCAGTTTATGACTTCAGGACCAGTAGTGGTGGGCATTCTATCAGGTCCGAAAGTGATTGAAACTTGGCGGACCATGATGGGGGCTACTCGTCCAGAAGAAGCTCTGCCAGGAACTATCCGAGGAGATTTTGCTAAGGCTGCAGGAGACAATCAAGCCATTCAAAATGTAGTTCACGGCTCCGATTCGGAAGTTTCTGCAAAACGTGAAATTGCTCTCTGGTTTAAGGATTAGACTGGTAAAAGAACAGTTCTGTGCACAACAGAGCTGTTTTTTGGTCAGTTGAGCACAAAAAAAGGACACTTGAGGCGGTAACGAACATTTCAAATTCCTCAAAAGGTATAATCCCATATAGGGAGGGAAAAGAAATGGTAAAATCAATTCGCCTGTTGTTACTGATTGCAGTCATCCAGATTAGTTTTTCTAGTTGTCTATTATGGAAAGAATCCTTTTTATCTTTAAAACAGGCCAATGCTTATTTTTTGATTTTGATAGTAGGAATTTCTGTTTTGTGTGCTGGGGTAAATTATTTCTATACAGCAGACCAGTCTAGGCACAGTATTTTGCATGTTCAAAAGAAAGTGAGTCTTGTTTATTGCCTCCTTTTAGTAGTCAATCTTTTGGCAACCTGTCTGGTTCTTTCAGAAAGCATCCAAACCACTAGCAAATTGCAGCAGGAATTGGTTGACCTCTTTTTACCCTCCTTCTTTTTCTTGCTAGGAGTAGACCTATTGATTTTCTTACCTTTTGATAAAATTTTTCGCGATATAGAAAATCACCTCAATAAAAAGAAAACAGTCGTCATTTCCGTTCTAGCTACGATGGTTTTCTTGAGGAACCCCTTAGTGATTTCCTCAATTCTCCTTTATATCAGTGTTGGTTTTCTATGTGCACGTTTTCTTTTTCCAAAATGTATCCAAAGGGAAATCTCCTTTTACGGCCACCTGATTCGGGATATCCTGTTTGTTTTTTCAATGGTTGTATTTTTTTAAGTAGAGAAGAATTTTTCAAAATTGTTATAGTAAGTCCATAAAGAAAATTCACACAAAAGAAAACTTTTTGGTATAATAGTAGCATGCACACAAAAAATGAAGAAGAGCTTCTAGCTCTCGGAGAAAGATTAGGTCATTTGCTTCAAAAAGACGATGTTCTGATCTTGACTGGAGAGTTGGGTGCGGGTAAAACAACCTTTACTAAGGGCCTTGCTAAGGGCTTGGATATCCGTCAGATGATTAAAAGTCCAACCTATACCATTGTCAGAGAGTACGAAGGGCGTTTGCCACTTTACCACTTGGATGTCTACCGTATCGAAGGTGATGCTGATTCTATTGACTTGGATGAGTTTCTCTTTGGAGGTGGTGTGACTGTTATTGAGTGGGGGCATCTTTTGGGTGAAGATTTACCAGATTCTTACTTGGAATTGGAAATTTTAAAAGAAACTGAGGGTCGTTGTCTTCATTTTACAGCTCATGGCTCTCGGGCTGAACAACTCATCAAGGAGCTTCAAGATGGAGTATGAATTGTGTATTCGTGAGGCAGAGATTTCAGATGCTACAGCCTTAATTGCATTTTTAGATTGTATCGGTCAAGAGACAGATTTTACCAGCTTGGATGAAAATGGCATCATGATGACAGCTTCTGAAATGGCTCTTTTTATCGAAAAACAAGCTGCATCAGAGAATCAAATTACCCTCCTCGCCTTGCTGAATGATGAGATTGCAGGTGTTTTGAATATCACTGCTGATCAGCATGTAAGGGTTCGGCATATTGGAGATGTTTTTCTAGCAGTTCGCAAGAAATTTTGGAACCAAGGATTGGCAACTATACTTCTAGAAGAAGGCATCGAGTGGGCTAAAACCAGTGGTGTCTTGCGCCGTTTGCAACTTAGTGTACAAAAACGAAACGAGGCTGCGATCCACCTCTATTCAAAAATGGGATTTATCACAGAAGGCTCACAAGAAAGAGGAGCCTATTTAGCAGAAGGGATATTTTTAGATGTTTGTCTTATGGGCAAGCTGATAAATGAATAACAAGATGATCAAAAAATTAATTGGAATGGTGCTAGGTTTCCTAGCAGTAACAGTTTTAGGTGTAGCGGTTTATGGTTACACCATTTTCCAACAAGGAACAGCAACCTTGAGTGAAAAGACTTATAAAAAAATCGGGGAAGAAACCAACGTTATCGAAGCGACGGAGCCTCTGACCATCCTCTTGATGGGGGTAGATACGGGAAATGTGGAACGTACAGACCCGTGGGCGGGAAATAGTGATTCTATGATTCTCTTGACGGTTAATCCCAAAACAAAGAAAACCACTATGATGAGTTTGGAACGGGATATTTTGACCAAGATTGAGACTGGAAACGGTCAAGTTCAGGAAGCTAAACTCAATGCGGCCTATGCTAATGGTGGTGCGGAACTTGCAATTTCTACTATTCAAAAGATGATGAATATCCACATTGACCGCTATGTGATGGTTAACATGCAGGGACTTCAACAATTGGTGGATGCAGTTGGTGGGATCACTGTCAACAATACACTTGGTTTCCCAATTTCGATTGCTGACCAAGAGGAGTTTAATAAGATTTCTATCGGTGTTGGAGAACAAACCTTGAATGGTGAGGAAGCTCTGGTGTATTCACGGATGCGTTACCAAGACCCAGAAGGAGACTATGGTCGTCAAAAACGTCAACGTGAAGTTATTCAAAAGATCGTTGAGAAGGTTTTGAGCCTAAACAGTGTGAGCCATTATCAAGGTATCCTCAAAGCTTTGAGTGATAACATGCAGACCAATGTGGACTTATCAGCTAAGAGCATTCCACAATTGCTCGGCTATCAAGATTCCTTCAAGAATATCGAAACGCATCAATTGCGTGGAGAAGATGCTGAGCTACAGGGAATTTCTTATCAGATTGTCACTTCAGAACATATGCTCGAAATGCAAAATCTCTTGCGTCGTTCACTAGGTAAAGAACCAGTGACAGAATTGGAAACCAATGCGGTACTGTACGAAACAGCCTTTGGTCGGACAGCACCTTCAACCAGTACTAACGCTTCAAACGAAGAAGCAGAATAAGAAAAGAATCAAATCGTGGGAAATTTCCTGCGATTTTTTCAAAAAAATTCGAATAGATAAGTAGGAGGAAACATGAAAGCAGAAATTATTGCTGTCGGAACAGAAATTTTAACAGGGCAGATTGTCAATACCAATGCTCAGTTTTTATCAGAGAAACTAGCCGAAATCGGGGTAGATGTCTACTTCCAAACAGCTGTTGGAGATAATGAAGCTCGTCTTTTGTCCTTGCTTGAGATTGCGAGCCAACGTAGTAATCTTGTGATTTTGACAGGGGGCTTGGGACCAACTGAGGATGATTTGACCAAACAAACTCTGGCAAAATTTTTAGGAAAAGATCTAGTGTTTGACCCTCAAGCACAAGAGAAACTGGATATTTTCTTTGCTCATAGACCTGACTATGCTCGGACACCGAATAATGAGCGCCAAGCCCAAATTGTAGAAGGGGCAACTCCACTGCCAAATGAAACAGGTTTAGCAGTCGGAGGGGTGTCGGAAGTGGATGGCGTGACCTACGTGGTCCTTCCAGGACCACCAAGTGAGTTGAAACCCATGGTCTTAAATCAACTCTTACCCAAGTTAATGACTGGTACCAAGTTATACTCACGAGTGCTCCGTTTCTTTGGAATTGGGGAGAGTCAGTTGGTGACCATTTTAGCGGATTTGATTGACCATCAAACCGATCCGACTTTGGCGCCGTATGCCAAGACGGGGGAAGTGACCTTGCGCTTGTCTACAAAAGCAGTTAGTCAAGAAAAGGCTGATCAAGCACTGGATATCTTAGAAAATCAAATCTTGAGTCGCCAAACTTTCGAGGGAACTTCTCTACGAGACATCTGTTATGGATATGGGGAAGAAACCAGCCTCGCAAGTGTCGTTGTAGAAGAGCTAAAGAAGAGACAGAAAAGCATTACTGCAGCAGAAAGCTTGACGGCAGGTCTCTTTCAAGCGACATTAGCAGACTTTTCGGGCGTTTCAGCAATCTTTAATGGCGGTTTTGTCACTTACAGCCTAGAAGAGAAGTCCAAGATGCTGGATATTTCCGAGCAAGAGCTAAAAGAACACGGGGTCGTTTCTGAGTTTACAGCTCGAAAAATGGCAGAGCAGGCACGACTTAAGACTCAGTCTGATTATGGAGTCAGTCTGACAGGTGTGGCAGGGCCAGATAGCCTAGAGGGGCATCCAGCTGGTACAGTTTTTATTGGACTGGCACATGCAAAAGGGACAGAGGTGATCAAGGCCAATATCGCAGGACGGAGTCGAGCTGATGTTCGACAGATTGCGGTCATGCATGCCTTTAACCTAGTTCGCAAGGCTTTATTAAGTGACTAAATTTTGGTATAATGAAAGATAGGTCTAAGGACCAGTAGAATATAGGAGAACAAAATGGCGAAAAAACCAACAAAAAAATTAGATGAAATTGGGAAAAAATTTGGAGCAGACCGTGAAAAGGCATTGAACGATGCTCTTAAATTGATTGAGAAAGACTTTGGTAAAGGCTCAATCATGCGCTTGGGTGAGCGCGCGGAGCAAAAAGTTCAAGTGATGAGCTCAGGCTCATTGGCTCTTGACATTGCCCTTGGTTCAGGTGGTTATCCTAAAGGACGTATCATCGAAATCTATGGACCAGAATCATCTGGTAAGACAACGGTTGCCCTTCACGCTGTTGCGCAAGCACAGAAAGAAGGTGGTATTGCAGCCTTTATCGATGCGGAACATGCTCTTGACCCAGCCTATGCTGCAGCCCTTGGTGTGAACATTGACGAATTGCTCTTGTCACAACCAGACTCAGGAGAGCAAGGTCTTGAAATTGCTGGAAAATTGATTGACTCAGGTGCAGTTGACCTTGTCGTTATCGACTCGGTTGCGGCCCTTGTACCTCGTGCAGAAATTGATGGGGATATTGGAGACAGCCACGTTGGTTTGCAAGCTCGTATGATGAGCCAGGCCATGCGTAAACTCGGAGCTTCTATCAATAAAACCAAAACAATTGCCATCTTTATCAACCAATTGCGTGAAAAAGTTGGAGTCATGTTTGGAAATCCAGAAACAACACCTGGTGGACGTGCTTTGAAATTCTACGCTTCAGTCCGTTTGGATGTTCGTGGAAGCACACAAATCAAGGGAACTGGTGACCAAAAAGATACCAATGTCGGTAAGGAAACCAAGATCAAGGTCGTGAAAAACAAGGTGGCTCCACCATTTAAGGAAGCCTTTGTTGAAATCATGTACGGAGAAGGGATTTCTAAAACTGGTGAGCTCTTGAAGATCGCAAGTGATCTCGATATCATCCAAAAAGCGGGAGCATGGTACTCTTACAAGGGTGAAAAAATCGGACAAGGATCTGAAAATGCTAAGAAATACTTGGCGGATCACCCAGAAATCTTTGATGCCATTGACCACCAAGTCCGTGTTCAATATGGCTTGATTGAGGATGAAGAAGGGACAACTCCTATCTCTGGCGCAGAAGATTTAGCACCTAACCAAGAAGTAACGCTTGACCTAGGCGACGGACTTGAAATCGAAATTGAAGATTAAAAATAAAAGCGGAGAAGTCCTTCTCTGCTTTTTATGTTTAATTATTAATTCTCCATAAGATTCAAAAGCGTAATAAAAGAGTATTTAATCAAAAAAATTAAAAAAACTGTTGCAATTTTTTTAATTTGATGATAAAATTAAACCATTCTATAAAAAGGAGACTACTATAATGGAAAAACGCCTTGTTCGTAACGTACAAGACAAAAAGATTGCTGGTGTTTGTGCTGGTATCGCTGACTACTTTAACATGGACCACACACTTGTTCGTGCACTTTGGATCATCTTCACCCTACTTGGTGGTTCTGGAATCTTAGCTTATGCTATTCTCTACTTCCTTCTTCCAGAAGGCAATGCAGAAGCTTAAGCCATAGAGAGAATAAAAGTTTATTCTGATTAGTTGAAAATAAAAAATGCATGTAATCGTAAATTACATGCATTTTTATATGTAGCTTCTATCGAAAAAGAGAGGTTCTTCACCAGATGGATAAGTCTTGTTTAATGGTCACTAAAACGACGATACTCTATATGAAAGTCAAAATAATGTTCATTCTGTAACTTTTGGAAGATGTCGCGATAGGCCTCTTCGTCAAAATGGTCGCCACGGTAAAGAATTTCAAAACTCAAACCATCGTACTCTAGAAAAGCGTTGGCTGATTTAAAGCCATTTTGGCGATAGAAGTCCATGCGGGCCTTTCTCTGCTCCAAGTTATCGCATTCTTCATCCAATCGCTCGACTTCGAGTAACATGGTTCGCTGGTAAAAATCGGTCAGCTTTTCGATGATTTCTTTTCCATATCCGTGGCTTCTCAGGTGGGGCATGATGGCAAAAAAACTGATATAGAAGGCCTTTGGATTGGAAATAGAGAAAGCAAAGCCGACAAACTCTTCCTGGTTATAAAAGGCAAAGAAGTGGGCATCATCTCGGTCCTGATAGCGCAAGAACTCAGACAGAGGGACTCGTTCTTCTTCAGGGAAAGCTTCCTTGTTTAGCTTTTCAACCTTATCCAGATCGGGAAATACATCGGTAATTAATTGACTGGTCAAACTCATAAATGACCTCCTTTTCTTGATTATAGCAAATTGTCTCTCTGTAAGCAATTGATTGCAAACTTAGTGACAGAGCCTTGTCGCTCCTTTAGAAAGCTGATATAATAGCTTTATGAATAAGAAACGATCCGTGGACTTGATACATGGTCCCATTCTTCCTGCGCTGTTAAGCTTTGCCTTTCCAATCTTGCTGTCAAATATTTTCCAACAGCTTTATAATACAGCTGACGTCTTGATTGTTGGGCGTTTTCTTGGTCAAGATTCCTTGGCTGCAGTAGGGGCAACAACGGCCATTTTTGACTTGATTATAGGTTTTACGCTTGGTGTTGGCAATGGGATGGGGATTGTCATTGCCCGCTATTATGGGGCTCGTAATTTCACTAAAATTAAAGAAGCAGTAGCAGCAACTTGGATTTTAGGTGCTCTTTTGAGCATTGTGGTCATGATGATGGGATTTGTCGGTCTGTATCCACTCTTGCAATACCTGGATACCCCTGCAGAAATCCTTCCTCAATCCTATCAATATATTTCTATGATTGTGACTTGTGTAGGCGTCAGCTTTGCCTATAATCTTTTTGCAGGCTTGTTGCGATCCATTGGTGATAGTCTGGCTGCACTTGGCTTTCTGATTTTTTCTGCTTTGGTTAATGTGGTTCTAGATTTGTATTTTATTACGCAACTGCATCTGGGAGTTCAATCTGCGGGGCTTGCTACCATCATTTCGCAAGGCTTGTCAGCGGTTCTTTGCTTTTTCTATATCCGTAAGAGTGTTCCAGAACTGCTTCCTCAACTCAAGCATTTTAAATGGAACAAGGCCTTGTATGCGGATCTCTTGGAGCAAGGTTTGGCTATGGGTTTGATGAGTTCCATTGTGTCTATCGGT
The DNA here is from genome assembly GCF_041432195.1 of Streptococcus sp. 27098_8_23. Taxonomy (GTDB): domain Bacteria; phylum Bacillota; class Bacilli; order Lactobacillales; family Streptococcaceae; genus Streptococcus. Next base: position 15,487 of record NZ_JAPVZF010000002.1, on the reverse strand, counting down.
AGTGTGATTTTACAATCTTCGGTCAATACTTTTGGAGCTGTGATTATTAGTGCCCAAACAGCAGCTCGACGCATTATGGCCTTTGCTCTGCTTCCAATGACGGCTATTTCTTCTGCAATGACGACCTTTGCCTCTCAGAATCTTGGGGCTAAGCGACCAGACCGCATTGTTCAAGGTCTTGGTATTGGGAGTCGGTTGAGCATGTCCTGGGCAGGTTTTGTTTGTATTTTCCTCTTTTTTGCCAGTCCTAGCTTGGTTTCTTTCTTGGCCAGTTCAACAGATATTTACTTGGTAGAAAATGGTAGCCTCTACCTGCAAATCAGTTCAGTCTTTTATCCGATTTTGAGCCTTTTGCTGATTTATCGGAATTGCTTGCAGGGCTTGGGGCAGAAAGTCCTTCCTCTAGTTTCCAGCTTTATAGAACTAATCGGGAAAATCGTTTTTGTGGTCTTGATTATCCCTTGGGCAGGCTATAGGGGAGTCATCCTCTGTGAACCTCTTATCTGGGTTGCCATGACCACCCAACTGTACTTCTCTCTTTTCCGTCATCCCCTGATAAAAGAAGGCAAGGCAATCTTGGCTGCTAAAGGACACTCCTAGCTGGATTTGCTAATACTCTTCGAAAATCAAATTCAAACCGTGTCAGCTTAGCCTTGCCGTACTCAAGTACAGCCTGCGGCTAGCTTCCTAGTTTGCTCTTTGATTTTCATTGAGTATAAAATAAAATCCATTTCCTCTAGTGAAAATCAGATGGACTTGTGTTATAATAAGAAAGATTAAAATGTGAAAAAAGGAGATTCCTAATGGGACGTAAATGGGCCAATATCGTAGCCAAGAAAACGGCTAAAGATGGAGCTAACTCTAAAGTATATGCAAAATTTGGTGTAGAAATCTATGTAGCAGCTAAAAAAGGGGATCCAGACCCAGAATCAAACACTGCTTTGAAATTCGTTATCGACCGTGCTAAACAAGCCCAAGTGCCAAAACACGTTATCGATAAAGCGATTGATAAAGCAAAAGGAAACACAGACGAAACCTTTACAGAAGGTCGTTACGAAGGTTTTGGACCAAATGGTTCTATGTTGATTGTGGATACCTTGACTTCAAACGTCAACCGTACCGCAGCTAATGTCCGTGCAGCTTTTGGTAAAAACGGCGGAAACATGGGTGCTTCAGGGTCAGTTTCATACCTCTTTGACAACAAGGGTGTGATCGTATTTGCGGGTGAGGACGCTGATGCAGTCTTTGAGCAATTGCTCGAAGCAGATGTGGATGTGGACGATGTAGAAGCAGAAGAAGGAACAATCACTGTTTACACAGCTCCAACAGACCTTCACAAGGCTATCGTTGCCCTTCGTGAGTCTGGCATCGAAGAATTCCAAGTGACTGAATTGGAAATGATTCCTCAGTCTGAAGTGGAATTGTCAGGCGAAGACCTTGAAACCTTTGAAAAACTTTACAGCGTTCTTGAGGACGACGAAGACGTACAAAAGATCTACACAAACGTAGATGGATTCTAATAGAAAAACGAACAGTTTTACTAGCTGTTCGTTTTTTTTGATATTAGAACTTAGACTCTGCTTTCAGAGTCGTTTTGTTGCTTGCTTTTTTCTAGACCTAGACCGACTGCATGTTTTTGGACGAGCAGGAGCTGTCCATTTTCCTGTTTTGCAAAAGTTAAGGTAACAGTCTTGATCTTGTCACCAATGGAGATATAGGTGATTTTTCTCGTATCGTACCCTCCGATAGTGGAGTCAAACTCGGAGTCTGGTAGTCCGTGTTTTTTGATAATATCCTTGTAGTTGGTACCACCTTTTCCTTTGTTATCAAGGTCACCTTCGATTAAGGCGTTGAACTGTTCCTGGGTCCAGGAGAAGTTATCGTCTTCTTCCTCCTCTGGGATGGAATAGGCGCTATCATCTGTCAAGTCGCTTTCTTCTTCGCGCTCCATTGAGGCACTTGCCTCGCTGTAGGAACGGTTAAACTCCCTGACAAACTCTTTGTAGACATTAGCGTACAGTACTTGGGTCGTAAAGAAAAGTACAACAGAAGCAACTGCAAGGGATGTTCCGATAATGGCCATTGTTTTTCGTTTTTTGAGGTTGACGATAAGGCCGATAATCCCCAAGATAAATGCGACAATGGCGATGAAAAATGATAGATAGTTAATAAATGGAATCCAGGACCCTAAAAGTGCGATGGCTCCAAAAATGGTTGCTAAGATTCCTAAAACTCTTTGTTCTTCTGGTTTCATTTGAAAGTTTTCTCCCTTCATCAAGTGAATGGATTTCTATCCACAGTAGTTAGTGCTTATTATAGAAAAAATATTGCCTAATGTCAATTTAAACCAAGATAGTTCTCATAGAAACTTTTTTCTTGACATCTTTTCTGAAAATGATAAAATAGTTCTCATGGAAACTTAAATAGTTCTTGTGAGAACTATATTTGTCGTGAGAAAGGAGCAATCATGGACAAGCCGATGTTAATGTTCAAACGTTTTGGACACCAGGTTCATCTGATGGTACAGAAAGAAGCCAAGCGATGTGGCATTGAATGTATGGGTGGACCGCAAGGGCAGGTTCTGCGTTTTTTAGATCATTGTGAACAAAAAGAGGAACTAGTCTTGATTAAGGATATCGAGCAGGAACTCAATATTACCAAATCTGTGGCGAGTAATCTAGTAAAGCGCATGGTACAAAATGGTTTGGTCGAGTTAGAGGCGAGCCCCAGCGATAAGCGGGCAAAATTTGTTCGCCTGACGGAGAAATCGCGTTCGCAGATGCAAAAAGTTAAAGCTTTTTTTGATCGGATTGATCAGAGTCTGCTAGAGGGGGTTTCAAAGTCAGACTTAGCAATCTTTGAAAAGGTACTCGGGCAATTGCAAGCAAATGTTGAGAAGATAGGAGGAGAGAATGAAGAAACTCGCTAAACGTATTACAGGAAAAGAGTGGGGAATGATCGTCCTTACGATTCTGTTCACTTGTTTCTCGGTCTATCTCGAGTTAGAGGTGCCGACTTATATTTCGCAAATTACAGAATTACTGGGAACGTCTGGAACGCAGTTGGGTGAACTCTGGTCACCAGCTGCGAAGATGATTGGTTTGTCTTTATTGGCTTTCTTTTCATCTGTTATGGTTGGTTTCTTTGCCGCTCGTGTTGCAGCATCCTATACAACCCATCTACGCACTGACGTATTTCATCGTGTTTTAGATTTTTCGCAGACAGAGATCAAGCGCTTTTCAATCCCAAGTCTTTTGACTCGGACGACCAATGATATTACCCAGGTACAGATGCTCTTTACCATGGGCTTGCAAGTGGTTACTCGTGGGCCGATTATGGCTATCTGGGCCATTGGAAAAATCCTTGGGAAATCGGAATACTGGCTCTGGGCGGTCGTTGTGGCTGTTATTGTGAATGTCTTGATGACCACTGTTCTTATGACTCTGGCCTTTCCAAAACAATCTGTCATCCAAAAATTGACAGATAAACTCAATAGTATCACTCGTGAAAGCTTGACAGGGATTCGAGTTGTTCGTGCATACAATGCGGAAGATTACCAAGATGAAAAATTTGAAGCAGCCAACGATGAGGTGACTCGTCTCAACCTTTTTGTCAACCGTTTGATGGCGATTATGAACCCGATTATGATGGCGATTTCCAGCGGTTTGACCTTGGCTATTTACTGGATTGGAGCCTATCTGATCAACGATGCTAGTTTGACCGACCGTTTGCCACTCTTTAGTGATATGGTGGTTTTCATGTCTTATGCCATGCAGGTTGTAATGGGATTCCTACTCATGGGTGCACTCTTTATCGTTCTTCCTCGGACCTTGGTTTCTGCAGGACGTATCAACCAAGTTTTGGATTTGCATCCTTCTATTAAGAATCCGAGTCAAGCACAGGCTGCAGATTCTTCAGTTCAAGGACAAGTGGAATTCCGTGACGTAACCTTCCGATACTCTCAAAACTCAGAAGCAGTTGTGGAACATGTTACTTTTAAAGCCGAAGCAGGTCAAACAGTTGCCTTTATCGGATCAACTGGATCTGGGAAATCTACTCTAGTCAACCTAATACCTCGTTTTTATGATGTCTCATCTGGTCAAATCCTAGTAGATGGTGTCGATGTGCAAGATTACAACTTGGAAGACTTGCGTAATAAGGTCGGCTATATCCCACAAAAAGCTGTACTCTTTTCTGGAGATGTCAAGGGGAACTTGGACTTTGGTAAGAGTCAAGAAAGTCCTCTAAGTGAGGCTGCTATGTGGCAAGCTCTTGAATTGGCCCAGTCTAAAGCATTTATCGAGGACAAGGAAGCAGGTCTTGCATCAGAAGTAGCCCAAGGTGGAACCAACTTCTCAGGAGGTCAAAGACAGCGTTTGGCCATTGCGCGTGCCTTGGCTCGTAAACCAGAGATTCTCATCTTTGATGACTCTTTCTCAGCCTTGGACTACAAGACAGATCGTGTCCTTCGCCAAGAGCTAGCTGAGAAAACAAAATCCATGACCAAGCTCATCGTTGCTCAACGCATCTCAACCATCATGGATGCCGACCTGATCTTGGTTTTGGATCAAGGTAAAGTCGTGGGACAAGGCACCCACAAAGAACTTCTAGCTACTAACGAAGTCTACCAAGAAATTGCCTACTCACAACTATCGAAGGAGGAATTGGAAGATGGAAAATAAAAAAGTTTCGGTCTGGAAACAGTGCAAACCTTATATGGCAGGCCTCCAACTCCCTCTCCTAATAGCAGTTGTGGCTGCAGTCATTTCAAGTATCATTACCGTTTATGGTCCAACTAAGATTAAAGAAATTACTAACTTGATTTCAGATGGCTTGGCTACAGAAATCGACTTGGTAGCTGTGTCAAACATTGCTGGATTTTTGGTTGTTCTGTATGTATTTGGAGCTATCCTTAATTATACACAGGCCTATATCTTTTCAACGAGCATTCAGCATTTTTCAAAACGCTTGCGGACAGCAATCGCTGAAAAAATCAATCGTTTGCCACTTGGCTATTTTGACCGTCATTCGCAAGGGGACACCCTTTCGCGCGTGACCAATGATGTGGATACAGCAGCGCAATCTCTCAACCAAAGTCTAGGGACAGTTCTTTCAGCTAGTTTCTTGTTGATTGCTGTCTTGGTGACCATGTTTGGGATGAACTGGATTTTGGCATTGGTAACCGTTGTATCAACCCTTGTTGGTTTTGCGGTGGTTTCTGTAATCATGGCCAAGTCACAGGGTTATTTTAAAGCTCAGCAAAATAATCTAGCGGCCGTCAATGGTTACGTAGAAGAAATGTACTCTGGCCATAATGTAGTGACCAGCTACAACGCAGTGGACACCTCCAAAGCAAGATTTGCAGGTTTAAATCAAGACTTGCATGATAGTATCTGGAAATCTCAGTTTATCTCTGGTATCATGATGCCAGCTATGTTCTTTGTTGGAAACTTTAGTTATGTCTTAGTCATTATCGTTGGAGCCGCGCTGGCGTTAGAAGGGCATATCACAATAGGGATTATTGTAGCCTTTATGGTTTACGTACGGACCTTCTCCCAACCTCTGTCACAGATTGCCCAAGGGATTACGAACTTGCAACAAGCGAGTGCAGCCATGACTCGTGTATTAGAGTTTTTAGCTGAAGCTGAGATGCAAGATGAATCTCATAAGGAAAGACAATTGAGCAACATAAAAGGGGAAGTAGTCTTTGATCAGGTGTCATTTGGCTATACACCAGAACGCACCATCATCCATGACTTCTCTGCGACAGCTCATGCTGGTCAAAAGGTTGCCATTGTTGGACCGACTGGGGCTGGTAAGACAACCATTGTCAATCTTTTGATGAAATTCTATGAGATTGATAAGGGAAGTATTCGCATTGATGGTGTGGATACCAAGGCTATGACGCGTTCAGAAGTACACGATGCCTTTTCAATGGTCTTGCAGGATACCTGGCTCTTTGAAGGAACGATTCGAGAGAACCTGATCTACAATCAGACAGACATCAGTGATGAACGAATGATGGAAGCCAGCAAGGCTGTGGGAATCCACCACTTTATCATGACCTTGCCAGATGGCTACGATACTGTTTTGGATGATACAGTGACCTTGTCTGTTGGACAAAAACAGCTCTTGACCATCGCTCGTGCTTTGTTGAAAGATGCGCCACTCTTGATTTTGGACGAGGCGACTTCTTCTGTTGATACACGGACAGAGGAATTGATCCAAAAAGCCATGGACCGTTTGATGGAAGGGAGAACTTCCTTTGTTATTGCCCACCGCTTGTCAACCATTCGAAATGCAGACTTGATCTTGGTCATGAAAGATGGCAATATCATCGAACAAGGCAATCATAATGACCTGATGGCCCAAGCTGGCTTCTACGCGGATCTCTATAATAGTCAATTTACAGAAGATGATGCAGAAGAATAAACCTCAGAAGGCTTGACGGCCTTCTTTTTCTGCACTATACTAGAAGACAAGTGCCTCACCTAGAGGTAAAAATAAAGTGATAATGAGAAGAATACATGAAAAATTATCAAGAATGGTATCGAAATATCAGCTCCAGGCTCACCAGCCATCCCACCCTTCTATTTCTGTTACGCAGTTTTAATCGCTTGATGACAGTAGCTATGCCCCTGGTCTATCTGACCTTACTAGTCACCACTTACCTGCAGCTAGGACTTGGGAAGCAAGTTGTGGTCTATTTGCTTGTCCCTGCCACAGGCTTTGTGATCTTGTCCCTTTTTCGTAAGAAAATCAATCACCCACGCCCCTACGAAACTTGGGATATCCGTCCCCTGCTTGAAAAAGATAGTTCGGGACAGTCGATGCCCAGTCGCCATGTTTTTTCGGCAACCATCATCTCCATGGCCAGTCTGCATGCTAGTCTACCTGTTGGCTTAGCATGCTTGCTCTTCTCAGCTTTGCTGGGCTTGGTGAGGGTTTTAGGGGGCGTTCATTATCCCAAGGATGTCTTGGTTGGCTATGCTTGTGGTCTGGTGTGGGGCTTCCTTTTCTTCCTATTCTGACATGTAAGTTAAGCTAGTCCTACAACCACTTACTGCTTCAAATTGACCACTTGCTTTTTTGCCCTTGTATTCCTAACTTAGCTTTGATATAGTAGAGTCAGAAAGGAGATGTGATGAAGTTACGAATTGAGATTGACGGCGATTTAGAAGAAACTGAAATTGTCATCAAGACACCCACTTTGACAGATGAAATTGCAGATTTGCAGCGGCTCTTGCAAGAGTCAAAGGCTCCGAGGTTGACTTTTTACAAGGGGACAGGTGAATATTACCTAGACCTTTCAGAAATTCTCTTCTTTGAAACAGAAGGGAGCAAGATCTACGCTCATAACCAGAAGGAAGCCTATGAAGTTCGTCTCAAACTTTATGAGTTGGAGTCCATCTTGCCTCGTTATTTTAGTCGAGTTTCCAAGTCAACGATCGCAAACATCCGTCAGATTTACTCAGTGGACAAGTCCTTTTCAGGAACGGGTACCATTTCCTTTTATCAGACGCACAAGGAGGTTCATGTCTCACGACATTACCAATCCCTCCTAAAAGAAAATCTAAGAAACATGAGGTAAAAAACATGAAAAAGAAAGCATTTGGTATTGTTTTATTGGTTTTAGCAGCTTGGATCTTGCTGCAAGGGAATTTTGGAATTCCTTCTTTGGATGGCAAGATATGGCCTTTGCTAGGAATTGTTTTTTTTGCTTATAAGTCCATTGAGTCCATCCTTAGACGCCATCTAACTTCGGCAGTTTTTACAGGTTTACTGGCGCTCATCATTGCAAATTATTCGTATGACTTGTTGCCAGTTACCAATCATTCTCTCATCTGGGCTAGCATCTTGGTGGTACTCGGAGTTGGTTATCTGACGCATTCAAGTAAGTTCTGGAATGAAAAAAAATGGTGGTACGATGGGAAAAAAACAGTCGTCACGGATAAGGAAGTCGCTTTTGGTAGCGGGACCTTCTATAAGCAAGATCAAGATCTCGTAGATGACCAAGTGGAAGTCGCTTTTGGGGATGCTAAAATCTACTATGACAATGCAGAGATGTTAGGTGATTTTGCGACTTTAAATATTGAAGTGGCTTTCGGGAATGCAACCGTCTATGTTCCACAACACTGGCGTGTCGATTTGAAAGTAGAAACCTCCTTTGGTGCAGCTAAGGCAGATGCTCCTGTAGCGCCAACTAGTAAAACTCTGATTATCCGTGGGGAAGTTGCTTTTGGTAAACTTGGAGTTGTTTACGTTAAATAAAAAAATAGTTTAGGCCCTTGATAAATTCAAGAAAGTGTGATAACATAGTACGGTATGTGGTGCTAGCACATCCGCTATATTAGATCTAATAGGAGGAAAACACAATGGCTAAAGTATGTTACTTTACAGGTCGTAAGACTGTATCAGGAAACAACCGTTCACACGCGATGAACCAAACAAAACGTGCCGTAAAACCAAACCTTCAAAAAGTTACTGTTCTTATCGATGGTAAACCTAAAAAAGTTTGGGCTTCAGCTCGTGCTTTGAAATCAGGTAAAGTTGAACGCGTTTAATAAAAATGAAAAGACCAGTTAGGTCTTTTTCTTTTGCTCTAAGGATAAAACCATTTGAAAAATAGAGTAAATATCCGCCGATACAGCATTCTGCTTTTACACTTGGGCTGAAATATGATAAAATAAAGTATCAACTAGTTGAGGTAAAAAAAATGACTGTAAAAATTAATACAAAAGATGGTCAAATCGAACTGACAGATGAAGTGATTGCAACCGTAGTAGGTGGTGCCGCAACTGAGATTTTTGGTGTGGTCGGTATGGCTAGTAAAAATGCCCTCAAAGACAATTTCCAAGCCCTTCTTGGTAAGGAAAATTATTCTAAGGGTGTTGTTATAAAAGCAGCCGAAGATGGTAGCATTGCAGTTGATGTTTATACCGTATTGAGCTACGGAGTAAAGATAAGCGAAGTGTCAAAAAACATTCAAGAGCGTGTTCGTTTTAGTTTAGAAAATCAACTAGGAATTACTGCTCAGACTGTGAATGTCTACATTCAAAATATCAAAGTTGTAGGAGAATAATCGTGTCAAAAATTACTACCAGTTTATTCCAAGAGATGGTGCAGGCTGCATCAACTCGTTTGAATAAGCAAGCAGAATATGTCAATTCATTGAACGTCTTTCCAGTTCCAGATGGAGATACTGGGACAAACATGGGAATGACCATTGAAAATGGTGCTAAAGAAGTAGCAGACAAGCCTGCTTCTACAGTTGGAGAAGTAGCGAGCATTCTTGCTAAAGGTCTCTTGATGGGTGCGCGTGGGAACTCAGGGGTTATCACTTCTCAGCTCTTCCGTGGCTTCTCTCAGGCTATCAAGGAAAAAGATGAATTAACAGGTCAAGACTTGGCTCTTGCCTTCCAATCCGGTGTCGAAGTAGCTTATAAAGCAGTTATGAAACCAGTTGAAGGAACCATTTTGACTGTTTCTCGTGGAGCGGCTATTGGGGCTAAGAAAAAAGCCGAGGAGACAGATGATGCTGTTGAGGTCATGCGTGCAGCCTTGGAAGGCGCAAAAGCAGCTTTGGCTAAGACACCAGAAATGCTTCCAGTCCTTAAGGAAGTTGGTGTGGTAGACTCAGGTGGTCAAGGTTTGGTCTTCATCTACGAAGGATTCCTTTCAGCTCTTACTGGTGAATACAGTGCTTCTGAAGACTTTGTAGCGACTCCTGCAAACATGAGTGAAATGATTAATGCAGAGCACCACAAGTCTGTAGCTGGACATGTTGCAACTGAGGATATTACCTTCGGTTACTGTACAGAGATTATGGTAGCCCTCAAACAAGGTCCAACTTATTCTAAGGACTTTGACTACGATGAATTCCGTAACTACTTGAATGACTTAGGCGACTCACTGCTTGTTGTCAACGATGATGAGATCGTCAAAGTTCACGTCCATACAGAAGATCCAGGTCTTGTCATGCAAGAAGGTCTCAAATATGGTAGCTTGATTAAGGTAAAAGTGGACAACATGCGTAACCAACACGAGGCGCAAGTTGAAAAAGAAGCAACTCAAGGCAACAAGCCTGCTGAAACAAAAGAGTATGCCCTTATCGCAGTAGTAGCTGGTCAAGGTTTAGCAGATATCTTCCGTGCTCAAGGTGTGGATTATGTTATCGAAGGTGGTCAGACGATGAACCCTTCAACAGAAGACTTTATCAAGGCTGTTGAACAGGTCAATGCTCGCAACATCATCTTTTTGCCAAACAACAAAAATATCTTTATGGCAGCTCAGTCTGCGGCTGAAGTGCTTGAACAACCTGCTGTTGTGGTAGAAGCACGTACAATTCCTCAAGGATTGACCAGTCTTCTTGCCTTTGACCCAAGCAAATCAATCGAAGAAAACCAAGAACGCATGACTGCGGCCCTTGGTGATGTCGTAAGCGGTAGTGTAACAACTGCTGTTCGTGATACAACTATCGATGGATTAGCAATTCATGAAAATGACAATCTTGGTATGGTAGATGGGAAAATCCTCGTGTCAAACCCTGACATGCACCAAACCTTGACTGAAACATTGAAACATATGTTGGACGAAGATAGTGAAATCGTGACTTTCTATGTCGGTGAAGACGGAAGCGAAGAACTTGCCAATGAAATTGCCCAAGAAATCGCAGAAGAATTTGAAGATGTTGAAGTAGAGATTCACCAAGGTCAACAACCCGTATATCCATATCTTTTCAGTGTGGAATAATCGTGAAAATTGAGTAAAAACAACAGAAGGAAGCTGGTTTTACAGCTTCCTTTTTCTATGCAAATGGAGTTATAAAGAAATTTCTGTAGAAATGAACATTCTATTGGAAATTCTATTTACTATAAGTTATAATGATAAAGCTGTTATGTTAGATTAAGTATGAATATAAAGGAGAAATGATGAAGAAAAAAATTTTTAATCAATCTTTTTCCCGCTTTTCAATTAGAAAGTTAAGTGTTGGGACCTGTTCGGTATTGCTAGGAACTTTTATGGTCATGGCTACTTCTCCAGTGCAAGCGGATGAAGCTCAAGTCAACAATAAGGAACAACAAACGCAGGCGGAAATTCAACAGAAGGAAAAAAGTGCTGAGAATGGACAGGAAGTCATTTCTGAACCTCAAAAAGAAGCTACACAGAACGAAGCAGTTAAGGACCTGAAGGATAAAGCTGAGCCGTCCAAAACAGAAGTATCTGCACCAGTCGCTCAGAGCCAACCAGTTTCTCAAGTTGACAATATCAAGGAAGCGAGTCAGCCTTCTTTAGATGAGGAGAAAAAGCAATCTCTAGAATCAACTCAAACTGAGCAGAAAAGCAAGGAAGAAAGCGGTTCTAGTGGAAAAACTTCTTCAAGACGCAAGAGATCGCTAGATGAAGTCAATGCAGAATTTAAAACTCATTCGCCAATCAAAGAGATCCATGCGGTAGATAGTGTTCGTGAGTCCTTGACTTTTAGTATTACTGGGCACGAAGCAGACTATTCTGGTGGGTATATTAAAATTCATTTCCAAAATGGTAAGGCGATTAAATTGACCCCTTCTCCAGTTGGTGGTGTAAAGTTCAGCCAAGAAAAAACGAATGGAGACCTTGATTTAAAGATAGAACCTACAAATCTGAGAGGTGGAGCAAACTATAACTTCGTCTATACTTTTCAGATGGATCCTTTGACGCAGAACTGGGGAGGTGCTGTCCAAGCCATTGGGCCGGACCATAAAGTGACAGCGACTGCTAAGCTCTATGACAAAAATGGCAATGTCCTCAAAGAACTTGGAAGTATTGAACACACGTGGAAAGTCTTAGAAAACGGTGTAGGGGGTCTGACACCAATGTCTAATAATCAGGTCATTGGCTACGATCGAAACAATGATGGTATCGTTGACGAAGATTCGTCTCGTGTGTCCTTCTATCTATTTAATGGTGCGAAAGATCCTAAGAATAATACGGCAAGAAATGATTACTTCAACTATGGAAATGGTGTCTTTGATGGTCGTATGATCAATGGTATGGGGATTAGTGATGTCGGTGGCCATATTATTGATCCTGTCACATCCTATACCTATAATATAGAGTTAAAAGAAGGCTATGAGTTGACAGATGAAGCCAAAGCTCTAGGATGGACTGCCGATGCGACGGGTTACCATCTGACGATTAATAGAGCAAATAATCCGCTTCAAGATATTAATAACAATAAAAACAAGCTCATTCCAATTTCTTTCAAGTTAAAGAATGCCAAAGTAGCGGATATTAATAGAAAAGCGCAAAAGCTAACTGTGACGGGTATCTATACAAAAGCAGATGGGACTAGCTATCAAAATACGGTCGTTCTGCCTTATACTCTCCTTGTTCAAAAAACAGACCAGTCAGAGTCTTCTCTCTTTGAGTTTAGACACTATAATCAGTCTGACTCGGAGATAATTCGTTCTTATGGTGAAACAGAATACCGTTCTAATGTTCGACTTTCATCAGTCGCTGAGGTTGAAAAAGATTATCCTATCAATGACTACACTTTCACTCATAAAATACAGGATTCACGAGAGTCTTATCGAGAAGTAAACGTGATTGAGGAGCGTCAATGGAATGAATTTTTCTCTTCACCGGACGCATCCGTAGAAGTATACAATAAAGCTACAGGTGAGTTATTAGGTACTTTTAATAGTAACACCCGTAGTCTACGATTGACGGAAGAGCAAGATGTGAAGGAACTGGAGTACAAGTTTAAAAATATCAAGATGAGGAAGTCCTCAACAAATGATACTTCGGCATTTTTTTTCCAGACAAAAACACGTTTTAATAATTGGGAAAGTCTCTATAAAGATTCGACGATTAGTAAGTTGGATTCTAGAACGGATTCCACTTTTAACAATACTCGTAACACTGTTTCCTTCTCTCAAACGGCTTCAGCCGAATTGACGCGTGTTATCCAGCAAATTTCAATGATTGGGCGAGCCCGAACAGATGTTTTCAATCGACATACAGATGCTTCTGGTTTTAAGCAAGATTTTATCACAAGGACTGCGGGTAAAGACACCCCTACTCAGAACTTCGCAAACTTGACGGGAGTTTACCATCTGGCTTATTTGGCTGATCCACAATTAAACTTTAGTGGAAACCCTAATTTTAAGGTTTATTATAATTACAAAGATACTGGGAAAACTCTCTACTATGCCCAAGTAAAGGGGACTCCAGACTCCCCTATGCCTCCAACGCTTTTGAAGTTGGAAAACAAAACGATTCCAAATGGGACCTATACCTATAAAGCGATTGCTTTCTGGGATGAGGAACTTCCTGACGTTCAAGCTCAGAATGGTTACGACTTGGGGGAGCTTGACGGCATTACAGTTACCTCGAAAAATTCAGTTTCTTATGACTTCGATGTGATCGTACAGGCTTCTGAAGCGAGTGGTGTCTACTCTGAAGTGAAGAGAGCTACAAATCAACACTTTGCCTACAATACCCAAGAGCACTATCCTGGTGATGAGATTGATTTCAGAGTGACCTATAAAAACGCATCTAAACAGCCGGTTTCAGACGTTTATGTTTTGTCATCCTTGCCGATGAAAGGTGATAAACAGCTAGAATCCAGAAATCGTGGTTCTGGATTTACAGTGAGTTTGACAAAAGCTTTAACACCACCTTCAGGCTGGGAAGTTCAATATAGTCGTACTGCGGGCACTGCTACAGAAATTAATGCTTCACAATGGCTCACAGCAGATCAAGTGTCGGATTGGTCAGAGATTCGTGCAGTTCGTTGGCATTCGACTGCTCCGGTTGCTGCTGGAAGTAGTGTTCAGTTTCCTATCGATGGAGCAGTTATCGGGCAAGATACTGCCTCAGGTGCTACAGCTTATCTTTCTTCGGCTCTGGCAAATGGTAGTTCCAAGTACACTGAGTCCAATAATGTTTCAATCCAAATGTCCACCAAACTGTCATCTGCAAGTTTCACCTTTGTGGATGTAAATGATCCGTCTAAGGAAGTGCAACTAGGACAGGTAGACACAGTTGTAGGCAAACCTAATGGACCAATTTCTTATGATCCTGTTCGTCGAATTAAGGAATTAGAAGATGCAGGATATGAACTGATTAGTAACGATTTTACAGATCATACCTTTGGTGACTCGGCTAGCCCAAGACAATTCAAGTTTCAGTTTAGACACAAGATTACAGAACTAACCGAAACTGTTCGTGGAACTCGAGAGATTGATTTTGAATATCTCAAAAAAACAAACCATTCTGATTTATCACTCCTTCCTCCAAAACATGTTGAGACTCATTCGTTTACTCGAACGAAGAGAATTGACCAGGTTTTGGCGAAACGGCAACCAAATGATGCGACAGCTGGTGTGACATACTCAGCCTGGTCTGCAGACCAAACTTGGTCTCAAGTGATTTCTCCTGAAATTCCTGGCTATTATCCAAGAGAGGATATTGATGCAAACACAATGTCGGGAGAAGGAGCTCTCGATGAATATTTATTGACCGCGGATGATCCTAGAGATGAAGAGTTGGAAAAAGAATTTACCTGGTATCGGGTGGTGTATTATGTTCCACTTCCAGTTGTCCCTTCAGCAAGTGCAGCGAAATCTAAAGGCCTTCAAGGGCAGAAGCAAGCAGCAACGATTCGATTTGATGAGGATAGAGCAAGCGAGAGCGAGGTCCACTTTACAAAAGGGACAACAACCATTAATGGAGCAAAGAAATCCGTTGACCTAGTCCAAAGCAGTGTCTTTCTTTATGATGAGAATGGACAAAAGGTAACTTCGCTAACCATTGCCAACCAAGGGACGTACGATTTAGATCTTGTAAATAAAACAATTGTCTTTACTCCACTGAAAACCTTCTATGGTCCGGCAACTCCAGTTCGAGTTGGAGTGGTGGATAAAAATGGAGAGTCGGCTGTAACGACCTATACCCCAGTTGTTGAGAAAGTAACGCCAACTGGTACAGGTGATATGACAGAAGGTCTGCAAGGTCAGGTCCAAGAAGGTAAAGTGACCTTCACTCCAGGCCATGACTCAGTTCCATTCCCAGCGGATTCGACACCACTATTTGACAATGGTACAACTGTGAAAGAAGTACCAAATGTTGGTAAGTTCGAAGTGGATGCAGATGGCAAGGTGACCTTCACCCCAGATAAGCAATTCAAGGGGGAAACACCAGAACTTGAATTGACTCGTGTGGATGCCAACGGAACTCCTGTTACAGTCAAGTACCAAGCGGTGGTGAAAGAAGTAGTTCCAACCAGCACTAACGCAACTAGCACGGGTCCTCAGGGTGTTCCACAAACAGGAACTCCAAGCTTCCAAGGTGGCGACCCACTGGTTCCAATCGATGAAACTGTGGCAGCGACATTTGAAGATGGATCAACTGAAAAAGTGATTCCAGGTGAAGGAACTTACACGATTGCATCAAATGGAACTGTGACCTTCACACCAGACAAGCAGTTCGTTGGTACACCAGA